>NZ_JBFAWY010000006.1:0-300257 GCF_040680575.1 Streptomyces sp. NPDC052020
GGTGCGCCTTGGTGCCTGCGGCGCCTGTGCGGCTCCGGTGGGGGTGCGCGTAGCGCCCAGGGTGGGGGGTGGGTCGGGCCGCGCCGGGGGGTGTCCGTCCTCGGAACGGCGCGGAATCGGTCGGTGACCAACGCACCCGGGTTGACGCGCCAACCGCTGCGGGCGGACACCCCCCGGCACGTCCCTTCCCGCCGTGGGCGGCCGCGGCTCCGTCCAACGGGGAGGCCGCCCAGCCCCGGGCAGTCGTGCCGCTGGTGGGCGCCGGGTCCGGAGGACCCCGCGGGCTGCGATCGTGAACCGGTCGGGGCGGGTCGTGCGATGAGGGGGTGTGAGCGGAACGAGAAGGTGCTGCTGTTCACGCTCGTGCTGGGCACCGCGCTGGTCGGCAGCGGGGTGGCGAGCGACTGGCTGGTGCCGGTCGTCACCGAGGCCGGCGGCGGCCCGCTGCCCTCCGGCCTGCTGGGACGGCCCGCTGCCTGGCACGCCCTGTACCTGGCGGGCGTGGCGCTGTGCGCCGCCTGCCTCGCGGTGCTCGCCGCGGGCGGCCGGAACCTCGCCGTGCGGGCCGGGGTCGCGGGGACGCTGGCCCTGGCGGTGCTGGGCGCCGTCGGGCAGTCCGCGGGCCTGTCGCCGTCGCCGCAGCCGACGGCGGCGCGCGAGCGGGCCTCCGTCACCCCGGAGAAGGAGCAGCGCCGCGTCGAGCGGGGGCGGTCGACGTACTGCGCCTTCCCCGAGTGGACGGCACGGGCCGGTACCTGGGCCGGGGTCGTGGAGAAGGTCCAGTCGCTGGCCGGGGGCGCCGCGGCACGGCAGCCGCTGCTCGTCCGGCAGCGGATCGAGGCCCGGTACGGCCTGGACGGCGACGCCGCCCTGCCCCCGCTGACCGCGCCGCGTCAGGTGACGGTCGGTACCGCCTGGGGCGGCAACCGCGTGCCGGAGTTCTCCACCGCCGTCGCCGCCGTGCTGGTCGGGGGCCACGAGCGGACGGCCGGCGACATGTGCGACGGCCGGATGGTCACCGTGATGTGGCTCGCCCTGGGCTGGCAGGACGACCCGACGGGGGCCCTGCGCCGGGTCCGCCTCGACGACAGCGTGACCGGCTCGGCGGTCGTCCTGTCGCCGACCGACCCGCTGACCATGACCGAGGGGCAGACCGACGTCGTACGGGAACTGCTGGGCCGGCCGCGCGCCGAGGTCACGGCGAAGGTGAAGGAGCACTGGAGCGAGCTGACCTCCCCGAAGGTGACGACCGCGCAGGCGGCGCGGCTGCTCGGGGTGGCCGCGCCCGGGCAGGCGGACCGGTGCGAGTGATCCGGGCGCTGGCGGGCCCGGTGTGGCGCACGCTGCCGTGGCGGGCGCTGGGGGCCGCCGGGGCCGTGGGGCTGCTGCTCGCCGCGCTGCCCCGGCTGGCGGACGGTGAGCCGAGCCCCTGGGTGACGCTCACGGCGCTGCGGGGCGCCGCGCTGGCCGGCGGGCTCGGCCTGGCCTTCCTGCTGGACGATCCGGCCCGGCAGCTCACCGCCCCGGTGCCGGTCCGGCGCCCGCTGCGGCAGGCGCTGCGAGCCGCCCTGGTCATGCCGTGGGCCGCGCTGTGGTGGGCGGCGGTGCTGCTGCTCGCCCCGGCGACGGCGCGGCCCCCGGTGGCCGGCCTCACCCTGGAGGCGGGCGTCGTCTGCGGGTTCGCGCTCGCCGGAGCGGCGGCGGCGCTGCGGCTGACGGACGAGGCGCGGCCGGGGCGGGCGGTGGCGGCGGTCCTGCTCACCGCGGCCGTGCTCGCGCCGCTGGTGCTTCCCGAGCGCTGGGCGCTGTTCGTGCCGCCGGACGACGAGCGGTGGGCGGCGGCCCATGACCGGTGGGCCCTGGCGCTGGCCGGAGCGGGGGCCCTGTGGGCGGCGTGCGGGCCCGAGCCCCTGCGGCGGCGGGCGGCACCGTCCCGCGCGGGCGGAGGGTCCCCCGCCGGGGCGGCGTGACACGCCGCCGGCGAGCGAGCACCGCTGAGGACGCCGGGGACGCCGGGGGACCGCCCCGTACGCCGCCCGGCGGCCTCGTACCCCGTCGCCGCACGTCTCCCCGTCGCCTCACGTCTCCGTGCGGTACATCAGGTCCGTCTCGTGCGTGGTGAATCCCAGCCGTTCGTAGACGGACACCGCCGCCTGGTTGTCGGCGTCGACGTAGAGCATCGCCGTCGGCAGTCCCCGCTCCGCCAGGTGGCGCAGGCCGATCGTGGTGAGGGCCTTGCCGAGGCCGCCACCCTGGGCGCCGGGGCGGACGCCGACGACGTACACCTCGCCCAGCCGTTCGGCCGCGTGCACCTTGGTCCAGTGGAAGCCGACGAGGTCGTCGCCGCGGAAGGCGAGGAAGAAGCCGGCCGGGTCGAACCACGGTTCGGCCTTGCGGTCGTCGAGATCCCGCTGGGTGAGGGAGCCCTGCTCCGGGTGGTGGGCGAACGCGGCGGCGTTCACGGCGAGCCACGCCGCGTCGTCCTGCCCGGGGACGAAGGTGCGCACGCGCACGCCCTCGGGCAGCACCGGCTCGGGCAGCTCGAACCCGGTCAGCGGGCGCCGCATCTGGCGCAGTTCGCGGAAGAGGCTGAGGCCCAGCACCTGGGCCAGGTGCCGGGCGGCGGAGTGGCCGCCGTGCGCCCAGATCCGCAGCCGCTTGCCGGAGGCGGCGAGCAGGGCCGCGCCGAGCGCCCGGCCGTGTCCCTGCCCCCGGTGCCCGGGGTGCACCACCAGCTCGGCGGCGGGCGGCTCCACCGGGTCGGTGTCCTCCAGCTGGGCGTAGCCGACGAGTTCGCCGCCGACGGTCAGCAGCAGGTGCGCGACGCCCGCGCGTTCCCCGCCGCGCAGCTGGAGGCGTCCCTGTTCGGACACCGCCTGCTGCCCGTCGGTGCGGGCGGCGTCGGTGAGCAGGGCGAGGACGGCCTCGGTCTGCTCCCCGGTGAGCGCGGCGTGGGTCTCGATCGAGCGGGTGCGGCTGCCGGGCCGTGCGGTGTCGTCGCTGGTCATGCGTACGAGGGTAAGGGGCGGGCCGGGCAAAGTGGCGGCACGGGGGAGACCAAGGTGTAACCCGGAAACCCCTGTCGCGCTACGCGCGTTGACTCTAGGCTGCGCCCGTACCTGTCGCGTCCGCCAGGCCACGAGAACACCGACCCACAGGGGGGCGTATGCCAGCCACATCCCACCCGCGACCGCGCCGCGGGCGCCGTACGTCCCGGCTGCTCGCGGCCGCCGCCGGGCTCGCGACCGCCGGCGCGCTGGTGGCGGCGCTGCCGCAGACCGCGAGCGCCGGCGAGAAGACCACGAGCCACAAGCCGGGCCGCTACCAGGACGTGCAGCTGCTGTCCTTCAACGACCTGCACGGCAACCTGGAGCCGCCGGCCGGTTCCTCCGGCCGGGTCACCGAGCTCCAGCCCGACGGCACCACGAAGACGGTCGACGCGGGCGGCGTGGAGTACCTCGCCACCCATCTGCGCCAGGCCCGCAAGGGCCACCCGTACTCCATCACCGCCGCCGGCGGCGACATGGTGGGCGCCTCGCCGCTGCTGTCCGGCCTCTTCCACGACGAGCCGGCCATCGAGGCGCTGAACCGGCTCGGCCTGGACGTCACCTCCGTCGGCAACCACGAGTTCGACGAGGGCGCCAGGGAGCTGGCCCGCCTCCAGAACGGCGGCTGCCACCCCACCGACGGCTGCTACGGCGGGCGGGAGTTCGAGGGCGCCGACTTCCCGTACCTCGCGGCGAACGTCCTGGACGAGAAGACCGGCAAGCCGATCCTCAAGCCGTACTGGGTGTGGCAGAAGAAGGACGTCAAGATCGGCTTCATCGGGGTGACGCTGGAGGCCACCCCGGACGTCGTCTCCGCCGAGGGCGTCAAGGGCCTCGCCTTCAAGGACGAGGTCGAGACGATCGACAAGTACGCCAAGGTGCTCCAGCGCCAGGGGGTGAAGTCGATCGTGGCGCTGGTCCACGAGGGCGGCCTCCCCGCCTCGGGCTCCTACAACTACGACTGTGACGCGCCGGGCGCGGGCGACGGGATCTCCGGGCCGATCGTGGAGATCGCGAAGAAGGTCACCCCGCGGGTGGACGCGCTGGTCACGGGGCACACCCACCACGCGTACGTCTGCACGATCCCTGACCCGGCCGGCCAGCCCCGCATGGTCACCTCGGCCTCGTCCTTCGGCCGCCTGTACACGGACACCACGCTGACCTACGACCGCCGTACCGGAGACATCGCCCGTACGGCGGTGGAGTCGGCCAACCACGTGGTCACCCGGGACGTCCCCAAGGCACCCGACATCACCGAGCTGATCGACCGGTGGAACATCCTGGCCGCCCCGATCGGCGACCGCCCCGTCGGCCACATCTCCGGCGACATCGGCAACAGCGGCACCGAGTCCCCGCTCGGCGATCTGATCGCCGACGCGCAGCTCGCGTACGGCAAGGAGCTGGACCCGGAGACCGATCTCGCGCTGATGAACTCCGGGGGTATCCGCGCGCCCCTGACCTACGCGGCCAAGGGCGGCGAGGGCGACGGCGTGGTGACGTACGCGGAGGTCTTCGCCGTGCAGCCGTTCGCCAACACGGTCAACCTCCAGGACATCACCGGCGCCCAGCTGATCCAGATCCTCAAGGAGCAGGTGAGCGGTGCCAACGAGGCGGCGCCGAGGATTCTGCAGATCTCGTCCGGGCTGACGTACACGCTGGACCTGACGAAGACCGGCGCCGACCGGGTGGTCACCGACTCGATCCGGCTGAACGGCCAGGCCGTCGACCCGTCGGCCACCTACCGCGTCGCGTCGAACAGCTTCCTCGCGGGCGGCGGCGACGGCTTCCCGACGCTGGGCCAGGGCACCAACGACCTCGTGGGCGCCGACGACCTGACGGCGCTGGAGGAGTACCTTGCGGCCAACTCCTCGGCGACCGATCCGATCGAGCCCCCGGCGGCCGACCGGATCACGATCGTGCGGTAAGCGGGCTTCAGGGGGTACGGGGGTACGGGGGTACGGCCGAGGGCCCGGGGCGCGTGCGCGTCCCGGGCCCTCGGCACGGGTCTGGTGCGGACGGGCGGTACGGGGTTCAGGAGGCGGTCGGCGACCAGTCGCCGAGCCAGTCCCGGACCTCCTGGTCCGCCGCCTGGGCGTCGGTCAGGTGCGGGCGGTCGGCGCTCGCCGCGCCCGCGCCGGGGCCGGTGTTCTTGTACTCCGCGAAGCGGTCGTCCTTCCAGGAGAAGCCGCTCATGTCGGTCCAGGGTGTGGTCCTGATCGCGGCGCTGAGGGCGGTGTTGCGGACCGTCGTCTGCGGGTCCAGCGTGGCGTCGCCGCCCGCGTGCCAGGGGCGGCCGAGGTAGAAGGTGCGGTCCGAGACGGCGCCGTTCACCGTGGAGTTGGCGATCAGGATGCCCTTGCGGCCGGCGGCCGTGCTCGGGGCCGTGACGTAGCCGGCGGAGGTGCCGTCCCAGCGCTTCTTCAGGGTGATGACCGAGCGGTCGATCACGGCGGTTGCGCGGCCGAAGATGAAGTCGACGTTGCCGACGACATAGGAGTCGGCCATGTAGACGCGGCCCAGCCGGTCCTTCGCCGCCGTGTCGAGCAGGAGGGTGTCCTGGTCGCCCTCGACGATCACCGAGTCCAGGAACACCTTGTCCGACGCCGTGCGCAGGGCCACGGCCTGGTGGCCGGAGATGTGCTGGTTGGCCTTCTCGTCGAAGTCGTTGGCGATGGTCAGGTTGCGGGCCTGGAAGTCGTCCGCCTCGACGGCGACGGTGGCGCTGCCGCCGGTGCCGTAGGTGCCGCCGCCCGGCTTGGGGGTGCCGGAGGCGTTGTTGTAGACGATCACCGTGTCCTTGCGGCTCGCGCCCGTGCCCTGAATGGTGACGTGCGGCTTGTTGGAGGGGACCTTCACCGTCTCGCGGTACGTGCCCGGCTTGACCGCGATGACGACCCGGCTCGGGTTGTTCGCGGGGACGGCGTTCACGGCGGCCTGGACGGTGGAGTACTGCCCGGAGCCGTCCTTGGCGACGGTGAGGGCGGTGGCCGCGGCGGCTGCGGGGGCGGCTGTGACCGAGGCCGCCGTGGTCCCCAGGGAGCCGCGCGGCCCGGCACCCGACTTGAGCAGTGCGGGCAGGTCCGCCGCCTTGTCGAGGGTGTAGCCGTAGTACGTCTTCGGGTCGAAGGCCGTGCCGCCGCTCTCGTTGCGCCCGCTGGTGCCGGAGAAGACGTTGCCGCGCTGCACGACCGACGCCGTGGCGTCCTTGATGACGGGGTTGTTGACGCCCTGGAAGTAGGAGTTCTCCAGGACCATCCTCGTCTTCCCGCGCGCGTAGTTGCCGTAGGAGGAGGTGATGGCGGTCCCCGGGGTGTCCTCCAGGACGTTGTTGTAGAGGTGCGCGTGGGCGGCGTTGTCCGTGGACGGATTGCGCTGCTCGGTCTCGCGGATCCAGTTGTGGTGGATCGTGATGTCGGTGACGGTGTTCTCGGTCCAGCCGATGCCGAACGCCTTGTTGTTGTCGCTCAGCTTGTTCCACGACACGGTGATGTTCGTACTGTCCTTGCGGACGTCGATGAGCCCGTCCGCCATGTGCCGCAGGTCGTTGTGGTCGATCCAGACGTGATGGGCGCCGTCCATCTGGATCGCGTCGTAGTCGTGGTCCTTGTCGTTCCAGACGCCCTGGTACGAGTCCCGGATCGTCAGGTTCCGGATGATCACGTTGTGCACGCCGGGGCCGAGGAAGAAACCGCCGCCGACGATGTGCCCGGAGGCGCCGGAGCCGATGATCGTCTTGTCCGAGGCGACCTTGATCTCCTTGCCGACGGGGTTCATGGTGATCGTCCCGGCGACGATGATGACGTACGGCTCGGCGGCTGTGGCGTACTTCTCCAGCTCGGCCTGGGTTCGCACGGTGACGATCTGCCCGCCCCGCCCGCCATACGTGCCGTTCTGGCCGAGGGAGTCCACGGAGGCGAATCCGTCGGCGGTCGCCGTCGCCCACGCGGGCACCTCGGCCGCCGCCGCCTGAGGCTGCGCGTGCGCGCCGACGACGAACACGCCTGCGGCGATCAGTGCGAGGGGGACGCCGGCCGCGAGTGCCGTCGTCTTCCCGCGCCTGCGGTGCCGGGGCTTGCCACGAGTCATCTCATCCATGCGGGTTCCGTTCCGTGCGTGGGGATGGTCGCCGGATAGTCGCCGCGGGCGGGGGGAGGGTTGCCGCGTTCCCGGATCAGCGGGAGCGAGCGCCGAGTCGGAGTCAGGAGGGGGAGGGGGCCTCGTCGGGCAATGGGGCTCCCCGGCTGACGGCGACCCGGAGTACGTCCTCCAGGGACTCGGTGGCCCGGGTGAGCGCGAACCGCACGGCCCGCTCACCGGCCTTGGCGTCACCGAGCACGGCCCTGGCCCCTGCCGTACCTCCACGGCGGAGCGCAGTTGGGCGGCCTCGATGTCATCGGCGAGCCGTGAGAGCCGGCTCTCCGGGTCGTCGCTGCTGAGGTAGCAGGGCTTGCCGTCCTCGCCCGTCCAGGGGAGCAGCCTCATGCGTACACCTCCGCCGGGTGACCTTCGCGGGCGAGCAGGTAGGGGCGCACGAGCGGGGTGTCGAGCCAGACGGGCTCCGGGGCGAGGGGCGAGGAGTGCGGGGGTGCCGGGGGAGACGGCAGCGCCGTGGCGCGGTGGCGTCCCTCGGTGGGCAGCAGGAGCCGTACGAGGGAGAGCAGGGCGGTCTCGCAGAGTCCGGCGAGGCGCAGGCGGAGGCGCAGAGGCATGGGGGTGCCCTTCCGGGGCTTGGCAAGGGGTGGTTGACGAGCGGTGATTACCGTTCGTGCCTCGATGGTCACTGATGGCGCGTACGCTGCGGAAGAGGTTCGGCGTTGTCTGGCGCCCAGGCAACGGGGAGGGATGACGTGGGCGAGAAGGTTGACGCTCAGCGGGTTTCCGGGCGGGCGATGCTCGGGCAGACGCTCAGGGTCCTGCGGGAGAAGGCCGGGAAGTCTCTGGGGCAACTGGCCGAGGAGACCGGCTACGAGAAGAGCTATCTGAGCCGCCTGGAGACGGGTGAGCGGCTGTCCAAGGTGACGGTCATAGAGGACCTGGACGAGTACTACGGTACCGGTGACCTGCTGTTGAGCCACTGGAAGGCGGCTCGGCTGGACGCGTTCAAGGACCAGTACAAGGAGTACATGGCGCTGGAGGCGACGGCGCGGATCATGTGGGTCTTCTCGCCCGGCATCCCGGGCGTGCTCCAGACCGAGGACTTCGCTCGGGAGGTGTTGTCTGGCGCCCAGACAACGGCGGACGGTGAGGAGGCCGTCGAGGAGCAGGTGGCCGCGCGGCTCGGGCGCCAGTACCTGCTGAGGCAGAAGCCGGAACCGGAAGTGCGCATCATCGTGGACGAGTTCGCGCTCCGACGGCCCGCTGCCCAGGGCAAGACCTGGGAGGACCAGGTGCTGCATCTTGAGGCCGCCGCGCTGTGGCCCAATGTGGCGCTTCAGGTACTGCCGTTCTCGGCGGGAGCGCACCACCATATGAACGGATCGCTGACGCTGCTTTGGCAGAGTGACGGAAGCGCTGTTGTCTACAAGGAAGGCAACGGATGCAGCCGGTTGATCGAGGAGTTGCACGAAGTTCTTCGACAGCGGTTGTCCTACGATCGGCTCCGCGACCTGGCGTTGTCCCCGTCGGACTCGCTCGCGTTCATCAGGGACGTACTGGAGGAGCACAGATCATGACGGGTACCCCCGACCTCACCACCGCAGTGTGGCGCAAGTCGAGCTACAGCGAAGGGGGAGCCAACGACTGTGTCGAGATCGCCGACAACTGCCCCGGCGCAGTCCCGGTCCGTGACAGCAAGCTCTCGGCGAGCCCGGTGATCGTGTTTGGCGTGGGCTCCTGGACGTCGTTCCTGGCGGGCGTGAAGAGCTGATGAAGGGAGCGGTACCCATGAACCGAGCCTCTGACCTCACCAGCGCTGCGTGGCGTAAGTCGTCCTACAGCGATGGGGGAGACAACAACTGCGTGGAGGTCGCCGACGACTGCCCCGGCATGGTCCCGGTCCGTGACAGCAAGCTGTCGGAGGGCCCGGTGATCGTGTTCGACGCCGATTCCTGGTCGTCATTCCTGACGGGGCTGACGAAGGGAGCGCGTATCCATGAACCGAGCTTCTGACCTCACCACCGCCGCGTGGCGGAAGTCGTCCTACAGCGACGGGGGAGCCAACAACTGCGTCGAGGTCGCCGACAACTGCCCCGGCATGGTCCCGGTCCGTGACAGCAAGCTCTCGGCGGGCCCGGTGATCGTGTTCGGCGCGGGCTCCTGGTCGTCGTTCCTGGCGGGCGTCAAGGGCTGAGGGCGCTGAGGGGGCTCCCTCAGGCCGGCGGCGGTTCGTCCGGTGGCGGTGTCGGTGCCCCCGGCAGCCGGATCGTCGCCATCGTGCCGCCGCCCTCCGCAGCGGTCAGCCGGACCTCGCCGCCCGCCTGCTGCACCGTACGGGCGACGATCGACAGGCCGAGGCCGGAGCCGGGCAGGGCGCGGGCGGAGGGGGAGCGCCAGAACCGGTCGAAGACTCGGGGGAGTTCGTCGTCGGCGATGCCGGGCCCGTGGTCGCGGACGGTGAGGACGCCGTCGGCGAGCCGCACCTCGATCGTGCCGCCCTCCGGGCTGAACTTGACCGCGTTGTCCAGGATGTTGACCACCGCCCGCTCCAGCGCGGCCGGTTCCGCGCGGACGTACCACGGCCCTACGTCCGCCGTGATCGTCAGTTCCGGGCCGCGCAGCCGGGCGCGGCGCAGGGCGGATTCGACGACATCGTGCCAGGCGACGATCCGGGTCTTGGCGCCGGTGTGCTGGTCCTGCTCGGGGCGAGACAGCTCCTGGAGGTCGCCGATGAGCGCGGCCAACTCCGTCACCTGGGCCTTCACCGAGGCCAGGAGCGCCTTGCGGTCGGCTTCCGGGATCGGGCGGCCGGTCTCCTCGCTGCGGGTAAGGAGCTCGATGTTGGTACGCAGCGACGTCAGGGGCGTGCGCAGCTCGTGCCCGGCGTCCGCGATGAGCTGCTGCTGGAGCTCCCGGGAGCTGGCCAGGGCGGACGTCATCGAGTTGAAGGAGCGGGACAGGCGGGCGATCTCGTCCTCGTCGCCGTCCTCCACGGGGATGCGGACGGTGAGGTCCTCGGTGCGGGCCACGTGCTCCACGGCGCGGGTCAGCTCGTCCACCGGGCGCAGGCCGGTGCGGGCCACCCACAGTCCGGCGGCGCCCGCGCCGACCACTCCGGCACCGGCGACGAAGACGAGTACCAGCGCGAGGTTGCTGAGGGAGCCGTTCACCTCGTCCAGGGGCCGGGCCGCGGAGACGGCCACGTCCCGCAGGCCGGGCACGGCGTAGGTGAAGACGCGGTACTTGGTGCCGTCCGCCCCGGTGGCGTTGTGGAGGACGCCGGGGGAGGTCCCCTCGGCCACGTCGTGGTCGGCGCGGGTCAGCGCCACCTCCTCGGTGCCGATGATGAGACAGCTCTGGCCCTGCCGGTCCACCAGTTGGACGGTGGAGTCGAACAGGTTGGGCTCCTGCGCGGTGGACTCGTGCAGGCACAGGCCGGTCCTGAGGTCGACGTACTGCGTCACCTGGGCCCGGTCCATGCGGCTGGCCCGCAACGCGTCGTCGAGCGAGTTCATCAGGACGTTCTTCACCACGAACCAGCACGCCACGGCCGCCGCCGCGACGGCGAACGCGACCGCCGCCGCCACCAGCAGGGCCAGCCGCGAGCGCAGGGGCAGGGCACGGTACCGCCTGATCACTCGGCGCCGCCCTGCCGCAGTACGTAGCCGACGCCCCGGACGGTGTGGACGAGGCGCGGCTCGCCGCCGGCCTCGGTCTTGCGGCGCAGGTACATCACGTACACGTCCAGGGAGTTGGACGACGGCTCGAAGTCGAAGCCCCAGACCGCCTTGAGGATCTGCTCCCGGGTGAGGACCTGGCGCGGGTGGGCCAGGAACATCTCCAGCAGGGTGAACTCGGTGCGGGTCAGCTCCACCGGCCGCCCGCCCCGGGTCACCTCGCGCGTCGCCAGGTTCATCCGCAGGTCGGCGAAGGCCAGGACGTCCTCCTCCTCGGCCGAGGCCGCCGCCACGGCCGCCGCGTAGGAGCTGCGGCGCAGCAGGGCGCGGATGCGGGCGAACAGCTCGTCCAGCTCGAACGGCTTGACCAGGTAGTCGTCGGCGCCCGCGTCCAGCCCGGTCACCCGGTCGCCGACCGTGTCGCGGGCCGTGAGCATGAGGATCGGGATGGTGTCGCCGGCGGCCCGGATGCGGCGGGCGGCGGTCAGGCCGTCCATGCGGGGCATCTGGATGTCGAGGACCACCAGGTCGGGCCGGTAGGCCGCCGCCTTCTCCAGGGCTTCGGCGCCGTCGGCGGCGACCTCGGTGCCGTACCCCTCGAAGGCGAGGCTGCGCTGGAGGGCTTCGCGCACCGCCGGTTCGTCGTCGACGATCAGGATGCGCTGGGGGTCACGGTCGCCGTCTGCGGGGCTCATGGCTGGATGGTCCTCGGGTGCGGTCGGGTAGGGGTGACAACGCCTTCAGCGTCGCACGTCCGCGCCCGCCCGTGCGGCGCGGTGCCGGACCGGGGCGCGGGTGCCGTGCCAGGCGGACCCTAGCCGTCGGCGCCCGCGCGCAGTTTGGCCAGGTCCGCCTTGACGGTGTCGATCGGGATGGCGAAGCCGAGGCCGACGCTGCCCGCGTCGGCGGAGGAGCCGGCCGCCGAGTACATCGCGGAGTTGATCCCGATGATGCGGCCGCTCATGTCGATCAGCGCGCCGCCGGAGTTGCCCGGGTTGAGGGAGGCGTCGGTCTGGATCGCCTTGTACGTCGTCGTGGAGGACCCGGTGTCGCCGTTGAACTGCCGGCCGCCGAACTCGAACGGCCAGCCGCCGTCCGGCCGCTGCTGCTCCTCGTCCGTCGGCACGGTCACGTCCCGGTCCAGGGCGGAGACGATGCCGCTGGTGACGGTGCCGGTCAGCCCCTCGGGCGAGCCGATCGCCACGACCTGGTCGCCGACCCGCACGGCGTCCGAGTCGCCGAGCGTGGCCGCCGGGAGGCCGGAGGCGCCCCCCAGCTTGATCAGCGCCAGGTCCTTCGCGCTGTCGGTGCCGACCACCTCGGCGGTGTACTTCTTGCCGTCGCTGGTGGTCACCTCGACCGACGAGGCGCCCGAGACGACGTGGTTGTTGGTGATGATCTCGCCGTCGGCGGTGATGATCACGCCGGAGCCGGTGGAGGCGCCGGTGTTCGAGGCGGCGCTGATCTCGACGATGCTCGGGCTGACCGCCTGGGCCACCGAGGCGACCGTGCCCTTCTGCCCGGCGGGGACGGCGGTGGTGCCGGTGGAGCTCGCGGCGACCGTGCCGCCGCCGGTGAGCTCCTGGATGCCGTACGCGGTGCCGCCGCCGACGGCCGCCGCGACGATCGCCACGGCCGCGAGCAGCGCGACCGGTCCGCGCCGGGCCCGCCTGCGCGCGGGCTCCCCGGGAACCGGAGCGGCGGCCGGCGGGACCGGCGGCCGCGCGGGCGGGGGCGGCCACTCGGGGTTCACGGGAGAGACGGCGTGCCGCGCCTCGCCCTGGTACGGGTTCCGGCCCGGGTACGGGTTCTCGTACTCGCCGCTGCGGCGGAAGCTCTCGGTCATGTCCACGAGGATCACGGCCGAGCATGAGAGCCGTCTGAGTGCACGCTGAGAAGCCCGGCAGAACCTCGTATGCCCGATATAAAGGCGCTCAGCGCAAGGCGAAAGGCGAGGGCCGGGCCAGTGCGGCGGCGGCTACCGGCAGCCGCAGGACTGCCGGACCACCAGCCGCGACGGGAACACCTTGAGCCGCTCGCGCCGGGAGCCGGCCACCCGCAGCCCGTCGTCGAGGACCAGGTCGACGGCGGACCGCGCCATCGCCGAGCGGTCGGAGGCGACCGTCGTCAGCGGCGGGTCGGCCAGCGCCGCCTCCTTGATGTCGTCGAACCCGGCCACCGCCAGCTCGCCCGGCACGTCGATGCGCAGCTCGCGCGCCGCGCGCAGCAGGCCGATGGCCTGGTCGTCGGTGGAGCAGAAGACCGCGGGCGGGCGGTCGGGGCCGGAGAGGATGCCCAGCGCGACCTGATAGGCGTCGTAGCGGTTGTACGGCGCCTCGAAGAGCCGTCCCTCGGTGGGCAGGCCGGCCTCCCGCATCGCGCGCCGCCATCCCTCGACGTGGTCGGAGACGGGGTCGCCGACGGCGGGGGTCTCGGCGGTGCCGCCCATGCAGGCCACGTACGGGTAGCCGTGCTCCAGCAGATGGCGTACGGCGAGCTGGGCGCCGCCCAGGTCGTCGGTGACCACGGCGACGTCGTCCATGGCCTCGGGGCGCTCGTGCAGCAGCACCACGCGGGCGTCCCAGGCGTCGATCTCGGCGGCGGCCAGGTCGTTCAGGGCGTGGCTGACGAGGATCAGTCCCGAGACGCGCATGCCGAGGAAGGCCCGCAGATAGTGGACCTCGCGCTCGCCGATGTAGTCGGTGTTGCCGACCAGGACCATCTTCCCGCGCTCGGAGGCGGCCTGCTCCACCGCGTGCGCCATCTCCCCGAAGAAGGGCTGGCGGGCGTCCGGGATGATCAGGCCTATGAGGTCCGTGCGCCGCGACGCCATCGCCTGGGCCACCCGGTCGGGCCGGTACCCCAGTTCCTTGATCGCGGCGAGCACACGCTCCCGCGTGGCCGGGGCGACCGGCCGGGGTCCGTTGTTGATGACATAGCTGACGACGGCAGTGGAGGTCCCTGCCAGCCGCGCCACATCATCCCGAGTCACCTTGGCCACGCGCGGAGTCTACGCGGATGGACCCCTTCTGGGCAGGGCGTATCGACGTGCGGGACACGCGCTACGCCCTCGCCGTCACGCCTCGGCCGGCACCTCGGCGACGGCCGGGGCGACAGAGGTGTCCGCCTCGCCCCGCTTTGCCCGCCCGCCGGCCGGGGGCGTGGCCTCCTCCGCGGCCCGCGCCGGTTTCTCCGGCTTCTCGGGGGTGACGAAGCGGTACCCGACGTTGCGGACGGTGCCGATGAGCGACTCGTGCTCGGGGCCGAGCTTGGCGCGCAGCCGCCGTACGTGGACGTCGACCGTGCGGGTGCCGCCGAAGTAGTCGTAGCCCCAGACCTCCTGGAGGAGCTGGGCGCGGGTGAAGACGCGGCCCGGGTGCTGGGCGAGGTACTTCAGCAGCTCGAACTCCTTGAAGGTCAGGTCCAGGACCCGGCCCTTGAGCTTGGCGGAGTACGTCGCCTCGTCCACCGACAGGTCGCCGTTGCGGATCTCCATGGGGGAGTCGTCGCCGGTGATCTGCTGGCGGCCCATGGCCAGCCGCAGCCGGGCCTCGACCTCCGCCGGGCCGGCGGTGTCCAGCAGGACGTCGTCGATGCCCCAGTCGGCGGTGACGGCGGCGAGGCCGCCCTCGGTGACGACGAGGAGGAGCGGACAGCCGGGGCCGGTGGAACGCAGCAGCTGGCACAGGCTGCGCACCTGCGGCAGGTCCCGGCGGCCGTCGACGAGGATCACGTCGGCGCCCGGGGTGTCGACGAGGGCCGGGCCCTCCGCGGGCGCCACGCGCACGTTGTGCAGCAGCAGGCCGAGCGCGGGAAGCACCTCCGTCGACGGCTGGAGGGCGTTGGTCAGCAGCAGCAGAGAACTCATCGCACCCCTCCCCCGGACTCCCGGTCCCGCTCGGTCGGGGGGTGACCCCACGCGGGGGTCCTCACACGGTCGTGCACGGTTCGCTCGCCCATAACGTCTTGGTTCCTCCTCGGTCCCTGCGAGGACGTTTGCGGCACTGCTTCGTACTGCGCGGCTCCCGCGCCCCTGGGCGCCGCTATGCGTCCGACGGCCCGTACACCTGCGGTTTCCCGCGTCGTATACAACGCTTCCGAAAGCACGAAAGGACCCGGGGGCTACGCTGCCCGGATCCTCTTCCCAGCACAATAGCCGACATGAGCTCTGGTCGGGCAGGTCATGTGGCGCGTTCCACCCGTCGTCCGTATGCCGGGACGCCCGGCCGGGTGCCCGCGCGGACCTTCCTGCGCACCGCCGACGGCGTGCGCGTCGACGCCGTGTACGAACCGGGCGCGGCGGTGCCCGGCGCGGCGGGGGCGCGGGACGCGGTGTTCGTGGTGGCGCACGGCTTCACGGGTGACGCGGACCGCCCGCACATCAGGCGGATCGCCGCCGCGTTCGCCCGCCACGGCGCCGTCGTCACCTTCTCCTTCCGCGGCCACGGCGCCTCCGGCGGGCGCTCCACGGTCGGCGACCGCGAGGTGTACGACCTGGCGGCGGCCGTCGCCTGGGCGCGCGGTTTCGGACACGCCCGCGTCGTCACCGTCGGCTTCTCCATGGGCGGCTCGGTGGTCCTGCGGCACGCGGCGCTGTACGGCGGCGACGGCCGGGGCGGTCCGGACGGCGGTACCGGCGCGGGCGGGGCGGCCCGGACGGACGCCGTGGTGTCGGTGAGCGCGCCCGCCCGCTGGTACTACCGGGGCACCGCCCCGATGCGCCGGCTGCACTGGCTGGTGACCCGCCCCGCGGGCCGGGTCGTGGGCCGCTACGGCTTCCGCACCCGTATCCACCACCGGGACTGGGACCCGGTGCCGCTGTCGCCGGTGGAGGCGGTGCCCCGGATCGCCCCGGTGCCGCTGCTCGTCGTGCACGGCGACCGGGACGGCTACTTCCCCGTCGACCACCCCCGGATGCTGGCCGAGGCCGCCGGTGACCACGGCGAACTGTGGCTGGAGCCCGGCATGGGCCACGCCGAGCACGCCTGCGGCGAGGACCTGCTGCGCCGGATCGGGGACTGGGCCGTCGCACGGGCGGGCTAGCCTGGCCGTGTTCACTGCCGATCGACTAAGGATCCAGATGGCAAAGGTCACGGTGCGCTACTGGGCCGCCGCGAAGGCCGCGGCCCGGGTGGCCGAGGAGCCGTACGAGGCCGCCACGCTC
The DNA here is from genome assembly GCF_040680575.1 of Streptomyces sp. NPDC052020. NCBI lineage: Bacteria > Bacillati > Actinomycetota > Actinomycetes > Kitasatosporales > Streptomycetaceae > Streptomyces > Streptomyces sp. NPDC052020. The sequence goes on from NZ_JBFAWY010000006.1 coordinate 15,984, forward strand.
GCCGAGGCGCTCGACGCGGTGCGCGAGCGGCACCCCGGCGAACTCTCGCGTGTGCTGTCGCGCTGCTCGTTCCTGGTCGACGGCGACCCCGTGGGCACCCGCGGGCATGAGACGGTACGGCTGGCCGACGGCGGCACGGTCGAGGTGCTCCCGCCGTTCGCAGGAGGGTGACCCGACCGATGACGAACCAGCCGTACGACCAGCCGTACGAGGGGTACGGGGCGCCGGACCCGTACGGGCACCAGGCCGCCACCCCGCCGCAGTCCGCCTGGCCCGGCCAGCAGGCGTACGACGACCCGCACGCCGTCGAGCACACGCAGCAGTGGCAGGGGCAGACGTGGGAGACGCAGCTCCAGCCGCCGATCCCGGCCGAGGAGACGGCGTACCTGCCCCCGCAGGGGCAGCAGGAACCGCCGGGGACGGGGACGGGGACGGGGACCGGGTACGGAGCCCCGGCGTACCAGGCCCACCAGGCGTACCAGGCCCAGCAGGCGTACCAGCCGCAGGGGCACCAGGCGTACCAGGCCCACCAGCCGCAAGGGGACCCGGCGTACCAGCCGCACCAGGCGTACGGGGCGTACGCAGCGCAGCGGCACCCGTATCCGGGCCAGGCCGGAGACCAGGCGTACCCGGCACAGGAGCCTGCGGCACAGGGCCAGGCGGCGCACGGGTCCGCCGTCGCCACCGCGTCCGCCGGGACCGACGACGGTGCCGACGCCGGTGCCGAGCCCGGATACGGCCCGGCGACCCTCGCCGGGAACGCGCGGATCACCGACGCGCAGCGGGCCCGCGCCGAGGGCCGGTCGCCGATCATCGAGCCGGGGATGCGGCCGGCCGCGCTGACCGCGCTGCTCGGCCTGCTGCTGGCCGCCGCGGCCGCCGTCGGCACGTACGCCCTGCTGCTCCCCCTCGTCGTGCTCCAGGCCGTCACCGCGGCGGGCTGGTTCCGGCTGAACGGCATGTGGCCCGCCCGGCAGGGCATCGCGCTCGGTTTCCTGGGCGCGCTGGTGGCCGACGCGGCGCTGCTGGTGGCGGACCGCTCCCCGGCGGCGATCCTGGGCACGCTCGGCGTGTGGGTCCTGCTCGCCCTGGTGCTGCAACTGCGCTCGCACGCCGACCCGGACGAGCGGATGTACGGCCTGATGGCGACCGTCGCCGCCTCGGCCCTGGCCATCGTCGCGGGCGGCTACCTGGCGGCCGACGGGGACGCGGTCACGGTCGGCGCGGCCGCGGTGGCGGTGGCCACCGTGGCGCGGGCGCTGCCGCTGCCCACGCCGGTGTCGGTGGTCGTCGCGCTGCTGGCCGCGGCCGGTGCCGGGATCGCGGTCGGCGGGGTGACGGGCATCGGGACGCCGGGGGCGCTGCTCGGCGCCGGCGCGGCGGTGTGCGCGCTGGTCGGCCACCGGGCGGCGAGCTACGACTACCCGTCCCGTTTCGTGCACTTCACCGCCGGTGTGGCCCTGCCGCTGGCGGCGGCGGCGCCGGCCGTGTACCTGCTGGGCCGGGCGGTCGGCTGACGTCGGGCCGCGGGCGCGGTCCGCGCCGCCGGGCCTGTCACAGGTGATCGACAAAGTCCGGCCCGCCGTACGGCACGGGGTTACCCTCGCGCTGGGCGGTCGATCGGCCGTCCGGGATCGCGACCGCCGTCCACGACCGCCAGGTGGGGGAACACCGCATGCGCGCACTGCGAATACTGCTGATCGTCGTCGTGGTCCTGGGCGGGCTGTTCGTGGCGGTGGACCGCCTCGCGGTCCGTTTCGCGGAGGACGAGGCGGCGGACCGGCTGCGGGCCACCGAGGGCCTCGCCGCCGCCCCGGACGTGTCCATCGAGGGCTTTCCGTTCCTCACCCAGCTCGCCGGCGGAAAACTGGACGAGGTGAAGGTCGGCATCGACGGCTACCAGGCGGCCACCGGCGACGGCACGACGATCCGTATCGACGACCTGCGCGCGGACATGGCGGGTGTCGCGTTCTCCGGCGACTTCGGCTCCGCCACCGCCGCCACCGCCACCGGCACCGCGACGATCGCCTACGACGAGCTGCTGAAGGCCGCCCAGGCCGAGCCCGCGCGGATAGGCCCCGGGGTCACCGCCCGGCTCTCCGGACTCTCCGACGGCGGCGACGGCAAGGTCAAGGTCGAGCTGGAGGTGTCGCTGTTCGGCGCCGAACTGCCCCAGCGGGTCAGCCTGCTCAGCTCGGTCACGGTCCGCGGCGACCGGGTCGAGGTGCGGGCCGACTCCCTGCCCCGCATCGGGGACGTCGACCTCGTCGAGTCCCGGATCCGGGCGGTGAGCGACTTCCGGCAGGCGATCGACCGGCTGCCCGGCGGCGTCCGGCTGGACCGGGTCGAGGCGGCGCCGGACGGCGTCGAGATCACGGTGAAGGGCGCGGACGTCCGCCTGGCCGGGTAGGGACGAGGGCGGAAGGCGGACCGGCCGCCGTTGCGTCCGAGGGCTGAGACATCTCGTCCGCGGTGCCGCCGCGGTGCCCGGCGCGCCGGGCCGGGACGCCGTCCGGCGGGGCGCGGCGACCCCCTGCCATCCCGCCATACGGACGATCGTGTCTCAGAATCCGACACGCCGGTGACATGCCCCGCGGTCCGTCCCTACGATCGCAGTCATGAAGCGACAGGCGGATCTCACGAAGCGGCGGGCAGTGGACCTGTGCCGCGTTGCCGCCATGCTCTGTCGCGCCTTCTGAGCGGAAAGCACCGTCTTCCGCGTTCCCCGCCGCCCTGCATCAGGGCCTTCGTGCGGCGCCTCGGCGCGAGTCCGAGCGCGCGCACCCCTCGCACACGCCCGCCCCGCCGCAACTGCCCCGGAGGAGAAAGAGCATGAGCCGCAGCGACGTGCTGGTCGACGCCGACTGGCTTCAGGACCACCTGGACGACCCGAACATCGCGATCGTCGAGGTGGACGAGGACACGTCCGCGTACGACAAGAACCACATCCGCAACGCCATCAAGATCGACTGGACGCAGGACCTACAGGACCCGGTCCGCCGCGACTTCGTCGACCAGGAGGGCTTCGAGAAGCTCCTGTCGGCCAAGGGCATCGCCAACGACACGCTGGTGATCCTCTACGGCGGCAACAACAACTGGTTCGCCTCCTACGCGTACTGGTACTTCAAGCTGTACGGCCACGAGAACGTCAAGCTCCTCGACGGCGGCCGCAAGAAGTGGGAGCTGGACGCCCGCGAGCTGGTCGAGGAGGTGCCCGAGCGCCCGGCGACGCAGTACAAGGCCAAGCCGCAGAACACCGCCATCCGCGCCTTCCGCGACGACGTCGTCAAGGCGATCGGCGCGCAGAACCTGGTCGACGTCCGCTCGCCCGACGAGTTCTCCGGCAAGCTGCTCGCCCCGGCGCACCTGCCCCAGGAGCAGTCGCAGCGCCCGGGCCACGTCCCCACCGCCAAGAACATCCCGTGGTCGAAGAACGCCAACGACGACGGCACGTTCAAGTCGGACGAGGAGCTGAAGAAGCTCTACGAAGAGGAGAACGTCGACCTCTCCAAGGACACCATCGCCTACTGCCGCATCGGCGAGCGCTCGGCGCTGACCTGGTTCGTCCTGCACGAGCTGCTGGGCGTGGAGAACGTCAGGAACTACGACGGCTCCTGGACCGAGTACGGCTCCCTCGTCGGCGTGCCGATCGAGCTGGGTTCCGGCAAGTAAGCCCCCCGACCGACCTCTCATCACCCCTTCAGGAGTACGACATGTGTGGAGCGAAGGCCGGCGGCCCCGACGCCTCGACGATCAAGCCGGGTGAGACCACGATCCAGGGTCAGGTGACCCGCGACGGCGAGCCGGTGACGGGCTACGTCCGTCTGCTGGACTCGACCGGCGAGTTCACGGCGGAGGTCCCCACCTCCGCGACGGGCCAGTTCCGCTTCTACGCGGCCGAGGGCACCTGGACCGTCCGCGCCCTGGTGCCGGGCGCCACCGCCGACCGCACGGTCGTCGCCCAGAAGGGCGGCCTGGCGGAGGTCGCGATCGCCGTCTGACGCCGGCGCGGTGACCGGCTGAGGGGCCGCTTCCCCCGGGTTGGACACCTGGGAGGCGGCCCCTTCGGCATGCCCGTCCGGCCCGTTGCCGTCCTACCCTGGACGCATGTACACACGGCGCCGGCACGTGTACTTCGCCATGATGGGCACCTGCATCGGGCTCTTCGTCCTGGCCTGGGGCGTCGTGCGCCTGTGGTCCGTCCCGGTGGCGGTCGGCATGTGCGTGGCCGCCATGGTCATCCCGCCGTGCGCCGCCGTGATCGCCAACCGGCGCGGCCCCGACGACCGCTGGTGGGACGATCCCTCCGGCGACCCGCAGTCCGACCGGTGGTGGGACGAGCTGGACGGCAGAGGCGGCGGGAGATGAGGGCTCAGTAGACGAGTGCCTGGGTGTCGTCGGCGAGCGCCTCCTGCACGAACACCTGCGCCCCCGCGATCCGGACGCCCTCGATCACGTCCTTCTCCGTGATCTCGCGGCGGGCCGCGCACTGCGTGCACAGCGTCAGCCGGCCGCCCGCCAGGATCGAGTCCAGCAGATCGGGCAGCGGCGCCGCGTGCGGCAGCTCGAACTCCGCGGCCCGGCCCGGCAGCGCGAACCAGGAGGACTCGCCGGTCAGCCACAGGGAGACCTCGACCCCGCTGGCCACGGCGACCGCCGCCACCGTGAACGCCTGCGAGCAGCGTTCGGGGGCATCGGCCCCCGCGGTCACCTTGATCACGAGCTTCTTCGCCATGACCGCATCGTACGGCCGACGCCAGGGCGCACCTCACAGGGAGAGCCGTGCCCCGGCCGCGTAAGCTGGGCCCCGGCCCTGTGCACGTAGCGCACGCACCGCACTCCGCTCAAGCGAGGAGCACCCCGTGGAGATCTTCTTCGAAATCCTGCTGGTCCTGGTCTGCGTCGGCGTCCTCGCCTTCGCCGGACTGACCGTGAAGAAGCTGTTCCAGGGCCAGCGCTGACGCGCCCCCCATCCTTACGTACGAGACATCTGAGCTGCTCATGATCGAGATCCCGTCCGACCTCCACAAGGACCTCGTCCCGCTCGCCTTCCTGCTCGGCAACTGGGCGGGCGCGGGCGTGCACGACTTCCCCGGCTCCGAGAAGTGCAACTTCGGGCAGGAGGTCACCTTCACCCACGACGGCCGGGACTTCCTCGAGTACCACTCCCACACCTGGGTGCTGGACAAGGACGGCAACAAGGTCCGTCCCCTGGAGTCCGAGCACGGCTACTGGCGCATCGACGCCGACCGCAAGGTCGAGGTCACGATGACCCGCGACGACGGCGTCATCGAGATCTGGTACGGCGAGATGGCCGAGAAGAAGCCGCAGATCGACCTCGTGACCGACGCGGTGGCCCGCACGCCCGCCTCCGGCCCCTACAGCGGCGGCAAGCGCCTGTACGGCTACGTCAAGAGCGACCTCATGTGGGTCGGCGAGAAGCAGACCCCCGAGGTCCCGCTGCGCCCCTACATGTCGGCGCAGCTGAAGAAGGTCGTCACCCCCGAGGAGGTCGAGCGCTGGGCCAAGGCCCTCCCCGACGACCTGCCGGACGACGGGATCGCCTTCTTCAAGTAGACCGGTGGCCGAAGGCGGCCGGTGACCGCCCGGAGGGTCCTAGACTTTCGGTGTGGTGAGCACCGACTGGAAGAGCGACCTCAGGCAGCGCGGCTACCGGCTGACGCCGCAGCGGCAACTCGTGCTCGAAGCCGTGGACACCCTGGAGCACGCGACCCCCGACGACATCCTCAGCGAGGTGAGGAAGACGGCGTCGGGGGTCAACATTTCCACGGTCTACCGCACGCTGGAGCTCCTGGAGGAGCTGGGGCTGGTCAGCCACGCCCATCTGGGGCACGGGGCGCCGACGTACCACCTCGCCGACCGGCACCACCACATCCACCTGGTCTGCCGCGACTGCACCAACGTCATCGAGGCGGACCTGAGCGTCGCCGCCGACTTCACCGCCAAGCTGCGCGAGGAGTTCGGCTTCGAGACGGACATGAAGCACTTCGCGATCTTCGGCCGGTGCCGGGAGTGCACCGATTCGTCTGGTGAGGGTTCAAGTGACGAGTCGTAGGCTGGTCCTATGAAGAGCCCCCTGCTGTCCCTGCCCGGCGCCGTGCCCGCCGAGGGCGTGGACGAAGGCGTCGCCGCCCACTACGGCGACCTGTTCCGCGAGCAGCGCGCCCTCGCCGACGGCACCGGCTTCGTCGACCTCTCGCACCGGGGTGTCGTCACCGTCTCCGGCGAGGACCGGCTCGGCTGGCTGCACCTGCTGCTCACCCAGCACGTCAGCGAACTCCCCGCCGGCCAGGCCACCGAGGCGCTGATCCTGTCCGCCAACGGCCACATCGAGCACGCCCTGTACCTCGTCGACGACGGCGAGACCGTCTGGGCCCACGTCGAGCCGGGCACCCAGGAGGCGCTGATCGCGTACCTGGAGTCGATGAAGTTCTTCTACAGGGTGGAGGTCGCCGACCGTACCGCCGGCGTCGCGGTCGTCCATCTGCCGGCCGGTTCCATCACCGAGGCGCCCGAGGACGCCGTCGTCCGCGAGACGCCGCACGGCCGCGACCTGTTCCTGCCGCGCGACGGCCTGGAGTCCTTCGCCGCCCAGGCCGGCCCCCCGGCCGGGATCCTCGCCTACGAGGCGCTGCGCGTGGAGCAGCACCGCCCGCGCCTGGGCTTCGAGACCGACCACCGCACCATCCCGCACGAGCTGGGCTGGATCGGGTCCGCCGTCCATCTCCAGAAGGGCTGCTACCGGGGCCAGGAGACGGTCGCGCGGGTGCAGAACCTGGGGAAGCCGCCGCGCCGCCTGGTCTTCCTGCACCTGGACGGCAGCGAGGTGCACCTCCCGGTGCCCGGGACGGAGATCCGCCTCGCGGACGACGGGGCGGACGGCCGCAAGGTCGGTTTCGTCACCACCTCCGCACGCCACCACGAGCTGGGCCCGGTCGCCCTCGCCCTGGTCAAGCGGAACGTGCCGGTGGACGCGCGGCTGATGGCCGGGGACACGGCCGCCGCCCAGGAGACCGTCGTCGAGCCCTGAGGCTCTCCTCAGATCTCCAGCAGGACCGTGAACGGGCCGTCGTTCGTCAGCCCCACCCGCATCTGGGCGCCGAACCGGCCCGTGGCCACCGTCGCGCCCAGCGCGCGCAGCCGGGCGACGACCTCGTCGACGAGCGGCTCGGCGACCTCGCCGGGGGCGGCGGCGTTCCAGGTGGGGCGCCGGCCCTTGCGGGCGTCGCCGTAGAGGGTGAACTGGCTGATCACCAGCAGCGGGGCGCCGGTGTCGCTGCACGACCTCTCGTCGTGCAGCATGCGCAGCGACCACAGCTTGCGGGCCAGCCGGTCCGCCTTCTCCACGGTGTCGTCGTGGGTGACGCCGACCAGGACGCACAGCCCCTCGCCCTCGATCGCGCCCACCGTCTCGCCGTCCACGACGACGCTCGCGCCGTCCACCCTCTGCACCACCGCACGCATGCCGCCATGATGCCGGTGCCGTCGTGAGCGGCCGGAAGGGGGGCCGCACGGGGGTCGATCATGTCTCCGTAACCCCCCATCTGGGGCTGATCGGGGGCACTCGTTCACATTGCGACCACTTGGGGTGGCACGATGCTCTCACACGCCGGTCGAGGGGACGGTAGAGGCACATGAGCACACCGAGCACCGAGCAGCACCCGGGAGCGTTCTCGGTCACCCACGCGGTGGGCCGGGATACGCCCCGGCCGCCCGTCCAGCGCACGGACAGCCCGGAGCTGCCGGCGCCACCGCCCAGGCCCGGCCTGACCGAACTGAGCCTGCCCGAGCTGCGCACGCTGCGCCGGGACGCCCAGCGCGAGGAGGCCGACCTCAGCTACGTGCGGCGCCTGTTGCAGGGTCGGATCGACATCCTGCGGGCGGAGCTGGCCCGGCGGGGGCCGGCGTCCGCGAAGGACCGGGGCGGGGCGCCGGTGGTGGAACGGCTGCCGGAGATCCTCACGGACGCCCCGGCCCGGCACCGCTCCTCGGCCCGGCACGTGACGCTGGGCACCCCCCGCAGCGAGGAGTGCCGGCTGCTGGTGGAGGAGATGCTGGCCGAGGTGTCGCTGTCGGACCTCGGCGCCCGCACCGACCAGGAGCTGAACACCGCGATGGGGCGGCTCGTCCGGTACGAGCAGCAGGTCTCCCGGCGGCGGCAGCGGTTGCAGCGCACGGCCGACGGGTGCGGCGCGGAGATCGCCCGCCGCTACCGGGACGGGGAGGCACAGGTCGACGACCTGCTCGTCTGAGGCGCGGTACCTCCGCGACGGCCGGCTGGGCGGCGCGCCCGCGGGTGGTGGAGGAGCGGCGGCGGCCGGAGGCGGTCGCCGCCGCTCCTCCACCACGGGCGCGGGCGGCGCCGTCGCACCGGCGCGGGCGGCGCCGACGACAGGGCGCCGGTGGGAGCCCGGCGGGAGCCCGGTGGGAAGAAAGCCGGGGCCGGTCTCGTGCCCGTCCGCCTACCGTGATCACATGAACCGCCGCGCCGACATCGACGTACGCCCCATCACCGAGGCCGAGCTGCCCGAGTGGAACCGGGCCCTGCACACCGGGTTCCTGCAAGAACCCACCGTCACCGAGGCGCAGTTGGCGGCCCGTCGCTCCCACTTCGTGCCCGGCCGTCTCCTCGGCGCCTTCGACGGCGGCCGCTGCGTCGCGACCTACCGGTCCTTCGCGCAGGAGCTCACCGCGGTCGGCGGTGCCCCTGTCCCGGCCGACGCCGTCTCCAACGTCACCGTGACCCCGACCCACCGCCGCCGCGGTCTGCTGTCCCGGATGATGGCCCACGACCTGGCCGCGGCCAGGGAGCGCGGGGACGTCGTCGCCACGCTGATCGCGGCCGAGTACCCGATCTACGGCCGGTACGGATTCGGCCCCGCCACCACCATGACCGAGTGGACGGTCGACGTGCCGCGCGCCGGCCTCGACCCCCGCTGGGCGGGCCCGCAGGACGGCGGCCGGATCGACCTCGTGGACGGCGAGGACGTGCGCGAGCTCGGCCCGGAACTGCACGAGCGGCTGCGCCGCGCCCAGCCGGGCGCCGTCAGCCGCACCGAGCTCTGGTGGCGGAGCGCCACCGGCTCCGTGCGGTTCGAACCCTCGTGGACCGAGCCCTTCCACGCCGTCTACCGCTCCGCGGCCGGCGAGGTCGAGGGCATGGTCTCCTACGTGGCGGACGACACCTGGGGCGACGCCAAGCAGCCGCTGAACACGGTGACGGTGAAGTGGCTGATCGGCGTCACCCCGGCCGCCGAGCGGGCCCTGTGGCACTACCTGTGCGCGATCGACTGGGTCGTCCGGGTCAAGAGCGGCCGGCGGGCCCCCGACGACCTGCTGCCGCTCTTCCTGCCGGACCCGCGCGCGGCCAGGATCACCACGCAGGCGGACTGGCTGTGGGTGCGGATCCTGGACGTCGTACGGGCCCTGGAGGCGCGGACGTACGGCGCGTCGGGCGCGCTCGTGCTGGAGGTCGCCGACCCGTCCCCGGGGGCGGGCGGCCGGTGGCTGCTGGAGGCGTCCCCGGAGGGCGCGTCCTGCGCGGCGACGACCCGCGACGCCGATCTCGTGCTGGGCGCGGGCGAGCTGGCGTCGCTGTGGCTCGGGGACGAGTCGGCGCTGCGGCTCGCGGCGCTGGGGCGGATACGGGAGGAACGGGCGGGCGCCGCCCGGACCGCCGACGCCCTGCTGCGTACGTCCAGGCGGCCTTGGTGCCCGGACATGTTCTGAGCGTTCCTCCCTCGCGCCCGCGAGAAGGCGACCGGGGCGCGGGCCGCCGCGGGTGGGTGGAGGAATCGCGGAAGCGGGCGGACGCCCTCTGGGAAACCACCGCCATGGACCTGACACTTGCCTGGTGACTTCCGATGCGACGCACATACAGTCGGCGCGGGCGGAAACCGACGCCGGCCCGGAGCGGTTACGGAACCTGGTCATCGGCGCCCGCCTCGTGCTCTGGGGCTTCGACGGGCCGGTCTGCCGGCTCTTCGCCGGGCACGCGGCGGAGCGTGTGTCGGCCGATCTGCTGCGGTGGCTGGAGGGCCGGGGCCTGCGCGGCCTGCCGGCCGAGGCCGGGCGAGTGGCTCCCGATCCGCGGGCCGAGCCGGAGGCTCCCGATCCGCGGGCCGAGGCCGGGCGAGTGGCTCCCGATCCGCGGGCCGAGCCCGGGCGGGAGGCCCCCGACCCGCGGGCCGAGCCCGGGCGGGAGGCCCCCGATCCGCAGGCCGTGCTGCGCGCCGCGCACCGGCGGCGTCCGGGCGGTGACCTGATCGCCCAACTGGAGGAACGTCTCACCCAGGAGGAACTGCGGGCCGCCGCCTCCGCGATGCCCGCCGCCTACGCGGATCCGCTGATACGGACCTGGACCGCGGTGGGGGCCCGGCAGGCCGTCGTCACCGACCGGTCCCCGCGCGCGGTCCGCGCCTATCTGGCCGGGCGCGGCCTGCTGGCCTGCTTCGAACCGCGCATCTACGGCCGTACCCCGGACGCCCACCGCCTCGCGCCGGACCCGCACCGCCTCGACCGCGCCCTGCACGCGACCGGAGCCGTGCCCTCCACCACCTTGGTGATCGGTGACACCCCCGCCGCCGTCGCGGCCGCGCGGGAGGCGGGCGTGGGCTTCCTCGGCTACGCGCGCGCCGAGCGGAAGGCGGAGGCCCTGCGGCGGGCCGGGGCCCCGGTGGTCATCAGATCGCTTGAGCCGGTGCTCCGGCTGCTGAGGGAGTAGCCCGCGGCCTCCCGCGAGACGGGCGCCGCCCCACCGGCCCGCTGCCGGCCGGTGGGGCGGGCAGGGGGCTGCGTAGGCTCACCGGCATGAGCGAGATGGGCCTGCGGGAGCGGAAGAAGCGGCGGACGTACCAGGTGCTGTCGGACATCGCCATCCGGCTCTTCGTGGAGAAGGGGTTCGACGCGGTGTCCGTCGCCGAGGTGGCCGCCGCGGCGGAGGTCTCCAAACCCACGCTGTTCCGGTACTTCCCGGCCAAGGAGGACCTCGTCCTGCACCGGATCGCCGACCACGAGGGAGAGGCGGCGCGGGCGGCGCGGCAGGGGCCGGCGCCCGTGGAGGCGCTGCGGCGGCACTTCCTCGACGGGCTGCGGCGGTGCGATCCGGTCACCGGGCTGAACGACGACCCGGAGGTGCTGGCCTTCCACGCACTGCTGTACGGGACTCCCGCGCTGGTGGCGCGGCTGCACACGCATCTGGAGCGCTCCGAGGCCGCGCTCGCCGAGGCGCTGGGCGGGGACCTGGAGGCGCGGCTGGCCGCCGGGCAGATCGTCGCCGTCCAGCGGATCCTCGCCCAGGAGAACTGGCGCCGGATCGCGGCCGGGGAACGGGTGGCGGACGTCCGGGCGGACGCGGTGGCGGCGGCGGAGCGGGCGTTCGGGCTGCTGGCGGCGGGACTGCCGCACCTCGCGTGAGCGCCTGACCCGGCCTGGGGGCCCTGACCTCGCCTGGGAGCCCTGGCGCCGGGGGAGCCCTGACCTGGCCAGGGTGCCCTGACCTCGCCCGGGGAGCCCGTTAGAATCTCGGTAAGAAATGTAACTCGGTAACGTTATTGGGTACGCTCGGTGGCATGACGCCATCCGACCCCGCCCTCCGCCACGCCCTCCGTCAGGAACGCGCCCACCACGACCGCTGCCGCGCCGCTCTCGCCGCCATGGCCGCCGGGGCCCGGGAACAGGTCGTCACCGGCGAGGACGTCTCCGCCTCCGGCGCCGACGCCGAAGTACTCGGCTACCGCCTGCGCAGCCGGGCCAAGGCGCTGCGCGAGCTGCCCGAGGGGCCGTTGTTCTTCGGCCGGCTGGACTTCGCGGGCGCGCGGGACGGGTCCGGCGGGCAGCACGCCGGGCAGCGCTACCACATCGGCCGGCTGCGGATCACCGAGCACCCCGCCGAACCGCCCCTGGTCGTCGACTGGCGCGCCCCCGTCTCCCGCGCCTTCTACCAGGCCACCGCCCGCGACCCGCAGGGCGTCGCCGTCCGCCGCCGCTTCGGCTGGGCGCCCGGCGGCCGGGGCGACTCCGCCGACCTCACCGGGCTGGAGGACGAGCACCTCGGCCGGGGCGAGTCCCGGCCGGGCGATATCGTCCGGCGGGAGATCGAACGGCCGCGCGTCGGGCCCATGCGCGACATCGCCGCCACCATCCAGCCCGAGCAGGACGACCTCGTCCGCGGCGAGCTGTCCGCCTCCGTCTGTGTGCAGGGCGCCCCCGGCACCGGCAAGACCGCCGTCGGCCTGCACCGGGCCGCCTACCTGCTCTACACCCACCCGCGGCGCGTCCAGCGCGGCGGTCTGCTGATCCTCGGCCCGAACCGCACCTTCCTCTCCTACATCTCCGAGGTGCTTCCCGCCCTCGGCGAGACCGGTGTGCGGCAGGCGACCCTCCAGGAGGAGATCGCCCGGCACCCCGTCACCGGTGCCGACGAGGAGCGGGCCGCCGCCGTCAAGCACGACGCGCGGATGGCCGGGGTGCTGCGCCGGGCGCTGTACGCGCGGGTGGGGGCCGGTGCCGCCGGCTCCCTCGCCGTGCCGGACGGCTCGTACCGCTGGCGGGTGCCCGCCGACGAACTCGCGCGGATCGTCGCCGGGGTGCGGGCGGAGGAACCCCCGTACGGCGTCGGGCGGGAACGGGTGCGCGGCCGGATCGTGCGCCACCTCCAGGACCAGGCCGAGCGGCGCGGCGGGCCGCGCACCAGCGCCTGGGCGCGCGGGATCGAACGGGCGCGGCCGGTCGGCGCCTGCCTCGACGCCGTATGGCCCCGGGTACGGCCGGAGGAGGTCGTCGCCGCACTGCTCGGCGACCCCGGGGCGCTGGCCGAGGCCGCCGACGGGCTGCTCGACGCCGACGAGCAGAAGGCCGTGCTGTGGGCGCGGCCCCCGCGGTCGTGGAAGTCGGCCCGCTGGTCCGCCGCCGACCTGGTCCTCCTCGACGAGGTGGCCGGGCTCCTCGAACACCCCCAGGGATACGGCCACATCGTCGTCGACGAGGCGCAGGACCTGTCCCCGATGGAGTGCCGGGCCATCGCCCGGCGGGCGGCCTTCGGCTCGCTCACCGTCCTCGGCGACCTGGCGCAGGGCACCACCCCGTGGGCGGCGCGGTCCTGGGCGACGGTCCTGCGCCACCTGGGCCGCCCGGACGCCGCCGTGGTGCCGCTGACCACCGGATTCCGGGTGCCGCGGGCGGTCGTCGGCCTCGCCAACCGGCTGCTGGAGCGGCTCGGCGTCGACGTCCCGCCCGCTCGGTCGCTGCGCGGCGACGGTGAGCTGGCGTTCCGCGCGGTCGCGCCCGGCGAGGTGCCGGCCGCGGTCGCCGCCGCCGTACGGGGCGCGCTCGCCCGGGAGGGGTCCGTCGGGGTCATCGCCGCCGACGCGGACGTGCCCCGGGTGCGGGCGGCACTGGACGCGGCGGGCATCGGGGCGGCCGGGCCCGAGGAGCCGGGCGCCCGGGTCGCCGTGGTCCCGGCGAGCGTCGTCAAGGGCCTGGAGTACGACCATGTCGTGGCCGTCGAGCCCGCGGCGATCGCCGAGGCGGAGGAGCGGGGACCGCACCGGCTCTACGTGGTGCTGACCCGTGCGGTGTCCCGGCTGGAGGTGGTGCACGGGCGGCCGCTGCCGTTCTGACCCGCCGGGCCGCCCGGGGATCAGGCCCGACCCGGGCCCGCCCGGCGGGTCAGGCCCGGCCCAGCAGCTCCACGACCCGGCTGAACCCGTCGCCGCCGTGCCCTTGGGCGATCACCCGCCGGGCCTGGCCCTCGATCACCCGCATCACGCCCGCGTCGATGCCGTGGGCCTCGGAGGCGTGGACGACGTGCGCCATCGTCGAGGCCGCCGACGTGATCGGGTTCAGCTCACCGGAGTAGGTGCCGTCGTCGATGTCCCCGGCGAACTCCGTGAACAGCGGCGGGAGGATGGCGGCGATGCCCTGGGCGAAGGGGGCCAGCTCGCGCGCGGTGACGCCCTCCGCCCGCGCCACGGCGACGGCGTGCGCGTACCCCGCCATCGCGGTCCAGAAGATGTCGAGCAGCGCGATGTCGTACGCCGCGGCCCGGCCGGCGTCCTCGCCGAGGTGGGTGTGGCTGCCGCCGAGCACCGCCAGCACGGGCTGGTGCTCCCGGTAGAGCTCCTCGGGTCCGCTGAAGAGGAACACCGCGTCGGCCGTGCCGATGGTCGGCGCCGGCGTCATGATCGCGCCGTCCAGGTAGCGCACGCCGTGCCGGTCGGCCCAGGCCGCGGTGTCCCTGGCCCGCTCGGGCGTGTCGGCGCTCAGGTTCACCACCGTACGGCCCTTCAGGGCGGTGGTGACGGCGTCCTGGCGCAGTACGGCGTCGGAGGCGTCGTAGTTCACCACGCAGACGACGGTCAGGTCACTGGCGGCCACCGCCTCCTCGGCGGAGGCGGCCGGGACGGCACCCCGGGCGGCCAGCTCGGTGTCGCGGCCGGGGGTGCGGTTCCAGACGGTGGTGCGCACTCCGGCGTCCAGGAAGGCGCCCGCCAGCGCCCGGCCCATCGGGCCGAGCCCGAGGACGGTGACAGAGGGGACGGCGGCGGTGGGCTGATCGCTGTGCAGGGACATGGTTCAACTCCCATAATGAACAGAACAATTGACAATCACTGAGAAACGGGGCACGGCATGACGCACCGGCGTCACGATCCGGAGGTCTGCGGCGTGACCGCGGCGATCGCCGTGATCGAGGGCAAGTGGAAGACCACGCTGCTGTGGCTGCTCGAATCCGGCCCGCACCGCCCGGCCGAACTGCGCCGGAGGGTGCCCGGCCTCACCGAGAAGGTGCTGACTCAGGCGCTGCGCGAGATGGAGGCGGACGGACTGGTGCACCGGGAGGTGTACGACGTGCTGCCGCCGAAGACCGAGTACTCCCTGACCCCGTTCGGCCGTGACCTCGCCGAGGCGCTCGGACCCGTCTCCGACTGGGGCCACCGCCGCCTGGAGCGGCTTGCCGTGACGCGCACGGCGTCCTGACGCATCCGCACCCCCTCGCTCCTTTTCCGATGGCCCGGTGCCGTCCCGTTCGCCCCTCCACCAGGGTCCGCCGGTGCGCGTCCGCTGCCAAGTACGCACAAAAAAGTGGGTGTTCGCGGGCGGCGCGCGGCGCCGGGCCGGGGAGGTGCGCGGCACCGGTCCAGGGAGGGGCGCGGCGCCCAGCGGGGACGGGTGCGGCGCCGAGCCGGAGCGGTGCGCGGCGCCCAGCCGGGGAGGGGTGCGGTGGGGGCTCGGAGCGGGGGTCAGGCGGTGCGGCCGGCGAAGGGGCCGCCGGGGGCGAAGGCCAGTTCGGCGAAGCGCTCGCCGATGCGGCGGTGGGCGGCGGCGTCCGGGTGGAGTCCGTCGGGCAGCGGCAGCTCGGCGTAGTCCGCCTCGCCGTACAGCGCGCGGCCGTCCAGGTAGTGCAGGTGCGGATCGTCGGCCGCGCGCTGCCGCACGATGCGGGAGAGTTCGTCGCGGATGACGGTGAGGGTCAGCTTCCCGGCGGCGCGTTCGGCGGGGTCCCCGGTGGCCCGGAACCGGAGCTTCCCTTCGCTCAGCGCGCCGAAGTCGAAGGCGCAGGGGCCGGGGGTGTCCTCGTGGAGGGGGCAGTACAGGGGCGAGACGACCAGCAGCGGCGCGGTGGGGTGACCCTCGCGGAGGGTGTCGAGGAAGCCGTGGACGGCCGGGGTGAAGGCGCGCAGCCGCATGAGGTCGGCGTTGACCAGATTGATGCCGATCTTGACGCTGATCAGGTCGGCGGGCGTGTCCCGCATGGCGCGGGCGGTGAACGGGTCGAGCAGGGCACTGCCGCCCAGACCCAGGTTGACCAGGTCCACGCCGCCCCGGGCGGCGGCCAGCGCGGGCCAGGTGGTGGAGGGGCTCGCGGCGTCGGAGCCGTGGCTGATCGAGCTGCCGTGGTGCAGCCAGACCGCGCGGCCCCGGTCGGGCACCGGCTCGACGGGGGCGTTCGTGCGCAGGGCGACGAGCTCGGTGGTCTCGTTGTGCGGCAGCCAGATCTCGACGTCCTTGGCGTGGTCGGGCAGGCCGGTGAAGCGGAGGGTGACGGGCCGGCCGGGCCGGTGCTCGGTCTTCCCGGTGGCCAGGTCGATGGCGAGGACGTGACCGCCCTCCGCGCCGGCCCGCGCGTGCGGGCGGCCGTCGACGAGCAGGTCGTAGACGCCGTCCGGGCGGGGCGGGGCACCGGCGTAGACCCGCTTGGTGGGCAGGGTGTCCAGCTCCACGGCGGTGGCCCGGGTGCGGAAGACCAGCCGTACGCCGGACGGCTGGGACTCGGCCAGGGCGAGCTGGGGGTCGGCGCACCGCGCGCGGGCCCGGGCGGGCAGCCGGTGCGGCAGCAGGCCGCCGCGCTCGGTCCGCTCCAGTTCGAGAGCGCCGCGCAGGAGGGCCTCGGTCAGGGGGGTGGTGATCCAGTCGTGTGGGTGCATGGCTCCGGCCTGCTGTTCGTCGGTCGGGGGTCCGGCCCGTCGGTCACGGGTGGGGGTGGCCGGCGCCGGGTGCGGGCCAGGTGCGCAGCAGTGAGTCCAGGGCGTCCAGGACGCGGGCCCAGCTCTCCTCGGAGTCCGGGGCGCTGTGGCTGAACCCGCCGGCCGCCTCCAGGCTGACGTAGCCGTGGAAGACGCTGCCCAGCAGCCGGACGGCGTGCGTCTGGTCGGGCTCCGCCAGGTCGTATCCGCGCAGCAGGGCGCGGGTCATCCGCGCCTGCCGGACCCCCGCGCTGGCCGCCGCGGTCTCCGGGTCCAGGGGCAGCCGGGCCGCGGTGTAACGGCCGGGGTGCTCGCGGGCGTAGTCGCGGTAGACGTTCGCGAGCGCCGTCAGGGCGTCCTTGCCGGCCCGTCCGGCCAGCGCGTCGGCGGCCCGGTCGGCGAGTTCCTCCAGGGCGAGCAGGGCGATCCGCGTCCTGAGCTCCTGCGAGTTCTTCAGGTGGGAGTAGAGGCTGGCGACCTTGACGCCGAACCGCCGGGCGAGCGCCGAGACGGTGACCTGGTCGAAGCCGACCTCGTCGGCGAGCTCGGCGGCCGCCCGGACCAGGCGCTCCGTGGTCAGCCCCGCGCGTGCCATGGCCGTCGTCCTCCCTCTCTCCCACGTCTTCCATGAGGAAGTCGTCTTCCATGAGGAAGTCGTCTTCCATGAGGAAGTCATCTTCCATGAGGAAGTCATCTTCCATAGGGAAGTATGGAACAGCCTAAAGCCTTTAGGCAAATGATGGTGCCTCTTAGTTTCGCCGCGGTCGCCGCCACCCGCGCGCGTACGACTTTTGCAAGCAGGTGCTTGCAACAGTTAGCAAGGTGGGGCATCGTGGAGGCATGGCATCGCTCAACGTCGGCAATCTCGGTGAGTACCTGCGCGAGCAGCGGCGCAACGCGCAGCTGTCGCTGCGTCAGCTCGCCGACGCCGCCGGGGTGTCCAATCCGTACCTGAGCCAGATCGAGCGCGGGCTGCGCAAGCCGAGCGCGGAGGTGCTGCAACAGGTCGCCAAGGCGCTCAGGATCTCCGCCGAGACGCTGTACGTGCGGGCGGGGATCCTCGACGCCGACCGGGACCGCGACGAGGTGGAGACGAGCGCCGCCATCCTCGCCGACCCGACGCTCACCGAGCGGCAGAAACAGGTGCTGCTCCAGATCTACGAGTCCTTCCGCAAGGAGAACGGCTTCGGAGCCCCGGCCTCCGCGCCCTCCCCGGCAGAGGTCCCGGCGGACCGGGCGGCGGGGGAGCGGGACGGGGCGGACGCCCCGGGCGAGGCCCGGGACGGCGTGCGGCGCGATGCCTCCGACGGCGCCGGCCCCGACGGCGGCACTTCCATACGCGGCCTGCGCGCGGGCGACGCCGACGCCGTACGCCGTTCCCTTGACGGCGACGCCGATGCCGACGCCGTACGCCTTTCCGCTGACGGCGACGCCGATGCCGTACGCCGTTCCCGCGACGCCGACGCCGGCGGGGCGGCGGGCGATCAGGGCGCCGTCGCGCGCCGCACCCGCGAGGCCGGTGGCGACGACGCCGGACCGCGCCATTCGGCCGGGTGAGACGGACGCGCGATCCGGCCGGACGAGCGCGGGAACCCCACACAACCCTCACAGCGAACGCGACCGGGAGGTCCAGCACCATGGCCATCACCGACGACCTGCGCAAGACCCTCAGCGACCCCACCCCGCTCTACTTCGCCGCGGGCACCGCCGACCTCGCCTGGCAGCAGGCGAAGAAGGTGCCCGTCCTGGTGGAGCAGCTGCGCGCCGAGGCCCCGTCCCGTATCGAGGCCGTCCGCAACACCGACCCGAAGGACGTCCAGCAGAAGGCGACCGCCCGGGTCAAGGAGACGCAGTCGACCCTTCAGACCAAGGTGAACGAGTTCCTGGGCTCCCTCGACACCGACCTGAAGAAGCTCGGTGAGACCGCCCAGGACCTCGCGCTGCGCGGGGTGGGCGTCGCCGCCGAGTACGCCGTCAAGGCCCGGGAGACCTACGAGAAGGTCGCCGAACACGGCGAGCAGGCCGTGCGCACCTGGCGCGGCCAGGCCGCCGAGGGCATCGAGGACATCGCCGAGGAGGTGGAGGAGCTGGCCGTCGCCGTCGAGCCGAAGCCCGAGCCGGTCACGGTCGAGGAGGACGAGCCCGCCGGCGCCGGGGCCGAGCCGGCCGCGGCGAAGAAGGCCCCGGCCAGGAAGGCCCCGGCGCGGAAGCCGGCCACCGGCGCGAAGAACACGACCCCGTCGGGCGAGTGAGCCGTCCGTAAGCGGGCGGCGGACCAACAGGGGCGTACGGGTACGGGCCGGGCACGTGCGGGATGCCCGGCCCGTTCCTCCGGTAGCGGGCCCGCGCTTGCGGGTACGGTGACCGCGTAAATCGACGAGCCGAGTCGGGTGGTGGACGTTGTGCTGATGCAGGGGTTCGTGGGGTTCATGTGGCTGTTGAGCATGGCCCTGATCCTTTTCAGCGGTTTCGCGCTGATCGACGCCGCCACGCGCCGTGAGGACGCCTACCGGGCGGCGGACAAGCAGACCAAGCCCTTCTGGCTGATCATCCTCGGGCTCGCCTTCGTGGTGAACCTGATCTTCAACATCCTGTCGTTCCTGCCGATCATCGGTCTGATCGCGACGATCGTGTACATGGTCGACGTCCGGCCCGCGCTGCGCGGCCTGCCGGGCGGGGGCCGCAGCCGCCGCCGCGGCTCCAGCAGCGACGGCCCGTACGGGCCGTACAACGGCGGGCGGTAGGTCCGCCCCTGAGCCCCGGGTCCTCGGGCCCGCGGCCTTCGGGCCGCGTGGCCACCGCGCCCGGCCTCGCCCGCCCGGCGGGACGGGCCCGGCGGGACGGGCCCGGTGGGGGCCGGCCCGGCGTACCGGCCCCGTTACGGCACGCGGTCCAGCAGCAGGACCGCCACGTCGTCGGTCAGCTCGCCGCCGTTGAGGTCGCGGACCTCGTTCACCGCGGCCTGGAGCAGCGCCTCGCCGCGCAGCCCCTGGGCGAGCTGGCGGCGGACCATCTCCACCATGCCCTCCTGGCCGAGCCGCTCCCGGCCCTCGCCGACCCGGCCCTCGATCAGGCCGTCGGTGTAGAGCATCAGGGTCCACTCCGGTCCCAGCTCCACCTGCATCCGGGGCCAGCGCGCGCCGGGCAGCAGCCCGAGTGCCGGGCCGTTGTTGTCGTAAGGCAGCAGCCGCGCGGGGCGGCCGGGCGCGGCGATCAGCGGCGCCGGGTGACCGGCCAGGCACAGGCCGGCGCGGCGGCCGTCCGGGGCGATGTCCACCGCGCACAGGGTGGCGAAGATCTCGTCGTCCGACCGCTCGTGCTCCAGCACTTCCTGGAGCGTGCCGAGCAGCTCGTCACCGCACAGGCCGGCCAGGGTCAGCGCGCGCCAGGCGATGCGCAGCTCGACGCCGAGCGCCGCCTCGTCCGGGCCGTGGCCGCAGACATCGCCGATCATGGCGTGCACGGTGCCGTCCGGGGTCCGTACGACGTCGTAGAAGTCGCCGCCGAGCAGGGCCCGGGAGCGGCCGGGGCGGTAGCGGGCGGCGAAGCGCAGCGGGGAGCCCTCCAGGAGAGGGGTCGGCAGCAGACCGCGCTCCAGGCGGCGGTTCTCCTGGGCGCGCAGCCTGCCCTCGGCGAGCCGCCGCTCGGCCGACTCCGACCGCTTGCGTTCGACGGCGTACCGGATCGCCCGGCTCAGCAGCCGGCCGTCCAGCTCGTCGCGGAACAGGTAGTCCTGGGCGCCCACGCGCACCGCCTCCGCGCCGCGCTCGGCGTCGTTCGACGCGGTCAGGGCGAGGACGGCGTGCCGGGGCGCGAGCTCCAGGACGTGCCGCAGCACCGCCAGCTCGTCGTCGCCACCGTCGCCCGCCCGGCCGGGGGCGGGCAGGGCGAGGTCCAGCAGGATGCAGTGGACGTCGTCGGTGAGCAGCCGCTCGGCCTCGGTGAGGTTGCGGGCGGTGCGGACGCGGATCGGCTTGCCGGCCTGGTCGAGCAGGTCGGGGACGATCGGCGAACCGGCCGGGTCGTCCTCGATCAGCAGCAGCGTCAGGTTGGTGGGAGCGCTGTTCTCCGCGGTGTTCCTGGCGGTCCCGGCCTTCCTCGCCTTCTCGGTGTCAGGGGCGTCGACGGTGTGCGTGGTGTTCTCGGCGGCGTCCTGCCTGTGCGCGGCGCGCGCCTCGGAGTGCTCCGCGGACGTGCGGCCGCCCGCGGACGCTGCCTGCGCCTGACCACTCTCCACGGCCGGGATCGCTCGGGGCCGCGGTACGGGTACGGGCATGGTCTTGGGTTCCTTCCCTCCCCCCGAGGGCATGGCGGGGCGAGGGACCTCGACCCACCGACGGGGACCATAGCGGGTGCCGGTGCCGCAGCGGAATGGCGTGGGGCACGCCGCTGGGCCACCGGCCACTGTCATATGCCGCTTTCCGTGGCGCAGTTGGACGGGACGACCGGGCGCGCGGGATGACGAACGTCACGCCGGGGCGGGCCCCTCGGGGCGGGGGCGCGTGGACTGGGTCACGTGGCCCAGGTCACCTCCCGCGGACGGCCGCCGAGTTGGCGCTCCGGGCCGGTCCGGCGTCCCGTCGCTCAGGCCGGGTCCGGGCGCACCACCCCCAGGATGGGCATGGAGCCGGCGCCGGTGATCGTCACCGTCCGCCCCGGCCGCGGGGCGTGCACGACCCGGCCGTCGCCGACGTACATCCCGACATGGCTGGCGTCCTCGAAGTAGATGATCAGGTCGCCGGGGCGCATGTCCTCGGCCTCGACGTGCCGCAGCCGCTTCCACTGCTGCTGGGAGGTGCGCGGGATGGCGAGGCCGGCCGACGCCCAGGCCCGCGAGGTCAGGCCGGAGCAGTCGTACGCCGCGGGGCCCTCGGCTCCCCACGCGTAGGGCTTGCCGACCTGGGCGGTGGCGAATTCCACGGCCTTCCTGCCGTCCCCGGTCGCCTCGCCGTCGACCTCCTCCAGGATCCCGGAGTCGAGCCAGGCGGTCTGCGCCCGCTGCGCGGCCTCCCGCTCCAGCCGCTCCAGGCGCTCCCTCTCCTCCTTCTCCAGCTCGGACTCGACCTTCTCGGCCGCCGCGATCTGCTTCTCGACCTTCTTCTGGGCGGCGGCCTTCGCCCGGCGGTTCTCCTCCAGCTTCTCCCACTGGGCGGAGGCGTCCCCGGCGTAGGTCTTCAAGTCCTGCTGGGCGCGGTCGGTTTCCGTGATCAGGCCCTTGGTGGCCCGCTGGCCCTGGATCACCCGGCCCGTGCCGTCGAGGAACTCCCCCGGGTCATCGCTCAGCACCAGTTTCGCCTCGTCCGGAAGTCCGCCGGAGCGGTACTGGGCGCGGGCCGCGGCGCCGGCCCGCTCCTTGAGCCGGGCCAGTTTCTCCTGGCCCTCGGTGATCTTCCGGGCGAGCGCGGCCAGTTCGGCGGACTGCCGCCGCGCCCTCTCCTCGGCCGCGTTGTACTGATCCGTGGCCAGTGCCGCCGCGCGGTAGAGCCTGTCGAGCTCGGCGCGTACGGCTTCCAGGTCCTTGGTACCGGGGGCGGTGGCGCCCGGCGGCGGCGCGGGGCCGGGGTCCGCGAACGCCGTGCCCGGCGCGGCCAGCACGGTCACCGCGCAGACCACGGTCACGGCCGCTGCGATCAGGCCGCGTCTGCCCGTACCCATACCATGCCCCCAGCTGATTAACTGTCAGTAACATAGCTCGCCTGAGGATGGTGCCATGCCGGCGCGGAAAGCGACAGAGGCAGCGCTCCCTCCCACCCGCCACCCGGCACACCGTCTCCCCCGCTGTGTGACGTACGGCGCACGCTGATCGTTCCCCCGCGGGACCGGCGGGCGGGCCGGGCGGGGGAGCCCGTGGTCCGGCCGCGGTTTCAGGCGCGCGGCGCCAGCGCCGTCCACCGCACGGTGACCTCCCCCTGCCGCCAGCGCGCGGGGCCGTCCGTCACCGGCCAGTCCGCCGCCAGGTCCCGTACCGCCCGGATCCAGCGCTGGCGGGCGCCGTAGGCGGCATACGGCGCGGCGGCGGCCCAGGAGCGGTCGAAGTCCCGCAGGAAGGCGTGCACGGGCTCGCCGGGGACGTTGCGGTGGATCAGCGCCTTCGGCAGCCGTTCGGCCAGGTCGGAGGGGCGGCCCAGGGAACCCAGGCGGGTGGCGAAGGTCACCGTGCGGGGCCCCTCGGGGCCGAGCGCCACCCACACGTGCCGGCGCCCGATCTCGTCGCAGGTCCCCTCGACCAGCAGCCCGCCCCGGGAGTGCGCCGTGGCCGGGGCCAGCCGCGCGCACAGGCGCCGCCAGACGGCGGCGACCTCGTTCTCGTCGTACTGGCGCAGCACGTTGGCCGCGCGGATCAGATGCGGGCGCTGGGGGATCGGGATCTCGAAGCCGCCGTGCCGGAAGACGAGCCCCTCGCGCGCGTACGGCCCGGCCGCCGCGACCCGGGCCGGGTCGATCTCGACGCCCACCACCCGCGCGCGTGGCGCCGCCGTGCGCAGGCGGCGCAGCAGCTCGACGGCCGTCCAGGGGGCCGCCCCGTAACCGAGGTCGACGGCGACGGGCTCGGCGGCGCGGCGCAGCTCGGCGCCGTGCGTGGCGGCGATCCAGCGGTCCATGCGGCGCAGGCGGTTCGGATGCGTCGTCCCGCGCGTGACCGTTCCCACGACGGGGCTCCCGCCGCTCGGGCGAAGCCGAGGGCGGGGGAGGGCCGAGGCGCGGGGTGTCATGCGTACGAGGGTATGCGGGCGCCCGGAGCCGACCGGCACGCCGGGCGGTCCGGCCCGGGCGGTGCCGAACGGTTGAGCGAGGCGCGGTAATGGTTGGGCAAAGCCCGCGGACGGGGAATGGGAATGCCGCCCTCCGATGTTCGCACCCCGTGGAGGGCGGCGCGTGTCCTCCGACCGGCATGCCCGAGCAAGGAGGAACGCCACGTGAGCCAGTACGTCAGCAGGCTCGGGCGTCGCTCTCCGGCGGCTCCCTCGCGGCTCCGGCTGCACCGGCGGCCCCGTCGCGTCGCGATGCTCTCCGTGCACACGTCCCCGCTCCACCAGCCCGGCACCGGTGACGCGGGCGGCATGAACGTCTACATCGTGGAGCTCGCGCAGCGCCTGGCCGCGATCAACATCGAGGTCGAGATCTTCACGCGCGCGACCACCGCCGCGCTCCCCCCGGCCGTGGAGCTGTCCCCCGGCGTGCTCGTCCGGCACGTCGACGCGGGCCCCTACGAGGGCCTGGCCAAGGAGGACCTCCCGGCCCAGCTGTGCGCCTTCACGCACGGCGTGATGCAGGCGTGGGCCGGCCACCGCCCCGGTTACTACGACCTGGTCCACTCCCACTACTGGCTCTCCGGCCACGTCGGCTGGCTCGCCGCCCAGCGCTGGGGCGCCCCCCTGGTGCACGCCATGCACACCATGGCCAAGGTCAAGAACGCCAACCTGGCCGAGGGCGACACCCCCGAGCCCGCCGCCCGGGTCATCGGCGAGACGCAGATCGTCACCGCCGCCGACCGGCTCATCGCCAACACCGCCGAGGAGGCCGACGAGCTGGTCCGGCACTACGCCGCCGACCCGGCCAAGGTCGCCGTCGTCCACCCGGGCGTGAACCTCGACCGGTTCCGCCCGGCCGACGGACGCGCCGCCGCGCGCGCCCGCCTCGGTCTGCCGCAGGACGCCCTGATCCCGCTCTTCGCCGGCCGCATACAGCCCCTCAAGGCCCCGGACGTGCTGCTGCGCGCGGTGGCCGTCCTCCTCGACGAACGCCCGGAGCTGCGCTCCCGCCTCGTCGTCCCCGTGGTCGGCGGCCCGAGCGGCTCCGGCCTCGCCAAGCCGGAGGGCCTCCAGAAGCTTGCGGCCCGCCTCGGCATCGCGGACGTCGTACGGTTCCGCCCGCCCGTCGGGCAGGAGCAGCTCGCGGACTGGTTCCGGGCCGCGTCCGTGCTCGTCATGCCGTCCTACAGCGAGTCGTTCGGACTGGTCGCCATCGAGGCGCAGGCGGCCGGCACGCCGGTGCTCGCCGCCGCGGTCGGCGGGCTCCCCGTCGCGGTGCGCGACCGGAGCACCGGCTTCCTGGTCCAGGGCCACGATCCCGCCGCCTACGCGCGCGTGCTGCGCGATTTCGCCGACGACCCGGAACTCACGCCCCGGATGGGCGAGGCCGCCGCCCGGCACGCGCGGTCCTTCGGCTGGGACACCGCCGCGGCGGCCACGGCCGACGTCTACACGGCCGCGATCACCTCCCATCGCCGTCGCGTACGCTCGCACCATGGCTGAGGCACAGAAGGCGGCGCAGCGGGTCGTGGAGGGCGTCCTGGAGGACGCCGAACTGGAGTGGGAGAGCCCCGAGCCCGGCAACTACGCCGTGAGGCTCCCCGGCACCCGCAAACTGTCGACGACCGTCTCCCTCCTCCTCGGCCGGCACTCCCTCTCCCTGAACGCCTTCGTCATCCGCCACCCCGACGAGAACGAGGCCGCCGTCCACCGCTGGCTGCTGGAGCGCAACCTCAAGCTGTACGGCGTGAGTTACGCCGTCGACCGGCACGGTGACGTCTACGTCACCGCCCGCCTGCCGCTCGCCTCGGTCACCCCCGAGGAGATCGACCGCCTCCTCGGCCAGGTGCTGGAGGCCGCCGACGGCGCGTTCAACACCCTTCTGGAACTGGGCTTCGCGACCGCGATCCGCAAGGAGTACGCGTGGCGGGTGGCGCGCGGCGAGTCGACGCGCAACCTGGAGGCCTTCCGCCACCTGACCGAGCGCCCCGCCGACTGAGCCGGGGCCGCCCGGCCGGGCGGCGTTGCCGGTCGCGCCGGCCGCGCAGGTCCGTACCGGGCGCGGCGCAGCGCCGCGGCCGTCCGTCAGCGGGAGGCGCCGGCCCGGTACCGCCCCGGCGGCACGCCCACCAGCCGCTTGAAGTGCCGGGTCAGATGCGCCTGGTCGTAGAAGCCGGTGGCGGCGGCCACCTCGGCCGGCCGGTGCCCCTCCAGCAGCAGCCGCCGGGCCCGGCCGACGCGCCGGGACATGAGGTACTGGTGCGGGGCGATGCCGTACGCGGTGCTGAACGCCCTGACCAGATGGGCGGGATGGGCGTTCAGCAGCGCGGTGGCCTCCTCCAGCGCCAGCCCCTCGGTCACCCGGGCGTCCAGCAGTTCGCGCAGCCTGCGGGCGAGGGCGGGGTCCCGGCGCGGGGCGGGGCGTGCCCGGCCCGGCCGCAGCGCGGCCCGCAGCCGCTCGCCGATCAGCGTCAGCCGGCTCGCCGCCTCCAGCTCGTCGCCGGGACGGGCCAGCGCGGCGTGCACCTGTCCGACGCGCCGCCGCAGCACCGGGTCGCGCAGGTCGGGGCCGTCCACGGCGGGGCCGATCAGATCGTCGGCGAGGAAGGTGCCGTCCAGGTACAGGACCCGCTTGCGGAAGCCGTCCGCGGTGGCCGGGGCGCCGTTGTGCGGGACGTGCGGCGGCAGCAGCGACACCGTGTCGAGCGGGGTGCCGTGCTCGTGCCGGTCCAGGTCGTAGCGCACGGCCCCCGCGTCCACGATCAGCAGCGTCCAGGCGTCGTGGACGTGCATCGGGTAGGCGTACTCGGTGAAGTGCGCGTGGAAGACCTCCACGACGCCTGGGACGCGCGGTCGCCAGGCGGAGACGGTGGCGTCGGTGGCGGTGCGCTGCGCGGCCATGCAAAGAACGTACAAGACGCGGCCGAGCGCCGGTCGGCAGGCTGAGCGCATGAACGACGCAGCTCCCGACACCCCGCCCGTCCGCTTCGACACGAAGATCGCCGTGCTGCTCCGCGACGACCTGGAGACGTGGCAGCGCCTCAACGTCACCGCGTTCCTCGTCAGCGGCCTGGGAACGCGGCTCCCCGAGGTGATCGGCGAGCCCTACGAGGACGCCGACGGCGTGCCGTACCTGCCGATGTTCCGCCAGCCGGTGCTGGTCTTCGAGGGCGGCAAGGAGACGCTGACGGCCGCCCACGCGCGCGTGCTGTCCCGTTCCCTGCCGTGCGCGGTCTTCACCGGCGACCTGTTCGCCACGGGCAACGACCGCGACAACCGGGCGGCCGTCCGCGCCGTACCGACCGGCGAGCTGGACCTCGTGGGGCTGGCGGTGTACGGCCCGAAGAACGGCGTGGACAAGGTGCTGAAGGGGGCACGGATGCACCCGTGAGCCCGGGCCCGGCCCTGCCTCGCGCCGCCCCGGCGACCTCGGACGTCACGGTCGAAGGCGCCCCGGGACCGACTGCTCAGGCACTCGCGTCCTTGACGGCGTCCCCGGCCGCCGCCGCTTCCCCGGCCACCTTTCCGGCCGCTCGCCCCTCCGGCGTACCGGCCGCCCGCCCGTCCGGGGCGTCGCCCGACTGCTCGGCCGGTGTCTCGTCGGGCAGCCGGCGCATGAGGGCCGCGTACCCGGCGCCGGCCGCCGTACCGATCACCGCGCACAGCCCCCACAGCCACGCCGCTCCGAACCGGTCGATGACGAAACCGGACATCAGCGGGGCGACGAGGGCGGCGACGGACCAGGACATCGTGTACATGCCCTGGTAGCGCCCGCGCCCCCGCGCGGGGGAGAGGCGTACGACGAGCCCGGTCTGCGTCGGCGCGTTGACGATCTCGGCCAGCGTCCACACGCAGACCGTGAGGGCGAAGACGCCGACGGACCCGGCGAAGGCGGTGAGGCCGAAGCCGTACCCCGCCAGCAGCGAGGACACGACCAGCAGCCGCCGCGGGTCCCGGTGCTCGATGAACCGGGTGACCGGGATCTGCAACGCGACGATCAGCACCCCGTTCACGGCGATCGCCATGCCGAAGTCGGCGGGGGAGAACCCGGCCTCGCCCATGGCCACCGGCAGCCCCACGTACCCCTGCTGGAAGATCAGCGCGACGAGGAAGGACAGCCCGACGACGCCCATGAAGCGCCCGTCGCGCAGGACGGTGCCGAGTGAGACGGCGGCGGTGTCGGTGTCCGCGTCCCCGGCCGCCGCCGGGACCTCGGCGGGCCGCGACTCCGGCAGCTTCACGAACACGAGGACCGCGCAGACCATCGTCATGCCCGCCTCGATCAGGAACCCGGCGAGATAGCTGACCTCGGCGATGAAGCCGGCCGCCATGGACGACACGGCGAAGCCGAGGTTGATCGCCCAGTAGTTCAGCGAGAAGGCGCGGACACGGTCCTCGGGCCGCACGATGTCCGCCATCATCGCCTGCACGGCCGGCCGGGAGGCGTTGGAGGCCATGCCGCCCACGAACGCCACGGCGGCGATGGCCACCGGATCCCGCATGAACCCCAGCAGCGCCACGGACGCGGCCGTCGACGCCTGCGCCACCAGCAGCGTGGGCCGCCGCCCGAGGCGGTCCGTCATCACCCCGGCCGCCAGGGAGGAGATCACCCCGCCGAGCCCGTGCAGGGCCGCGACGAGACCGGCGTAGGAGGCGGAGTAGCCGCGGTCCAGGGTCAGGTACAGCGCCATGAAGGTGGCGACGAAGGCGCCGAGCCGGTTGACGAGCGTGCTGGTCCACAGCCACCAGAACTCGCGGGGGAGCCCGGAGACGGTCTCCCGGGCGGCGCGTCTCAGTGTGGCCAGTGGCATCGGTCCCCCAAGAAGGAAATGAGTGCGAGCACCCTCTGTGACCGCCATCTGTAAGCGGCTCACGCGGCGAGCACATATTACGGAGCGGACTTCCCGGCAGGCCACTCGATTAACAGCCGCCGCCAACCGTCCCGGCCGCCGGGCAGCCGGGCGAAGGGGGGAATGCGTGGATTACGCTCTGAGGCATGGCCGACGCACCGTACAAGCTGATCCTCCTCCGCCACGGCGAGAGCGAGTGGAACGAGAAGAACCTGTTCACCGGCTGGGTGGACGTCAACCTCACCCCGAAGGGCGAGAAGGAGGCGTCGCGCGGCGGCGAGCTGCTCAAGGACGCCGGTCTGCTCCCCGACGTGGTCCACACCTCCCTCCAGAAGCGCGCGATCCGCACCGCGCAGCTCGCGCTGGAGGCCGCCGACCGCCTCTGGATCCCGGTCAAGCGCTCCTGGCGCCTGAACGAGCGCCACTACGGCGCCCTCCAGGGCAAGGACAAGGCCCAGACCCTCGCCGAGTTCGGCGAGGAGCAGTTCATGCTGTGGCGCCGCTCCTACGACACCCCGCCGCCCCCGCTGGACCGCGACGCCGAGTACTCCCAGTTCTCCGACCCGCGCTACGCGACCCTCCCGCCGGAGCTGCGCCCCCAGACGGAGTGCCTGAAGGACGTCGTCGTCCGCATGCTGCCGTACTGGTTCGACAGCATCGTCCCCGACCTCCTCACCGGTCGCACGGTCCTGATCGCCGCCCACGGCAACAGCCTGCGCGCCCTGGTCAAGCACCTGGACGGCATCTCCGACGCCGACATCGCCGGCCTGAACATCCCCACCGGCATCCCGCTCTCCTACGAGCTGGACGCCGACTTCAAGCCGGTCAACCCCGGCGGCACCTACCTCGACCCGGAGGCCGCCGCGGCGGCGATCGAGGCGGTCAAGAACCAGGGCAAGAAGAAGTAAGCGCCCACGCGTAAGCTCCCTGCCTGCGGGTTCTCCGCTGGTAGGGAGCTTTCCCGTTGCCCTGGACGGTCTTCGGGCCCCCGGTAGGCCGACGGATCCCATAAGGTGCCCGCATGGTGACTGCGACTGTTCGTGAGTGGCGCGACGAGGAGGGGTGGGGCGTGCTCGACTCGCCCGAGACGCCCGGCGGTTGCTGGGGCCACTACTCCGACATCCAGATCGAAGGCTTCCGCACGCTGTCGCCGGGACAGCGGGTGGACCTCCAGTGGGAGGCCCCTGGCTTCAAGCAGGACGGGTACGACTACCGAGCGGTGAACATCGTGCCTCGGCCGGCCTGACCTCCGCCACATCTGCTTGATCGAACGCCTCAAGCGGATGTGTCGAGGGCCGACGTCACCCCTCGCGGTGCTGAGCGAACACCCGCTGCTGCTCGTCCCGCCAGCTCCAGTCGGCCGGCCGGGAGAGGAGCAGGCTCCGAGCAAGGGCGGAGGACTGCTCGGACGGCTCCCGGCTGGCCTCGTCCACCACGATCGCCGAGGGCAGTCGGGGTGTTCCGTTCCACGCACGCGACCGCAGAGGCCCGGTGATCAGGCAAGGGGCACAGTCTGTGCCCCTTGACTACGCGGCGAGCAGGCCGAGACTGACCGCGAGCTCGGAGGCGCGGCGCCGCCGGGCGGGACTCTTCGCCTCGGCCTCCTCAAGGACGATGCGCTTCGCGTAGCCGTTGTACTTGATCGTCTCGGGAGCTGCCTCGTGCGCCCGGGCCAGCGTGGCCAGCGCGACGTCGGGCTGCCCGTCGAGGTGGTAGCCGCGCGCCTCCTCGATGCGGTGGCGGGCGCGACGGGGGCGGGACGGGATCACCACGGCATCGGCTGCGGCGGCTTGCCTGACGGACTCGTCCCCCTGGTGCAGTTCCACCGCGATGGTCACGGCGTGGGCGCCCATGATGGCCCTGGAGAACGAGGTGACGGGGTGGTAGTAACCACCGGGCAGGCGGGCCGCCATCTCCCGGGCCTGGTCCCAGTACCGCCACGCGGTGCCGGTCTCGCCGCGCCGGGCCGCGGTGTAGCCGGCCTCGAACGTCAACGCTCCTGTGATGGCCAGGACATCGGCGCTCGCGTCGGGAAGCAGCGGCTCGAGGTAGGCGAGGGTCTGGTGGGTGACGTCGTCGGCGGCGTCGAAGTGGGCGGGCCCGCTGTCCCGGTGCGCCTGCGCGGCGAGCCAGACGGCGACACCGATGGCGTGGGGGTCCTCCGACTCCTGCGCCGCGATGAGACCGCGCTCGGCCACCCGCCACAGGAGCGGGGCGTCGGGCTGGTAGGCCACGAAGAACTGGGCCAGGGAGTAGACCTCGGCGAGGATGGCCTGCGTACCCCGCCGGTCCGCGACGGTATCCGCGTGCCGGACCGCGGCCTGCGTGTCATTTCGGCCAGCCTCAGTACCACGTCGAGCTTCGGGGCCTTCAGCCGCCCGGTCTCGACGCTCTTCACCCACGAGCCGGACCGGCCGACGAGCCCCCCAACTGCTCACGAGTCAGCCCGCGCCGGGTGCGGAGGATTCGCAGACGTTGCCCGAACACCAAGGGGTCGGCGTAGGGGTCCGGAGTAGCGTCAGATGGCACGGTTTCCCCCTCTCTGAACAGCTCGTCACTGCCAGGGTATGGGCCGGGGGCTTTTCTGTGGGTGGCTCCGTCGCCGCTGGGGGCCGGTCACCGACCTGTCGTCGGCCATGCTCGCGGGCTCCTCGGCCCGGTCGGTCCGCTTCAGTCCCCCTGCCCGGGGTTAGCGCGGGGCCTCGTCGGCCGGGCCGGGCGCGGAGCCGGAGGCCGGTTCGGCCGGTGCGGGGGTGGCGCCCGTGTCGATGAGGATCTGTTCGGCCGGTCTGGCGTCGTCGGTGCGGACGGCCGCGGCCATGGCGGCGTGGGCCGCCTCGGGGGCCGCGTCCGGCGGGATCACCAGGAGGGAGAAGTGGTCCTGGTCGCCTCTGGTGATGAGGACCGTGCCGTCGCCGACCGGGAAGGAGTCGAGGTGGACGACGCGGTCGTCGATGACCATGCGGGTGGGCAGCTGCTGCCAGGCGCCGGCGTCCAGACCGACGCGGGTCACCGGGCCGATGTGCTCGGTCAGCGCGCTGACCAGCGCGGGGAGCTCCGCGGCGATGTCGCGCGAGCGAGGCCACCAGGCGCCGTCGAGTACTCCGCGGCGGTCGTGGGTCGTCTCCAGCCGCACGACGGCCGTCCCGGGTCGCACCTCCCGGTGACCGGGGCCGGGGCCGGTGTCCGGCAGGAGGCCGGGCTTGCGCGGGGCGTCGGATGGGGACATGGGCACTCGCCTGTCTGCCGGGATGGCGGACGGTCCTGATCGGGGTCGCGTCCTCGTTCCAACGTACTCCTCGGAGCGCCCGACTCCGGGCTCGCCGGGCGGAAGGGCGGGCCGGCGCGGCGTGGTCCGTCAGCCACGGGCGCGCGGGGACGGGCGCGCGGGTGGGGGCGGAGTAGGGTGAGAGGTGGTCCGCCGATCTTTGTCCGAGGGCACGAGGGGTCGCCATGGAGCCGCTGGAAACGCCGCCGGACGGATGCGCGGAGGTGCACATCGCCGCCGCGTCGCCCGAGGTCGCCCGCCGGGTCGCGGAAGTCCTCCGCCGCTGCTTCGCCGCCACCGAGCAACGCAGCTACCCCGCGGGCGCCGACGGGGGCACGCGTCTGGAACTCACCGTGGACACCTCCCGCACCGCGGAACCGGCCCGGTCCTGGCTGGAGAGCAGCAGGCCGTAGACGGAGCACGGGGCTCGCGGCGGGCGGGCCCCGGCTCACCTCCCCGCCCCACGCCGATGTGACCTTCGTCGCGGCGGGGGAGATACGGGGCCTCGCCCGCGCCTCCGCCGCTGGCGACCGCGGCGGTGGCGCACGGCCCATCGGGGGAGGTCGGGGCGCTGCGGCGGGGCGGGGCGGGTGGAAACGGCACCCCTGCGGTGAGCAATATCTGTGGTTGCCACGTGAGAAATAGAGGGGGCGCGCGGCGAGTATTCCCCGGTCGGCCGCCGCGGCCAAATTTCTGCCCGTGCACGGCCGTTGGCACCGTGCTACTGTCGATCTCAGTTGCAGGTGTGGTTGCCAGAAGGTTTTTCCGTCGGGGTAATCAACACGGCGACGCGGAGTCCGCACAGGGCGAACTCCGAGCACCGTTTCCCTGAAGGAGAAATAACATGGCCAGTGGCACCGTGAAGTGGTTCAACGCTGAAAAGGGCTTCGGCTTCATCGAGCAGGACGGCGGCGGCCCCGACGTCTTCGCCCACTACTCCAACATCGCCACCTCCGGCTTCCGCGAGCTGCTGGAAGGCCAGAAGGTGACCTTCGAGGTCGCGCAGGGCCAGAAGGGCCCGACGGCCGAGAACATCGTCCCCGCCTGACATCGGCGCTGACGCATACTTCGCAGCTGGGGCCCGCACCTTGGGGTGCGGGCCCCGGCTCGCTGCATTTTCAGGCTCGCGGCGAAGCCTTTCCCATCGCCGCACGGCGACGTTTTCCCGTCGCCCGGGCCGGCTCAGTCCGCCCTCATCAATCATCGGCTCGTTCTCGCGATTCTCTGCGCCGCTCATGTGCTGCGGGAATTCCTTGTTTCGTGCCGTATCAAGGAAGGTCCCGCGTGAATCGCAGCCGTACTACTCGCACAAACGACCGCTTCGGAGGCGCTGACGCCAAGCGCTCCGGTGCCTCCCGCCGATTCCAGGGCGGCCGGTCCCGCAACGGCCGGCCCCAGGGCGCCGGCGGCCGTCCGGCCGCGCAGGGCGGTGACTTCGCCCTGCCCAAGACGATCACGCCGGCCCTGCCCGCCGTCGAGTCGTTCGCCGATCTGGAGATGCCGGCTCCGCTGCTGGCCGCGCTCGGGCGCGAGGGCGTGACCGTGCCGTTCCCCATCCAGGCGGCGACCCTGCCGAACTCCCTGGCCGGACGGGACGTCCTCGGCCGCGGCCGCACCGGCTCCGGCAAGACGCTCGCCTTCGGGCTCGCCGTACTGGCCCGCACGGCCGGGCAGCGCGCCGAGTCGCGGCAGCCGCTCGCCCTCGTCCTCGTCCCCACCCGGGAACTCGCCCAGCAGGTCACCGACGCGCTCACCCCGTACGCCCGCGCCGTGCAGCTGCGGCTGGCCACCGTGGTCGGCGGGATGTCGATCGGCCGGCAGGCCGGTGCGCTGCGCGCCGGCGCCGAGGTGGTCGTCGCGACGCCCGGGCGGCTGAAGGACCTCATAGACCGCGGCGACTGCCGGCTGGACACCGTCGGCATCACCGTCCTCGACGAGGCCGACCAGATGACCGACATGGGCTTCATGCCGCAGGTCACCGCCCTGCTCGACCAGGTGCGCCCGGAAGGGCAGCGGATGCTCTTCTCGGCGACCCTCGACCGCAACGTCGACCGGCTCGTGCGCCGCTACCTGCACGACCCGGTGGTCCACTCCGTCGACCCGTCCGCGGGCGCGGTCACCACGATGGAGCACCACGTCCTCCACGTGGACGAGGCGGACAAGCGGCAGACGACCACCGAGATCGCGGCCCGCGACGGCCGGGTGATCATGTTCCTGGACACCAAGCACGCCGTGGACCGGCTGACCAAGCACCTGCTGAACAGCGGTGTGCGGGCCGCCGCCCTGCACGGCGGCAAGTCCCAGCCCCAGCGCACCCGCACCCTCGCCCAGTTCAAGGACGGACAGGTGACCGTGCTGGTGGCGACCAACGTCGCGGCGCGCGGCATCCACGTCGACAACCTCGATCTGGTCGTCAACGTCGATCCGCCCACCGACCACAAGGACTACCTGCACCGCGGCGGCCGTACGGCCCGGGCCGGCGAGTCCGGCAGCGTCGTCACCCTGGTCACCCCCGACCAGCGCCGCGGCATGAGCCGGCTGATGGCCTCGGCCGGCATCACGCCGCGGATCACCGCGGTGCGTTCGGGCGAGGCGGAACTGAGCCGGATCACGGGAGCCCAGGCCCCCTCCGGCGTCCCGGTCGTCATCGCCGCGCCGGCCGTGGAACGTCCCCGCCGCGCCGCGTCCTCCTCCCGGGGGCGCCGGGGCCGCCCCGGCCGGGCCCGGTCCGCCGAGCGGACGGCACGCGGCGGCGGGCAGCGGCGGTCCGACTTCGGCTCGGCGGCCTGACCGTGGCCGACGACATGGACGTGACCGGACCGCGGGTGCGCGACGACATGACCGTCGAGGTGGCCCTGTCCGTGATGGCCGGTGCCCGGGTCGAGTACCTGCTGCTGTGCGACGGGGACGACCAGTGCACGGGCGTGATCACCCGGTCCGGGCTCGCCGCCCTCCGCTCCGGCTCCGCGTACACGGACCGGCTCCGTCTGCGGGACGTCCCGCACGGACCGCTCTCCTCGTCCGGCGCCCGGTCCGGGGGTTCCGCCCCGGCCGGCCCGGTCGGCCCTTCTCCTTCTCCCTGTGAGGCAACATGCGCTGTGTGATCGCCCGGTATCCGTTCGAGCTGACCAAGAGCGGAGTGCTGGCCTCGATGGAGGGCGTCAAGCCCGAGCCCATCACGGGCGAGTCCGTGACCATCGGACGCCGCCGCTATCCCGCCAAGCAGGTGGGCGCGGTCGTCACCCGCCAGGACCGCCGCGACTTCACCAGCGGTGAGGTCGTCCGGGCGATGGCACGGCTCGGTTTCACCTGCCATGCCCATCCCGACGCCGCGCCCGTGAGCGAGCCCGCCACGCCGCTCCAGACCGCGTCGGCTCTGCTCGGCGGCGTCGCCGCCGCCCCGGCGGACGCACACAAGGAGTAGGCCGCCGCACCAGACAACGCGATGAGGGCCCTGCCGACGCACGTCGGCAGGGCCCTCATCGCGTTCTCGCCGCCGCCCGCGCGTCCGGCGGTGCCGCACGCCGGGACGGAGACGGCGGTGTCCGGGCCGTGACCGGACGAGAGCCGCGACAGCACACGGGCCGCGACCGGAACCTCTGGCCGGAGCGCCTCAAAATCTACTCTTGCGAGAGTAGACATGGCGCTGCTGTGTGGTTAGGATTCTTGTCATAGACAAGGTCAAGTGAGACCTGGCAGACACGAACTGCCGGGTAGGAGCTCACGAAGTACGGAGGAGAGGAGCAGACGCCAACAGAAGGTCGGCCCAGCGGTAGAGCCGGCCGATGGTGTTCAATTCCCCTCGGGGCCCTGGTGCCGTGCGGCACCAGGGCCCCTCGACGCGTTGCACAACACGAGGTGACATGACAGCTGATAGTCCGCTCAGCGATCGTCTGGATGACGACGACTACCCCGCCTACACGATCGGCCGGGCCGCCGAGATGCTCGGCACCACTCCGGGCTTTCTCCGCGCCATCGGCGAGGCCCGTCTGATCACCCCGCTCCGGTCCGAGGGCGGACACCGCCGGTACTCCCGTTATCAGCTGCGGATCGCCGCCCGGGCCCGCGAACTCGTCGACAAGGGAACGCCGATCGAGGCCGCCTGCCGCATCGTCATCCTCGAGGACCAGCTGGAGGAAGCCCAGCGCATCAACGCCGAGTACCGCCGGGCCGCGAGCAGGGCCGCCGCCGACGACGGTTCCGCCTCCGGCTGACGGCCCGCGCGGCCGGCGCCCCTCCGGTGCGCTCCGGGGCACTCACCCAGCGCCGGGTTCCCTCATACGGTCAGCGGCACCTCGTGGATCTCGTCCGCCCGGTGCCCCGCCCGTTCGTGGACGCGCTGGACCGCTTCGGCGGAGGGAGCCTCGGAAAGGCAGTAGACCGTGCCGGAGCGCGGGTCCGCCCACGCCCGCTCGAAGTGGACGCCCTCGTCCTTCTCGATGGCCAGGTCGGCCCGGTGCGCCTCGTGCAGCTGGTCGGCGGTGATGCCCCGCATCCCGTGGTGGACATCCATGAAGTGGGCCATGGCGCCGCACCTCCTTACCCTTGCCTCTCCCTCCATGCTCCGCCCGTGCGCGGCTCCGGGCGAGTCCGTCCGACGCGCGTCAGGGCCCGCCCGGCCCCGTACCCCTCGGCCCGCCCGCGCCCGCGCCCGGTCCGCGAGCCGCGCGGCGCCGCGCCCCCGCCCCACGGCGAAGGGCCCCGGCAGCCGCGCCGGAGCCCTTCGGAGACGTACGGGAACGGCGTACCGTCAGCCGCACTGGCAGGGGTTGCCCGACTGGCAGCCGCAGCCGCAGCCCGAGCCGCAGCCGCAGGCGGCCACCAGGGTCAGGTTCCTGACCTCGGCGGGCTGCTCGGACGGGCGTTCCCGGGCGGGGTCGGGGGTCGTGCTGGGGGATTCGGCCATGGGTCCCTCCTCAAGGCTGGTGCCTGTGCCCATTGCACGCCCCGGGTGCCGGTCGCATCAACGGCGCACTGTGGCTCGTACGCGCCCCGAGCGCGTGCCGGGCGGCCGGAGCCCCCGGGCGGGATCCCGGCGGCTCAGACCCCCTCGCTCCCCGCCACCGCCTGGATCTCCGGCTGGATGTCCGCCTGGAGCTCGTCCGCGTGCTCGCCCGTCACCAGGTACACCACCCGCTTGGCGACCGCGACGGCGTGGTCGGCGTACCGCTCGTAGTAGCGGCCCAGCAGGGTCACGTCGACGGCCGTCTCGATGCCGTGCTTCCAGCGGTCGTCCATCAGGTGCTGGAAGAGGGTGCGGTGCAGGAGGTCCATCGCGTCGTCGTCCTGCTCCAGCTGGAGGGCCAGGTCGACGTCCTTGGTGATGATCACCTCGGCCGCCTTCGCCATCAGGCGCTGCGCCAGCTGGCCCATCTCCAGGATGGTGGCGTGCAGGTCGTGCGGGACCGCCCGCTCGGGGTAGCGCAGCCGGGCCAGCTTCGCCACGTGCTGGGCGAGGTCGCCGGAGCGCTCCAGGTCGGCGGACATGCGCAGCGAGGTGACGACGATCCGCAGATCGGTCGCCACCGGCTGCTGCCGGGCCAGCAGGGCTATGGCCCGCGCCTCCAGGTCGTGCTGGAGCTGGTCGACCTTGGCGTCGGCCTCGATCACGTGCTCCGCCAGCTTCAGGTCGGAGTCGAGGATGGCGGTCGTGGCGCGCCCGATCGCCGACCCGACCAGCCGGGCCATCTCCACCAGACCGTCGCCGATCGAGTCCAGTTCCTCGTGGTACGCGTCCCGCATCAGGGTTCCTCTCGTACGTCTTCGAATGGGAGCTCGCGCCCCTCGCTTCACCCCCACGTTTCCACGTTCCGGCCCGCACGCGTCCGTTTCCGGCATCCCGAATGAACCATCCCTGGCCCCCAGGTGAACTCTGAGCGACGAGTGTTCGAGCTCGCACTCCGATGGCTGTAGGCGGGCCCTTCCCCGTGCCTAACCTGGAGGCATGGACGTGAACGCGGCGGTCGCCGCAGCGGCAGCGATCGCCGGAGTGCTCACCGGTGTCATCGCCATGCTGGCGTTCCGCTGGAGCGAGCGCGACCAGAAGCGACCCACCCGGACCTCCCTGCACGTCGACCCGATGCTCCCGCCCGGCGTGGACACCGTGCTGTCGGTGCTCCGCTCCTCCGCCGTCGTCCTCGACGAGGAGGACGCCGTGGTCAAGGCGAGCTCGGCGGCGTACGCCCTCGGACTGGTCCGCGGCGGCAAGCTGGCCGTCGAGCCGATGCTCCAGATGGCCCGCGACACCCGGCGCGACGGGGAGATACGGCAGGTCGAGCTGGACCTGCCGCGGCGGGGGACCGGGCGGGGCGACGCCCTGGCCGTCTCCGCGCGCGTCGCGCCGCTGGGCTCGCGGCTGGTGCTGCTGCTCGTGGAGGACCTCACCGAGGCCCGCCGGATCGAGGCCGTGCGGCGCGACTTCGTCGCCAACGTCAGCCACGAGCTGAAGACCCCGGTCGGCGCGCTCTCCCTGCTCTCCGAGGCCGTCATGGACGCCTGCGACGACCCCGAGGCCGTACAGCGCTTCGCCGGGCGGATGCAGATCGAGGCGACCCGGCTGACCAACCTGGTGCAGGAGCTCATCGACCTCTCCCGGGTGCAGAACGACGATCCGCTGGAGGACGCCGAGCCGGTCCGGGTGGAGGAACTGGTAGCCGAGGCCATCGACCGCTGCCGGCAGGCGGCCGGCAGCAAGCAGATCACCATGGCCACGAACGTGGGGATGCCCGAAGGGCTCGATCCGGGCACCGGCGCGCGCCGGGCCGGCGGCACGGCCGACCTCCACGTGTGGGGCAACCGCGGCCAGCTCGCCGCCGCCCTCGGCAACCTCGTCGAGAACGCCGTCAACTACTCGCCCGCCCGCACCCGCGTCGGCATCGCCGCCCGCAGGGTGGCGGCACCCGGCGGGGACATGATCGAGATCGCGGTGACCGACCAGGGCATCGGTATCTCCGACAAGGACAAGGAGCGCATCTTCGAGCGCTTCTACCGCGTCGACCCGGCCCGCTCCCGGGCCACCGGCGGCACCGGCCTCGGACTCGCCATCGTCAAGCACGTGGTCGCCTCGCACGGCGGGGAGGTCACGGTGTGGAGTGCCGAAGGCCAGGGCTCCACCTTCACCCTGCGGCTGCCGGAGGCGGGCCGGTCCCGCGACCGGGCCCAGCCGCGATCCGCCCGCGCCGGTGGCGAAGCCGGGCGGTCCACCCCCACAGCTTCCCCCCACACCGCTCCATCCCCGTACGCAACGCTTCCCGCTCCGGAGGTCCTTCCGTGACCCGTGTGCTCGTCGTCGAGGACGAGGAGTCCTTCTCCGACGCACTGTCGTACATGCTCCGCAAGGAGGGCTTCGAGGTCGCCGTCGCGGCCACCGGGCCCGACGGGCTCGACGAGTTCGAGCGCAACGGCGCCGACCTCGTCCTCCTCGACCTGATGCTCCCCGGCCTGCCCGGCACCGAGGTGTGCCGCCAGCTGCGCGGCCGCTCCAATGTTCCCGTGATCATGGTGACCGCCAAGGACAGCGAGATCGACAAGGTGGTCGGACTGGAGATAGGAGCCGACGACTACGTCACCAAGCCGTTCTCCTCGCGGGAGCTGGTCGCCCGCATCCGGGCGGTGCTGCGCCGCCGCGGCGAGCCGGAGGAGGTCGCCCCGGCCGCGCTGGAGGCCGGCCCGGTCCGCATGGACGTCGACCGGCATGTGGTGACCGTCGGCGGCAGCAAGGTCGACCTGCCGCTGAAGGAGTTCGACCTGCTGGAGATGCTGCTGCGCAACGCCGGCCGGGTGCTGACCCGCATGCAGCTCATCGACCGGGTCTGGGGCGCCGACTACGTCGGTGACACCAAGACCCTCGACGTCCACGTTAAGCGCCTGCGCGCCAAGATCGAGCCGGACCCGGGCGCGCCGCGGTATCTGGTGACGGTCCGCGGACTCGGTTACAAGTTCGAGCCGTAGGCCGTACGGGCGGTCCGAACCCGTAGGCCGCAGGGCGGTCGCGAGCCGCAGGGCCATACGGCGGTCTGAGCCGCGGGCCGCACGGCGGGGTCCGCCGGGCTCGGCCCGGACGTGCGGAAGGGCGGGGCCTTGGGGGAGGCCCCGCCCTTCCGCACGTGGTGCGCGGTACGACGGTCAGTGACCGGCCGCCGCCTCGTGCGACTCCGACGCGCCGGCCGACGCGCTCGCGGAGGCACCGGCGCCCGGGGTGGCCGAGCCGGCCGGCGCGGAGGCGCTGCCGCTCGGGGTGGCCGAGGCGCCGTGCGACGGCTCCTGGGAGGCGCTCGCCGAGGCGCCCGGCGCGGCCGGGACCTCGCTCGGGCCCCAGCCGGAGAAGTAGCCGGAGGCCGGGACGACGAAGGCGCGCAGGCTCACGTCGCCGGCCTCGCTGAAGCTGAAGGTGACCTTCTGGGCGTCGCCGTCCCGCACGGCCTCGCGGCCCTCGGGCAGCACGGCGCCGGCGTTGTCCTTGCCGCCGATGATCAGCGAGCCGCCGGCCGGGACGGTCAGGTCCTTCCGGCCCTTGGCGGGCTTGAGCTCGACCGCCTGGCCGGCGCCCTCGACGGTGACGGACTCCAGCTTCTGGTCGGTGTTGCCGGTGTTGAACACGGTGGCGGAGACCGCGGCGGGGCCCGTCGACTCCCGGTCGGGCTGCGTGATGACGACCGCGTTCTGGATCTTGATGTCACCGACGGTCGTCGCCGCGTGGTCCGGCTGGATCTGGAGCGTCTGGGCGTTGTTGCCGGCGCCGCACGCGGCGAGCGGGAGAAGGGAGAACGCGATGGCGGCGGCGGCGAGGGCGCCGCGTCGAAGGCTGCTGCTCACGGCGGCGGCAACTCCTTGACTCGAGCGAGGCGGCGGCCACGTGATAAAGCCGCCCTAAGTGACTGTCAGCGGCCTTAGGTTACCGAGCCGTTCCCGGGCCGCCGCACCCGACCCTCCCCCAGAGGCCGTCGGCTTCGCTCGGCAGGCGGTAGGCCAGGCGCCACAGGGCGCCACAAGTGACTCGTCGGTCACATTCGCCCCCTGCGTGTCCGGCATTCACATAAGCAGCTCGGAGATGGCCGCCCGATAGCCCCGATAGCTTCGCCGCGCGCGGCCGCCCGGCATGCGAATTCCGCGTGAAGGAATGCATCACCGGACGAGAAATTGATCACCCGTCCGGGGCCCTCGGACGCCGGGTGATCAATTCGCGGATTCGTCCGGAAGCTCACTCCGGAGCCCGAACGGAGTAGCGGAAGTCGAGCACTTGGAACCGGACATATCGGGTGGTTCGGCCGCCCGAGGGGGGTGTCGCGGGCGTGTGACGTGCGTGTTTCGACCGCCCTGTAGAGCGCCTCCGACCTGCGAATACCTCCTTCCGCCGCCCCTCCGCAGCACGTCCCTGTCGCTGTTGTCAAGCCCTGAGATATGCCCTGACCTGCGAAAACGCCATTCAGAAGACGCCGTATCCGTGTTACCCTGGATAGCCACGGAAGGGGTACCTGTCACATGACGTTCAAGGTTGGCGACACCGTGGTCTATCCCCATCACGGGGCCGCGCTGATCGAGGCCATCGAAACTCGCCAGATCAAAGGCGTGGACAAGACCTACTTGGTGCTGAAGGTCGCCCAGGGTGACCTGACGGTACGTGTGCCAGCGGACAATGCGGAGTTCGTCGGCGTGCGTGATGTGGTCGGTCAGGACGGGCTGGACCGGGTCTTCGAGGTGCTGCGCGCGCCGTACGCCGAGGAGCCCACGAACTGGTCGCGTCGCTACAAGGCAAATCTGGAGAAGCTCGCCTCCGGCGACGTCATCAAGGTCGCGGAAGTCGTGCGCGACCTGTGGCGCCGTGAGCGCGAGCGCGGACTCTCCGCCGGTGAGAAGCGGATGCTCGCCAAGGCCCGCCAGATCCTGGTGAGCGAGCTCGCCCTCGCGGAGAACACGAACGAGGACAAGGCCGAAGCCCTGCTCGACGAGGTCCTCGCCTCCTGACCCGAGGCGGACCCGCTCGGTTCAGCACACGAAATGCCGCGGTGCCCGATGACGCCTTCGCTGTCGCCGGGCGCTGCGGCATGTCCGCACCCCGGCGCCGTCCGCCCGCTGACCCCCCGGGCGTGCCCCCGGCCCGACCAGTTCACGGAAGGGGCTGGTCGAGGCGGAGCGCCCGGCACGTCCCCGCGTGGTGGGCAGGGGCGCACGCCCAGGCCATACCCACGTAGGCCGAGCACACAAACCTGACAGGAACCGATGTCTGACGATTCGCGTCCTTCACCCGCCGCGGCGCCGACCGCCGCCGTGATTCCGGCCGCCGGTCGGGGCGTGCGCCTCGGTCCGGGCGCCCCGAAAGCGCTCCGCGCGCTGGGCGGAACCCCCATGCTCATCCACGCGGTCCGCGCCATGGCCGCCTCCCGCGCCGTCTCCCTGGTGGTCGTCGTCGCCCCGCCCGACGGCGCCGCCGAGGTCAAGAGCCTGCTGGACGCGCACGCGCTCCCCGAGCGGACGGACTTCCTCGTGGTGCCCGGCGGCGCGTCCCGCCAGGAGTCCGTGAAGCTCGGCCTCGACGCGCTGCCGCCCGGCTACGACATCGTCCTGGTGCACGACGCGGCCCGGCCGCTGGTGCCGGTCGACACCGTCGACGCCGTCATCGAGGCCGTCCGCGACGGTGCCCCCGCCGTCGTCCCGGCCCTCCCGCCGGCCGACACCGTCAAGCAGGTCGAGCCCGCCGCCACGCCGGGCGGTCCCGAACCGGTGGTGGCGACGCCGGAGCGCTCCCTGCTGCGCGCTGTGCAGACCCCGCAGGGCTTCGACCGCGCCACGCTGATCCGCGCCCATGAGACGGTGACCGGCGCCGTCACCGACGACGCCGGCATGGTCGAGCAGCTCGGCGTGCCGGTCGTGGCGGTGCCCGGCCACGAGGAGGCGTTCAAGGTCACCCGCCCCCTGGACCTCGTCCTCGCCGAGGCGGTACTGGCCCGCAGGAGGCTCAACGATGGCTTCTGAGACGCCCGCGCCGCCCGCCCTGCCCCAGGTGGGCATCGGCACCGACATCCACGCCTTCGAGGAGGGCCGCGAGCTGTGGTGCGCGGGCCTGAAGTGGGAGGGCGAGGGGCCCGGCCTGGCCGGGCACTCCGACGCGGACGTCGTCGCGCACGCCGCCTGCAACGCGCTGTTCTCCGCCGCCGGGCTCGGTGACCTCGGGCAGCACTTCGGCACCGGGCGGCCCGAGTGGTCCGGCGCCTCCGGGGTGACCCTGCTGACGGAGGCGGCGCGGATCGTGCGCGAGGCCGGCTTCCGGATCGGCAACGTCGCCGTCCAGGTCGTCGGAGCCCGTCCCAAGATCGGCAAGCGGCGGGACGAGGCGCAGAAGATCCTCTCCGAGGCCGCCGGCGCCCCGGTCTCCGTCTCCGGGGCCACCACGGACGGTCTCGGCTTCCCCGGCCGCGGCGAAGGGCTGATGGCGGTGGCGACGGCCCTCGTGGTACGGACGGGCTGAGTCCGACGGACGGGATCCGGGCGGTCCGGTTCCGCCTGTGACCGCCCGGCCCCCGGCCTGGACGTCCGGTCCCCGGCCTGGACCGCCCTGGCCCCCCGGT
This sequence comes from Streptomyces sp. NPDC052020, assembly GCF_040680575.1. NCBI lineage: Bacteria > Bacillati > Actinomycetota > Actinomycetes > Kitasatosporales > Streptomycetaceae > Streptomyces > Streptomyces sp. NPDC052020. The sequence goes on from NZ_JBFAWY010000006.1 coordinate 58,902, forward strand.
ATCACGATTGCGCGGCCCCGGCGCGGAAGGTCGCGGGGCACTGCCCGGCGCCCACTACCCTGGACACGTGACTATTCGCCTGTACGACACCAGCGCCCGGCAGATCCGCGACTTCACCCCCCTCCAGCCCGGGTGTGTCTCGATCTACCTGTGTGGCGCCACCGTGCAGGCCCCCCCGCACATCGGGCACATCCGGTCGGGGCTGAACTTCGACATCATGCGCCGCTGGTTCGCCTACCGCGGCTACGACGTCACGTTCGTACGCAACGTCACCGACATCGACGACAAGATCATTCACAAGGCGGCGGAGCGGAACCGCCCCTGGTGGGCCATCGGTTACGCCAACGAACGGGCGTTCGGCGACGCTTACGCCGCACTCGGCTGCCTGCCGCCCACCTATGAGCCACGCGCCACCGGACACGTCCCCGAGATGGTCGAGATGATGCGCACGCTCATCGAGCGCGGACACGCCTACGAGGCCGACGGCAGCGTCTACTTCGACGTCCGGTCCTGGCCCGCGTACCTGGAGCTGTCCAAGCAGGACCTCGACGAGATGCGGCAGCCCGCCGAGGAGGGCATCACCGGCAAGCGGGACCCGCGCGACTTCGCCATGTGGAAGGCCGCCAAGCCCGGCGAGCCCGACTGGGAGACCCCCTGGGGCCGCGGCCGTCCGGGCTGGCACCTGGAGTGCTCCGCGATGGCGCACAAGTACCTCGGCAGCGCCTTCGACATCCACGGCGGCGGACTGGACCTGGTCTTCCCGCACCACGAGAACGAGATCGCCCAGGCCAAGGCGTTCGGCGACGACTTCGCCCAGTACTGGGTGCACAACGCCTGGGTCACCATGAGCGGCGAGAAGATGTCGAAGTCGCTCGGCAACTCGGTCCTGGTCTCCGAGATGGTCAAGCAATGGCGCCCGATCGTGCTGCGCTACTACCTCGGCACCCCGCACTACCGCTCCACCATCGAGTACAGCGAGGAGTCGCTGCGCGAGGCGGAGGCGGCGTTCGCGCGGATCGAGGGCTTCGCGCAGCGGGTGGTGGAACTCGCCGGGGGTCCCGTCGAGCCCGCCGCCGAGGTGCCGCCCGCCTTCGCCGACGCCATGGACGACGACCTGGGCGTGCCGCAGGCGCTCGCCGTCGTGCACACCACGGTGCGGCAGGGCAACAGCGCGCTGGCCGCAGACGACAAGGAAGCCGCCGTCGCCCGCCTCGCCGAGGTGCGCGCCATGCTCGGCGTCCTGGGCCTGGACCCGCTCGACCCGATGTGGGCCGGGGAGAGCGACCGGGGCGAGGATCTGCGCGGCGTCGTCGACACCCTCGTACGGATGGTGCTCGACCAGCGCGAGGCCGCCCGCGCCCGCAAGGATTGGTCCACCGCGGACGCGCTGCGCGACCAGCTCAACGCCTCCGGGCTCGTCATCGAGGACAGCCCCCAGGGGCCGCGCTGGAGCCTCGGCTCGCGCTGACCACCGTAGATCGACTGTGCCGCCCGGGGCTCCGGGCGGCACACTGCATAAGACGTATGTACGACCACTTTCACGGAGACGGGTAACTCATGGCCGCGAACAACCGCCGCATGTCCGGCAAGAAGGGCGCGCAGGTCGGCAGCGGCGGCAAGCGGCGCCGGGGCCTGGAGGGCAAGGGCCCGACGCCCCCCGCCGAGATGCGCAAGGGACACGTCAAGCAGCGCGCCGCACAGGCGAAGGCCCGCCGGGCCCAGGGCCGCACGCAGGGCAGGCGCGGCGGCGGCCGGTCGACCTCCGAGCTCGTCGTCGGCCGCAACCCCGTCGTCGAGGCGCTGCGCGAGGGCGTGCCCGCCTCGACCCTCTACGTCCAGCAGTTCATCGACAACGACGAGCGGGTGCGCGAGGCGCTCCAGCTCGCGGCCGAGCGCGGCAACCTCAACCTGATGGAGGCGCCGCGTCCCGAGCTCGACCGGATGACCAACGGGCTCAACCACCAGGGCCTGGTCCTCCAGGTCCCGCCGTACGAGTACGCGCACCCCGAGGACCTCCTCGACGCCGCCGCCGACGAGGGCGAGGACCCGCTGATCGTCGCTCTCGACGGGGTGACCGACCCGCGCAACCTGGGTGCCGTCGTCCGATCCGTCTCCGCCTTCGGGGGCCACGGCGTCGTCGTACCCGAGCGGCGCGCGGCCGGGATGACCGCCGGTGCCTGGAAGACCTCCGCCGGGACGGCCGCCCGGACGCCCGTCGCCCGCGCCACGAACCTGACGCGCGCTCTTGAGCAGTACAAGAAGGCTGGAGTCGTGGTGGTCGGCCTCGCCGCCGACGGAGACGTCGAGCTCGGCGAGCTGGAGGCCCTGGAGGGGCCCGTCGCCATCGTCGTCGGCAGCGAGGGCAAGGGCCTGTCCCGGCTCGTCGGCGAGACCTGCGACTTCCGGGTGCGCATCCCGATGCCCGGCGGCGCCGAGTCGCTCAACGCCGGTGTGGCGGCGGGCATCGTGCTGTACGAGGCGGCGCGCAAGCGCTCGTGAGGTAAGGCGCGGCGCGTCCCCGGGAGGCGCGAACGGATGTGCCGCGCCGTCACCCGAACGGGGTGTTCCGGGCAGCCCGGAGCAGCTTGACGCGGTCCGGACAGTTCCGGCGGGTCAAAGCAGTGTCCTAACGACACGTCACTCGGTTAGATGAGTGTGGACACCAGAACACCCCGCACACCCACGGGGGACCGCTCGTCGGGAATCGACGACGCTCCCGCGCTGAGCATGGTGAAGGTGCCGAGCGATCCGGCGCAGGTCATCGTCAACAATGCGAGCTTCCGCGTCGAGCTGGGCGCCTCGGCGCGGCGCACCCGGTCCCCGCGGGTCGCGCGGCACTTGAGCGCCACCCAGGACACCGCCCCCATGCCCGTCGCCGGCTCCGCCGAGCACACGGCCGGCCTCGCCCGCCGGCGGCCGGTCGTATGGAGCGGCCACACCGAGCCGGACGACACCGGCGCCCACCGGCTGCTGCAAGCCGTGCGGGCCGGTACCGGCCACCACGTCGCGGAGCCCGCCGCCGACGCCGGGGCCACCCAGGTCATCCCCCGCGTCGGCCTCGGCCCGGGCGGCCCGCACCCCGACGGCCGCGGCGGCCGTGACGGCCGTGACGGCCGTGACGGGTACGGCGGCCATGACGACTACGACGAGCTCGCCACCCAGACCCTCCCCACCCCCGTCGTCGGCCCCCAGCGCACCCCCGGCGCGGAGGACACCCGGCTGCTGCCCGCCATGCGCGGCGCCGGCCCCGCCTACGGCCAACCCGCCGGCCCGGACGACGAGTTCGACGACGACACCGCCGACGGCACCCTCGACGGCCGGGCCGCGGGCGAACCGTCCGGCCGCCGCCACGGCGACGACCCGGCACGGCACGCCTACTACCCCGGCCGCCGGATGAACCTCGGCGTCGTCCTGCTGCCGCTGCGGGTCTTCCTCGGCGCCATCTCCATCTACGCCGGCATGGGCAAGCTCTGCGACCCCGTCTACTTCGACGGCGGCGAACGCGGCTCCATGGTCAAGTGGCTCAACACCCTGCACCCGTGGGAAGTCGCCGAGCCGCTGCGCCAGTTCGCCCTCCAGCACCCGGTCGGCTCCGGCCTCGTCATCGCCTTCCTCCAGGTCATCGTCGGCGTCCTGACGGTGCTGGGCTGCTGGCAGCGCGTCGCCGCCGTGATCGGCGCGGGCCTGTCCGCCGCGCTGCTGGTCACCGTCAGCTGGAAGAGCGTCCCCGCCTATGACGCGCCCGACATCATCTACCTCGCCGCCTGGTCCCCGCTGATCATCGCCGGCGCCCCCGTCTACTCCGTCGACGGCCGCCTCGCCGGGAGCGCCTGGCGGCGCCTCGGGCCCCGCGCCCCCCTGTGGGACCTGCGCCGCTTCGTGCTGCGCCGGGGCGCTCTCGTCACCTTCGTCGTCACGGGCCTCACCCTGCTGGTCGGCTCGCTGCTCGGCGGCGCCGTCCGGGACGCCGACCGCGTGGTCGTCCCCGGCCCCGGCGAGGCCCCGCGCAACGAACAGCCCGGCTCCCCGCTCCCCGTGGAGCCCGGCGAGCGGCGGCGGGAGCAGGCCCCGGAGGTCTCCGCCTCGCCCACCCAGGAGGCCACCTCCGGCACGACCGCCCCGACCGCCGGTGCCGGCTCCACGACCGGTGCCACGAGCGACGCCGGCACGGCCACCAGCGGATCGCCCAGCCAGACGCAGGGCACCACCGGGCAGGCCCCGCCGCAGCAGCCCTCCACGGCCGGCCAGGCGCCCAGCACCAGTTCGGGCCCGACCAGCGGCGGCACCCCCACCGGGGGCGACGCCGGCAGCGGCTCGACCGCCGGTACCGGCACCGGTACCGGCGGTGACAGCAGCGGAGGCGGCTCGTCCTCCTCCGGGCAGCCGGGGCTCGTCGGCGGCCTGCTGGGCTGACACCGCCCACGGCACGCACGGCCCGTACGAACGGGGTCCCGCACACCAGAAGGTGTGCGGGACCCCGTTCGCCGTATACGGCGGGCTCTCAGCGGCTCGAAGCCGCCAGCTCCTTCGCCGCCTCCGTCAGGTCCTTCGCGGTGTCGATCGCCCGCCAGTAGGAACCCTGCGGGATCGGGAAGCCGGCCAGCCGGCGCTCACGCGCCAGACGCGGGAACGTGGACCGCTCGTGGTCGCCGCGCTCCGGCAGCATCTCGGCGAACCCGGGGGAGAAGACGTACACGCCCGCGTTGATCTCGAAGGTCGACGGGGGCGCCTCGATGAAGTCGGTGATGTGCCCGAAGCCGTCCGTCTTCACCGCGCCCCAGGGAAGGCGCGGGCGGGCCAGGGCGAGGGTCGCGACGGCGTCCCGCTCGGTGTGGAAGTCCGCCATGTCGCGCAGCGAGAACCGGGTCCAGATGTCGCCGTTCGTGGCGTACCAGGGCCGGTCGGGGTGGGGGAGACGGGCGGCGGCGTACTTCAGGCCGCCGCCGCGGCCGAGGGGCTCGTTCTCGACGACGGTGGTCACGGAGAGGGGCAGATCCGCGCTCTCCAGCCACTTCTGCAGCACCTCGGCGAGGTGGCCGCAGGAGACCACCACGTCCGTCACGCCCTCCTCGGCGAGCCAGGAAAGCTGATGGCCGATGATCGGGGTTCCCGTACCGGGGATCTCGACCATCGGCTTGGGCCGGTCGTCGGTGTAGGGACGCAGCCGGGAACCCTGGCCGCCGGCCAGGACGACGGCTTGCACGGGGCGGGACGCAGCGCTCGGATCGGTCATGACCGCACTGTACGTGGCGCCCCGCCCGGCCCGGCGCCGGCCGCGGCGTCAGCCGTGCGCGGCCAGGACGCCCGAGGCGTAGGAGGTGTCGCAGACGGGGCGGGAGTACGACTGGGCGCGCGTCGGGCCGTAGACCCGCACCGCGGCGCGGCCCAGGGAGCGGGCGATGGACGCGCAGTGCCGGGCCAGTGCGGGGCGGTCGTCGACCGCCTCCTGGAGGTGGGTGAGCGCGACGCCCGGGTCCTCCTCCTGGAGTTCGGTCAGCAGCCGTCCGCGCAGGACCTCGTGGGGGGCCAGCGCGGCGGCGCGGGAGGACGCCTTCGACACCGAGGCGTCCGCCGCGGTGAGCACCGGGCTCGAGGAATCCCCCGACCAGTTGACTCGGGTGACCGCGAGGGTCCCGGAGAGCACCAGGACGACGGGCAGGACGAAGGCGAGGGAGCGGCCGATCCGGCGGGCGGGGCCCCGGCCGCGTCGCGTCTGTGGGGTGGTGGAGTGCTTCACGCAGGTGAGGGTAGCGCCCCGTAGTGATTTGGAGACATTTAGTCACCCTTATGGGGGGTGAAGAGGGGCCCGGAAGTGGGTAAGGCGTTGACGCACACTGCTCGAAATGCCCGGTGTGCCGGGGTATTTGTCGACAGCGCGAAGGGCCCCGCAGCGCTCTGCGGGGCCCTTGCTCACCGATTCCCGCCCCCGGGCCGTGACGGCCGGGGACGGGGGCTCATCGCCGCTCAGTCGGAGAGGCGCTCACCGGTGGAGGTCGAGAACACGTGGGTCTCGCCGGAGCGCGGCACGACGTGCAGCCGGCTGCCCTTCTCCGGGACCTCACGGCCGCCGACGCGGACGACGAGGTCCTTCGCCTCCCCGCCGACCTCCGCGGTGCCGTAGACGTACGCGTCGGAGCCCAGCTCCTCGACGACGTTGACGGTGACCGCGACACCCAGGTCGGAGTCGGGGCCCGCCACGTCGAAGTGCTCGGGACGGACACCCACGGTGACCTTCTTGTCGGTGGTGGAGGACAGCGCGTCGCGCTGCACCGGCACCACCGAGTTGCCGAACTTCACGCCGCCGTCGGTGATCGGCACCTCGATCAGGTTCATCGCCGGGGAGCCGATGAAGCCGGCCACGAACAGGTTGGCGGGCCGGTCGTACATGTTGCGCGGGGTGTCGACCTGCTGGAGCAGACCGTCCTTGAGGACCGCCACGCGGTCACCCATCGTCAGGGCCTCGACCTGGTCGTGGGTGACGTAGACGGTGGTGATGCCCAGACGGCGCTGGAGCGAGGCGATCTGCGTACGGGTGGACACACGCAGCTTGGCGTCCAGGTTGGACAGCGGCTCGTCCATGAGGAACACCTGCGGCTCACGCACGATCGCGCGGCCCATCGCCACACGCTGGCGCTGACCGCCGGAGAGCGCCTTCGGCTTGCGGTCCAGGTACTGCGTGAGGTCGAGGATCTTCGCGGCCTCCTCGACCTTCTGCCGGATCTCCGCCTTCGGCACGCCGGCGATCTTGAGCGCGAAGCCCATGTTGTCGGCGACCGTCATGTGCGGGTAGAGGGCGTAGTTCTGGAACACCATGGCGATGTCCCGGTCCTTGGGCGGCAGGTGCGTGACATCGCGGTCGCCGATGCGGATGGCGCCGCCGTTGACGTCCTCCAGGCCCGCGAGCATCCGCAGGGACGTGGACTTGCCGCAGCCGGACGGGCCGACCAGGACGAGGAACTCGCCGTCCGCGATCTCGATGTCCAGGGCGTCGACGGCGGGCTTGTCGGAACCCGGGTAGATCCGGGTCGCCTTGTCGAACGTGACAGTGGCCATGGTGAATGGGCCCCCTTCTACCGGCAGGAACGTGCCGGACGATCCGTTGTAGGAAGGCGGTGCCACGACGGGATTCCGTTGTGGTGTCCGTTTGTGGTGTAGTCCACACAGGTGAACTGGCCGAGACGGTACCTGGCGTTCACCCGGTCTGTCAGTACCCGCGGGCATGTGAACTTCGCCGAAATTCTCGGAACCGCCCCTCAGGGCGACACCCCGGCGTACCGCCGGGCCAGCACCGCCACCGCCTCCGCCACCGCTCGCCGCAGCCCGTTCGGGCCCAGCACCTCCGCCTCCGTGCCCAGCCGCAGCAGGTCTCCCACCGCGACGGCCCGCGACTCCACCGCCAGCTCCACCTCCACCCACCCGTCCCCGCCGGGCGGGCCGGCCGCCTCCAGCGCCCGCGCCCCCGCCGCCCCGAACAGCATCGGCAGCAGCTTCCGGCCCCGGGGCGAGAGCCGCAGCCGCGCGGTCTCCTGGTGCAGCGCGGCCTCCAGCCGCCGGGAGGACTCCGTCCAGTAGGCGGCGAGATCGAAACCGGCCGGCCGCTCGAAGCCCTGGCCCGCCGCCTCCACCTCCGAAAACCGCGACACCCGGTACGACCGCACCGCCGCGCCGGTCCCCGCCCCGCCGTCGTCCGACGACGCCACGAGGTACCAGATCCCGCCCTTGAGCACGAGCCCCAACGGCCGCAGCTCCCGCCGCACTTCCCCCCGCCAGCGCCGGTAGCGCGCCCGCAGCACCCGCTGCTCCCACACCGCGCGCGCCACCGCCGCCAGATGCGGCACCGGCTCGGCGTCCCGGAACCAGGCCGGCGCGTCCAGATGGAACCGCTCCTGCACCCGGCCGGCCTGCTCGCCCAGCTCGGCGGGGAGCGCGGCCCGCAGCTTGAGCTGGGCCGTCGCCAGCACCGCCCCCAGCCCCAGCTCCCGCGCGGGCCCCGGCATCCCGGCCAGGAACAGCGAACCGGCCTCGGCGTCCGTCAGCCCGGTCAGCCGGGTGCGGTAACCGTCCAGCAGCCGGTACCCGCCGGCGGGCCCGCGATCGGCGCACACCGGTACCCCCGCCGCGCCCAGCGCCTCGATGTCCCGGTACACCGTCCGCACCGACACCTCCAGTTCGGCGGCGAGCTGGGGCGCGGTCATCCGGCCCCGGTTCTGGAGCAGCAGGAGGAGGGCGAGAAGGCGGTCGGCGCGCATGGCGGCCATTGTCGGGGCGCCCGCGCCGTACCTGACAGGAGATGTCAGGGTACGGCCGCCACAGTGGGCGCACACGGCCCGCGCGACGGCGCGGGCCACCGGACGACAGGAGACCCATGCCCGGCACCCGGACCACCGGCCACTTCACCTTCGCCGACTGGACGGAGCACCCCGTCGGCCCCGAGGACACCAGCCCCCGGCTCGCCCGCGCCTCGGTCACCAACGCCTTCACCGGCGGCATCGAGGCCGCCGGGACGCTCTGCGAGTACGCGATCGTCTACCTCGCGGACCAGACCGGCAGTTTCACCGGCGTGGAACTGCTGACGGGCCGGCTCGACGGACGGGAGGGCGCCTTCGCCCTGGAGGAGCGGGGCACCTTCGACGCCGACGGCACGGTGCACTGCCGCTTCGAGGTGGTGCCCGGCTCGGGCACCGGCGGCCTGACGGGCCTGCGCGGAAGCGGCGGCTTCACCGCACGGCACGGGGAGAAGGCGGTGGCTTACTCGTTCGAGTACGAGGTGGAGTGAGCTACTGCGGGCGGACGGAACTTCGTGGATCGGGGAAACGGGCTCTGTGTACAGTGGAGCAGCCTGCGCGAGCGGTGTGGTGATCGCGCGGTGCCTCCTTAGCTCAGCTGGTTAGAGCGCCGCTCTTGTAAAGCGAAGGTCGTCGGTTCGAATCCGACAGGGGGCTCGTGGAAGCCCAGGTCGCACATAGTGTGCGACCTGGGCTTCTGTTATGCCTGGGTGCCCAGTTTCGTCAGGGCCTCGTCTGTCAGGCGGTAGACCGTCCATTCGTCCTGGGGGCGGGCGCCGAGGGACTCGTAGAAGGCGATGGTCGGGGTGTTCCAGTTCAGGACGGACCATTCCAGGCGGCTGTAGCCGCGCTGGACGCAGATGCGGGCGAGTTCCGTCAGCAGGGCCTTGCCGTGGCCGCCGCCGCGGGCCTCGGGGCGGACGTAGAGGTCCTCCAGGTAGATGCCGTGGACGCCGCGCCAGGTGGAGAAGTTGAGGAACCACAGGGCGAAGCCGACGGGGGCGCCGGTGGTGTCGTCCTCGGCGATGTGGGCGTAGGCGGCGGGGTGGGGACCGAAGAGGGCCTCGTGGAGCTGCTCGGGGGTGGCCTGGGCTTCGGGCAGGGCCTTTTCGTATGCGGCGAGTTCGCGGATGAGGGTGTGGATGACGGGCACGTCGGCCGGGGTCGCGGTGCGGATCATGGGCGCAGGTTAGTCGGCGTGGTCGCGCAGGCGTCGGGCGATGCCGAGTTGCTCGTCCTCCAGGGGGGCGCCGGCCTCGATGTGCCACAGGCAGTTCTGGAGGACGCGGCCGAGGGTCCAGGCGCGGGCGCGGGCGCGGTCCAGGCCGAGGACGTCGGTCAGGGCGTCGAAGCGCCAGCGGGTGTCGGCGGGGTCGTGGCGGTTGCGCAGGGCGGGCAGGAGCTCGAAGCCGGGGTCGCCGACGAGGGGCTTGGGATCGATGGCGAGCCAGGGTGCGCGGGCGGAGGCGAGGACGTTGCCGTAGTGGAGGTCCCAGTGCAGGAGGCGGTCGCCGGGGTCGCCGGCGACTTCGCGGACGGCGGCGGCGCAGTCGGCGACCAGGCGGCGGGCGGCGGGGTCGGAGACGCGGGGCAGGGCGCGGCGGGCGCGGTCGAGGAGGGCGGGGGCGATGTCGGCGAGGCGGCGCAGGCCGGTGGGGGCGGGGGTGGCGGTGAGGTGGGCGAGGAGGCGGGCGAGGACGAGGACGGCTTCGTGGACGTTCTCGACGTGGGTGAGGGTGCGGGCGGGGTCGAGGCGTTCGAGGAGCAGGGTGCCGGTGGTCTCGTCGTGGGCGAGGAGGCGGACGGCCCCGTCGCCGTTCCAGGCGCGCAGGGCGAGGGGTTCGCCTTCGGTCTCCTCGTCGGGGAGCTGGAGTTTGAGGACGGCGGGGGTGCCGTCGTGGCGGTGTACGACGGGCAGGACGAGGGCGGCCCAGCCGTGCATCGGGGGGCCGTCGAGCCGGAGGTGCCAGTGGTCGAGGAAGCGGTCGGCGAGAGCGGGGAGGGCCGTGACGAAGGCGCGGCCGGCCTCACCGTTGTGGCGGAGCTGGGCCGTCGCGAAGGCTCGGGGGATGTCGATCACGGGTCGGGACGGTAGCGGCTGGCGGGCGTCCTGTGCGGGCCGTGGAGGGTTCGGGCGGTGGGGAGGGCGTACGCCGGGCGCGAGTCGTGGCGGGTTCGGAAGGCGGGGGCGCGCGCCGGGTGTGGGCCGGCGTCGGTCCGGGCGGGCGGTGGGGAAGGGACGGCGGAGCCGGTGAGGGGGTGGTGCGCGGGGCTTGTTTCGCCTCTCAGGTCGCCGGTTCGGGTACCAGGGTCTCGGCCCGGGCGCCGTGTTTGGGGGCCTTGGCCGTCACCATCAGGCCCGCGACCAGGCCCGCCAGCAGCGTGATGCCGGCGGCCGGCCAGAGGGCGACCGTGTAGCCGTGGACGATGCCCTCCCGGACGATCCCGCCGCGTTCCGCGGGAGCGGCGAGGTGGGCGGTGACGTAGGAGGCGCTGCTGGTGGTGGCCACCGTGTTGAGCAGCGCGGTGCCGATGGAGCCGCCGACCTGCTGGGAGGTGTTGACGGTGGCGGAGACCACGCCGGAGTCCCGGGGGGCGATGCCCGCCGTGGCGGTGGAGAAGACCGGCATGTAGGTGAGGCCCATGCCGAAGCCCATCAGGAGCAGCGCGGGCAGGATCTCGGTGGCGTAGGCGGAGTGGACCGTCAGCCGGGTGAGGAGCAGCATGCCGCCGCAGGCGAGGAGCATGCCGGGGACCATGAGCAGGCGGGGCGGCAGGTGCGGCAGCAGCCGGGCGGAGATCTGGGTGGAGCCGGTGACGATGGCGGCGGTCATGGGCAGGAAGGCGAGGCCGGTCCGAACGGGCGAGTAGCCGAGGACGACCTGGAAGTAGTAGGTCATGAACAGGTACAGGCCGAACATGCCGACGACGGCGAGCATGATCGCCAGGAAGCAGCCGGCGCGGGTGCGGTCGCTGACGACGTGCAGCGGGAGCAGGGGGCCGGGGGCGCGCTTCTGCCAGGCCACGAAGGCGGCGAGCAGGAGGACGGCGGCGGCGAACAGGGCGAGGACCAGCGGGTCGGTCCAGCCGCGGGGCTCGGCCTCGGCGAAGCCGTAGACGAGGGCGGTCAGGCCGCCGCAGCCGAGGAGGACGCCGGGGATGTCGAGGTGGGCGCCGCCGTGGCCGGGGCGGTCGCGGAGGAGGGCGAGCGCGCCGAAGACCGCGGCGACGGCGACGGGGACGTTGACGTACAGGCACCAGCGCCAGTCGAGGTACTCGGTGAGGACCCCGCCGACGATGAGGCCGGTGGCGGAGCCGCCGGCGGCGAGGGCGCCGTAGATGCCGAACGCCTTCGCGCGTTCCCCGGGGACGGTGAAGGTGGTGCTCAGCAGGGACATGGCGGAGGGGGCGAGCACGGCGGCGAAGACGCCCTGGAGGGCGCGGGCGCCGAAGAGCATGCCGGGGGTGGTGGCGGCGCCGCCGAGCGCGGAGGCGGCGGCGAAGCCGGCGAGGCCGATGACGAAGGTGCGTTTGCGTCCGGCGAGGTCGGCGATCCGGCCGCCGAGCAGGAGCAGGCCGCCGAAGGCGAGGGTGTAGGCGGTGATCACCCATTGCCGGCTGCCGTCGGACATGCCCAGGTCCCGCTGGGCGGAGGGGAGCGCGATGTTCACGATGGTGGAGTCGAGGACGACCATCATCTGGGCCAGGGCGATGACCACCAGCCCCCACCAGCGGTGGGGGTCGGGGTCCGTCGGCGTGGCCGGCTCACCTGTCCGGGTGGCACTCATCTGGCCAGAAGAACACGGACCGGGGCCTGTCGCATCCGTTGTGCTGCTCCCGGGTCATGGCTCCAGGACCACCTTGCCGGTGGTGCCCCGGTTCTCCAGCGCGCGGTGGGCGGCGGCGGCCTCGGCGAGCGGGAAGCGATGGACGGCGGGTGTGAGACGGCCCCGGGCGGCCTCGGTGAGCGCCCGCAGTTCGAGGGTGCGCATCGGGTCGGCGCCGCCGGCCTTGTGCAGCATCACGGGGCCGAGGACCTGCTCGGAGACGCCGTCGACGAGGTAGGGCTCGCCGCCCCGCAGGCCCTCGGCGGACCAGCCGAACACGAGGTGCTTGCCGCCGGGGCCGAGCAGGGCGACGGCTTCCCGGGCGGCGTCGCCGCCGACGCCGTCGAAGACGATGGTGACGGTCCGGCCGCCGAGGTGGGCGCGGACCTTGTGCGGCCAGGCGGGGTCCTTGTAGTCGACGGCGAGGTCGGCGCCGCCGGCCGCGACGCGGGCGGTCTTCTCCGGGCCGCCGGCCAGGCCGATCACCGTGGCGCCGGCGTTCTTGGCGTACTGCACGAGCAGGGTGCCGATGCCGCCCGCGGCGGCCGGGACGAGGGCGACGGAGTCCGGGCCCACCTCGGCGAACTGCACGATCCCCATCGTGGTGCGGCCGGTGCCGATCATGGCGACGGCCTGGGCGAAGTCGAGGTTCGCGGGGATCTCGTGGAGCCGGCCGGCGTCGGTGACGGCGAGTTCGGCGTAGCCGCCGGGGGCGAAGCCGAGGTGGGCGACGACCCGCTTGCCGAGCCAGGTGCCGGGGGCGCCCTCGCCGAGGGCGTCGACGACACCGGCGACCTCGCGGCCGGGGACGGTGGGCAGGGCGGGCAGTTCGGGCAGCGGGCCCCTCATGCCCTCGCGCAGGGCGGTGTCCAGCAGGTGGACGCCGGCCGCGCGGACGGCGACGCGGACCTGGCCCGGGCCCGGCGCCGGGTCCTCGACCTCCTCGTAGGCGAGGTTCTCGGCGGGGCCGAAGGCGTGCAGTCGGATGGCGTGCATGGGGTCCCCCTTGCGTTCGGGCGCGGTGTCGCCGGTCGGGGGCCGGTGCCGTGGATCGAGGCGAGGGCGTCGATCGGGGCGGGCTCACCCGGTCCGCGTGGCGGGACCCAGCCTTCAGCCTCAAGCGAGGTTGAGGTCAAGCCTCCGCCGGTGCGCGGCGGGGATTGTCAGTGGGGCCGTGCAGCATGGTGTGCATGGCGAGGACGGTTGCGGGGGGCGGGAAGCGGGGCGCGGCGGGTACGGAGGTGCGGGCGGCGCGGCGGCCGGCGGTGCGGCTGCCGCCGCTGGTCCCGTTCGGCGACCGGGCGCTGGAGCCGGACGGGGACTACGACGGGCTGGAGTTCCGGGGTACGGATCTCGCGGGGCAGGCGGGGGCGGGCGCCCGTTTCCTGGACTGCGCGCTGACCGAATGCGTTCTGGACGGGACGTCGCTGCCGCACGCCCGGCTCCTTGACACGGTCCTGACCGGGGTACGGGGGGTGGGGACGGGGCTGGCCGAGGCGACGCTGCGCGATGTCGAGCTGGCCGACGCGCGGCTGGGCGGGACGCAGCTGCACGGTGCCGCGCTGGAGCGGGTGCTGGTGCGCGGCGGCAAGATCGACTTTCTGAACCTGCGCGGCGCCCGGCTCAGGGACGTCGTCTTCGAGGGCTGCGTGCTGGTCGAGCCCGACTTCGCGGGCGCACGCCTGGAGCGGGTGGAGTTCGTGGACTGCGCGGTGAAGGGGGCGGACTTCAGCGGGGTCACCCTGCGCGACGTCGACCTGCGGCGGGTCGCCGCACTGGACATCGCCCGGGGGGTGGACCGGCTGGCGGGGGCGGTGATCAGCCCCGTCCAGCTGATGGACCTGGCGCCGCTGCTGGCGGCGGAGCTGGGGATCCGGGTGGTGGACTGAACGCGGCGGCCGGGCTCACGGCAGGGCGCCGTCCGGGCCCGGTTCACGGTGCGGCGCTTACGGGCCCGGTTCACGGCAGGGCGCCGTCCGGGCCCGGCTCACCGTACGGCGTTGTCGGGCCCGTTCACGGTACGCGCGGGAAGCGTGCCTGGAGGGTCCAGATCGCCGGGTTGTCCGCGAGGTCCTCGTGCAGGTCGGTGAGGTCGGCGATCAGGTCGTGCAGGAAGTCCCGCGCCTCCCGGCGCAGTACGGAGTGGGAGAAGGTCAGCGGCGGTTCGGCCGGCGGCAGCCACTCCGCCTCGATGTCGACCCAGCCGAAGCGGCGCTCGAACAGCAGGCGGTCGGTGGACTCGGTGAAGTCCAGCTCGGCGTGCTGGGGGCGGGAGGCGCGGGAGCCGGCCGGGTCCCGGTCGATCAGCTCGACGATGTCGCACAGCGCCCACGCGAAGTCCAGTACCGGCACCCATCCCCAGGCTGTGGAGATCTCCCGGTCCGACTCGGTGTCGGCGAGGTACACGTCGCCGCAGAACAGGTCGTGCCGCAGGGCGTGGACGTCCGCGCGGCGGTAGTCGGTCTGCGGGGGGTCGGGGAAGCGGAGGGAGAGGGCGTAACCGATGTCGAGCACGGGCTGATGGTGTCACGGCGACGGCGGTCCCGCGGCGGCGGAGGGGGCGGCGGTCCGCCGGTGGCCGGCGCAGGACGGGCCACCGGCGGACCCCCGGCGGCGGGCGGTACGGCGCTCGGGTGCGCGGGCCTGCGCGAGCAGGGGAGGGGCGCCGAGGGGGCCGCCGTACGCGGGCCGGGACCGGGGAGCCGAGGGGCCGTACGCGGGCTGCCGCTCGGGGGCCGGGGGCCGCCCGGGCCGGGACCCGTCACGGCAGCAGGCGCTGCTCCTTGGCCACCGCCACGGCGCCCGCGCGGGTGTCGACGCCCAGCTTGTCGTAGATCCGGCGCAGGTGCGTCTTGACCGTGGCCTCGCTGATGAACAGGGTCCGGGCGATCTCGCGGTTGCCCAGGCCGCGGGCGAGCTGGGCGAGGATCTCGCGTTCGCGGCCGGTGAGGGAGGGGCGCGGGTTGCGCAGGCCGGCCATGACGCGGCTGGCGACCGGCGGGGAGAGCGCGGTGCGGCCCCGGGCGGCGGCGTGGATGGCGGTGAACAGTTCCTCGGGGCGTTCGGCCTTCAGCAGGTAGCCGGTGGCGCCGGCCTCGATGGCGCGGGTGATGTCGGCGTCGGTGTCGTAGGTGGTCAGCACCAGGACGTGCGGGCGGGGGCCGGGCCCGGAGGTGAGGCGGCGGGTGGTCTCCACCCCGTCGATGCCCTCGCCGAGCTGGAGGTCCATCAGCACCACGTCCGGCGCGAGCTTCGCGGCCAGCGCGAGCGCCTCCTCGCCGGTGCCCGCCTCGCCCGCCACCTCGATGCCGGGGGCGCTGTCGAGCAGGGCGAGCAGCCCGGCGCGGACGACGACGTGGTCGTCGCAGACCAGGATGCGCACGGGGCCGGGAGCGGTCATCGGGGGTTCTCCAGGGGGACGGCGGCGGACAGGACGGTTCCCTCGCCGGGCGCCGACTCGACGGTCAGGGTGCCGCCGAGCTGCCGCAGCCGGGCCCGCATGGCGGGCAGGCCGTGGCCGCGCACCCCGGCCGACGAGCCGGCGCCCGGCGGCGCGTCCGGGTCGAACCCGCGGCCGTCGTCGCCGATGTCGAGGACCACCTGGTCGTCGAGGAGGGTGAGGGTGAGCGCGGCGGTGGTCGCGCCCGCGTGCTCGCGGACGTTGGCCAGCGCGCCCTGGGCGACGCGCAGCAGCGCGGACTGGACGCGGTCGGGCAGCAGCGGGGTCCGGCCGCCGCCGTCGACGTGGACGCGTACGGTCAGGTGCTCGCCGGACTCCCGCTCCGCCAGGGCGCGCAGCGCCGCGGCGAGGCCGCCGCCGCGGGCGAGGTCGGCGGGGGCGAGGTCGTGGACGAAGCGCCGGGCCTCGGCGAGGTTGTGCTCGGCGACGGACGCGGCGGCCCGCACATGGGCGTGTGCCTTGGCCGGGTCCGCCTCCCACACCCGCTCGGCCGCCTGGAGCAGCATCCGCTGGCTCGACAGGCCCTGGGCGAGGGTGTCGTGGATCTCCATGGACAGGCGCTGGCGTTCGGCGAGGGTGCCCTCGCGGCGTTCGGAGGCGGCCAGTTCGCGGCGGGTGCGGATCAGGTCGTCGATCAGGGCGCGCTGCCGGGCCGCCTGGCGTTCCGTGTGCAGGAAGACGGCCGTGGCCAGGGCGGCGACGGCGGGCGGCGCGAGCAGCAGGTCGGGGTCGAGGCGCCCGGCCAGCCGGAGCTGCGCGGCGACGACGAACAGGGTGAGGACACCGGCCAGTGCCAGTGCCGCCCGCGCGGGCAGCGTGCGCAGGCCGGTGTAGAAGAGGGGCACCGCGCACCAGGAGAAGCTGGGCGCGAGGACGACGAGCACCAGCCACACCGCGACGACCAGGCCCAGCCAGGCCGGCCGCCGCGGGCCGGGCAGCGCGCCGGGGCGGTCCAGCGCGGGCCCGAGCAGGTGGAGCAGGGCCAGGACGACGGACAGGGCGACGATCCACGGGGTGCGGGGCTCGCCGGGGTGGCGCAGCAGGAAGCGGGCGAGGGCACCGCCGAGCAGCAGGAAGAACGCCGCGTGCAGGACGGCGCCGAGCCACCGGGCGTCCGGGGCGTGGTCGTACGGCTCGGCCATCCGGCGCACCTCCTTCCAGGGGCCCGTGCGCACCGCGTCGAACTGGGCAAACACCACCATTGTCGCCGCCCGGCCCGCCCTCGGGGTCAACCGATCGGACGACCCCGCCCCGGCCCGCCGGCCGGCACCTTCGAACGCCCGCTGCCCGCCCCGCCCTGCCCGACCCGCGCGGAACGCGGCCTACGCGGCCTACGCCGTCTGCGCCGCGCACCCCGCCCATAGGATCACGGGGTGCGCTCTCCTCGCCTGCTCGTTCCGGTCGCCGCCGGTGTCGCCGCCGCCCTGGCCGCGCTCACCGCGTGCGGCGGGGACGGTGTCCACGGCACCCCCGGCGGCTCCGGGGTGCGCGACCCGTACTTCCCGAAGGCCGGCAACGGCGGCTACGACGTCACCCACTACGCCCTCGACCTCGCCTACGACCCCGGGGCGCACCGCCTCACCGGCACCGCGACCCTCACCGCCCGCGCCACCCAGGACCTCTCCGCGTTCAATCTGGACCTCAAGGGACTCGACGTCCGGCGCGTCACCGTGGACGGGAAGGCGGCCCCGTGGAACCGCGCCGGCCAGGAGCTGACCGTCCGGCCGCCGGACGACATCGGCGACGGCGCGGAGTTCCGCGTCGCCGTCCGCTACTCCGGCGCCCCGGAGACCATCACCGACCCGGACGGTTCGCAGGAGGGCTGGCTGCGCACGGACGACGGGGCGGTGGCGCTCGGCCAGCCCACCGGCTCCATGGCCTGGTTCCCCGGCAACCACCACCCCTCCGACAAGGCGTCGTACGACATCGAGGTGACCGTGCCGAAGGGCCTGCGGGCGGTCTCCAACGGCGAGCTGACCGGCGAGCGGACCAGCCGGGACCGCACGTCCTTCACCTGGCACACCGCCGAGCCCATGGCGAGCTACCTGGCCACCCTCGCCATCGGCGACTACGAGATCGCGCGCTCCGCCACCGGGGACGGCGTGCCCGTGTACACGGCGGTCGATCCGGACCAGGCCGAGGCGAGCCGGGCGGTCCTCGCGCGGATCCCCGAGGTCCTGGAATGGGCCCGGGACCTGTTCGGCCCCTACCCGTTCGCCACCGCCGGCGCGATCGTCGAGGACCCGGAGGACGCCGGGTACGCGCTGGAGACCCAGAGCCGGCCCGTCTTCCCCGGCGCCCCCGACGTGGTCCTCCTCGTCCACGAGCTCGCCCACCAGTGGTACGGCGACTCCGTCACGCCGAAGAGCTGGCGGGACATGTGGCTCAACGAGGGCTTCGCCACGTACGCGGAGTGGCTGTGGGAGGAGGACCACGGCGGCGACAGCGCGCAGGAGACCTTCGAGGCGCTCTACGACGGCACGCACTTTGATGACGCGGAGGAGGGGGAGGCCCTCTGGGCCTTCGCGCCGGCGAACCCGCCCGACGCCGAGCACGTCTCCGCCGGCCCCGTCTACCTGCGCGGCGCGATGGTGCTGCACAGAATCCGGCAGACGGTCGGCGACGACGCCTTCTTCGGCCTGGCCCGGAGTTGGGCGAGCGCCCACCGCCACGGCACCGCGGACACCGGCGACTTCACGGCCTATGTCGAGAAGAAGGCGCCCGGCCACGACTTCGACGGGATCTGGGAGGAGTGGCTGTACGGCGACGGGAAGCCGGAGCGGCCCTGACGGCGGACACGGCGAAGCCCCCGGCCTGCCCGGCCGGGGGCCCGTCACCGCGGGGCGTCCGTCAGACGTTGACGCCGAAGTCCTGGGCGATGCCGACCAGGCCCGAGGCGTATCCCTGGCCGACCGCGCGGAACTTCCACTCGGCGCCGTTGCGGTACAGCTCGCCGAAGACCATCGCGGTCTCGGTGGCGGCGTCCTCCGACAGGTCGTAGCGGGCGATCTCGGTGCCGCCGGCCTGGTTGATGATGCGGATGTAGGCGTTGCGGACCTGGCCGAAGTTCTGGCCGCGGTTCTCGGCGTCGTAGATGGAGACCGGGAAGACGACCTTGTCGATGTCGGCCGGGAGCGCGGCGAGGTCGACGTTGATCGCCTCGTCGTCGCCGGCGCCCTCGCCGGTGCGGTTGTCACCGGTGTGGACGATCGTGTTGTCCGGGGTCTGCTTGTTGTTGAAGAAGACGAAGTGGGCGTCGGAATAGACCTTGCCCTGGGCGGTGACCGCGATCGCGGAGGCGTCGAGGTCGAAGTCGGTGCCGGTGGTGGTACGGACGTCCCAGCCGAGGCCCACGGTGACGGCGGTCAGGCCCGGAGCTTCCTTGGTGAGCGAGACGTTGCCGCCCTTGGACAGGCTTACAGCCATTGCGGGAGTCCTTTCCTCGTTTACGTACGCAAGAAGCTACAGCTACCCCAAGGAACGACGAGAGGGGTACGCGAGGTTCCAGGTGTCTTTACTTTCTTTACCGGCATCTTCCCGGCGTCTCACCTCGCCTCGCGGGGCGCGCGGATATTCGGGTGACGCGGACCGGACGGAGCCGGGAACATGGACGGCATGCCAGGTCCCCATGTCATCCGCGGCTCGGTCTCCCTTCCGGAGGCGGAGCTGATGTGGCGTTTCTCCCGGTCGTCGGGGCCCGGCGGACAGCACGTCAACACCACCGACACGCAGGTGGAGCTCCGCTTCGACCTGGCGCGGACCGAGGCCCTGCCCGAGGTGTGGAAGCAGCGGGCGCTGGAGCGGCTCGCCGGGCGCCTGACCGACGGCGTGGTCACCGTGCGCGCCGCCGAGCACCGCTCCCAGTGGCGCAACCGCGAGGCCGCCGCCGTACGCCTGGCCGCCCTGCTGGCCGAGGCCACCGCGCCGCCGCCCAAGCCGCGCAGGCCGACCCGGGTGCCGCGCGGCATCAACGAGCGCCGGCTGCGGGAGAAGAGGCAGCGGGCGGAGACCAAGCGGGGCCGGTCGCCGAAGAACTGGTCCTGACCGGCCCGATCAGGCGAGGTCGAGGACGCCGACCGTCTGGTCCCCGCTGGTCTCGCCCGTGATGCGGAAACCCAGCCCGAGGTAGAAGCCCTCCGGGCCGTCCGGGCCGGGGTGCCAGCAGACGTGGAGGTGGTCGCCGCCGCGGCGGCGGATCTCGGCGGCCACCGCGTCGACCGCGAAGCGGCCGTAGCCGCGGCCCTGCTGCCCGGCGTCGATGTTCAGCCGCCACAGCCCGGAGCGGAAGAGGGTGCCGTCACCGTTCCAGTCGATGCCGAAGAACGCCATCAGGAACCCGACCGGCCGGCCGCTGTCGACGATGAGCCGGGGCCAGGCGACGCCGGGGTGGACGTACGCCTCGGCGAGCGACTTCGCCACGGGGGAGACCGCGTGCTCCTGGTCGGGGCGGACGCGGAGGGCGAGCGCGGCGTCGATGTTGTGCGGGGTGATCTCTTCCAGTCGGGGCGCGGGTGCGGGCATGGAGGTCATCCCTGCACGGTAGGCGGGCCGCCCGCCGGGCCGCCACGGAGATTCCGGGCTCAGCCCAGCTGCCGGTACCGCCCCCGGAAGTACGTCAGCGGGCCGCCCTCGGCGCTCGGCACGCGGGCGGTGAGGACCCGGCCGATCACCAGGGTGTGGTCGCCCGCCGGCACGCGCTGCTCGGTGCGGCATTCCAGGGTGGCCAGGGCGCCGCCCACCAGCGGGGCGCCGGTCGCCTCGCCCCGGGTGTAGGGGATGTCCTCGAACAGCAGGCGGTCGCTGACCCTGCCCTTCATGGCGAAGCGGCCGGCGATGTGGCGCTGGCTCTCGGAGAGCACGGAGACCGCCCACAGGGGCTGCTCGGCGAGCAGGTCGTCCATGCGGGAGCCCTCGCGCAGGCTGACCAGGACCAGCGGCGGGTCCAGGGAGACCGAGACGAACGCCGTGGCCGTCATGCCGGCGTACTCGCCGAGTGGCGCCTGGGGGTCGTCCGGGTCGAGCGGCGGCTCCTGCGCGGTCACCAGGACCACGCCCGAGGCCAGCCGCGACATGGCGGCGCGGAACTCGTCGTTGCTCACCCCCTCAGCATGCCCGGCGGCGGACGGCGTCGGCGAGGAGGCGACGACGGGGGAGGCGGTCGGGGAGGCGGTGACAGAGGAGGTGTTCGGCACGTCCGTCACGCTAATGGCCGCCCCCGGCGGCCCGCATCGGGCCCCGGTCCCAGCCGGGACCTAGGACCTCGGCACGAGTCGCGCGCATGCCGGACAAACAACGCCTTCGGGTTCCGCACGGGGTGAAGGCAGGAACACCACTCAATTGTTCACGTTTACCTGTGACTTGAGTCACAAGGGGCAATAATTGTTGACCCTGTGTACCGAGTGGGCAGCGCGCTGTGATTCAGTGGCGGGGGAGCCGCGAGGGCACCACCCGGAAACGGCGCCGGACAGATCCCTTGATTCGCTGCGATGTCTCGGGGGGAGGGCGAGCATGGAGACCGAGTCGGAACCGTACGTCCGTCTTGCGTCCCTGCGCCAACTGCACCAGGTCATGGCCGACATGAACACGGCCCGCAGTCTGGCGGACACGCTCCAGACCGTCGCCGACGGCGCGGTCCAGGCCCTCGGCTACGAACTCGCCTGCGTCAACCTGGTGCGCCCCGACGGCGACCTCGTCGTCGCCGCGTTCACCGGCAACCCGGCGGCCGAGGCCCTCATCACCGGCCGCGTCGGTTCCCGCGAGGCGTGGGACCGGCGGCTGGGCATGGGCGAGCGGTGGGGCGACCTGGTGTTCATCCCGCACACCGAGGGCTGGGTCCTCGACGACGACGACGTCCCGCAGTGGTACACCGACGGGCCCGAGCCCCGCTTCGCCGACGAGTGGCATCCGGCCGACCGCCTCTTCGCCCCCATGTACGCGCCCGGCCCGCACGGCGGCCGGTCCAGCGGCGAGCTGATAGGCGTGCTCTCCGTGGACCGCCCGCGCAACGGGCGGCGCCCCGGCGCCTGGGGCCGCGAGGCCTTGCAGATGTACGCCTTCCAGGCCGCCATCGCCATCAGCAACGCCCGGCTGCGCGCCAACATGCAGCGCGCCCTGGTCCGGCTGGAGCGGGAGCAGCAGGCCCTCAGGGCGAGCGAGGAAAGCTTCCGGCAGGCGTTCGAATACGCTCCCTCCGGCATGGCGATCGCCGAGATGGGCGGTGAGCAGCACGGCCGCATCCTGCGCACCAACGACGCCCTGTGCCGCCTGCTGGGCCGGCCCGCCTCCGCGATGCGCCGCTACGCCTTCTCCGACCTCGTCCACCCCGAGGACATAGGCACCCTGCTCCGTACCTCCGCCGAGGGCGGCCGGGCCGAACTCCGCCTCGGCCGCCGCGACGGCAGCTATGTCTGGGTGTCCCTGCGCAACAGCGTCGTCGCCGACGCCGCCGACGGCCCCCGCTTCCTGCTCACCCACGTCGAGGACATCGAGGAGCGCAAGCGCCGCGAGCTCCAGCTCGCCCACCGCGCCTCCCACGACTCCCTCACCGGCCTGCCGAACTCCGCCGAGCTGCGGGCCCGCCTCTCCGCGCGGCTGTGCACGCGCCCGCCGGCCGCGCAGCCCACCGCGGTCGACGCCATGGACGCGGCGTGGGCCCATCCCGTCGCCGGCTCCGGCGGCCACCCCTTCGACTTCCCGGCCGGCGCCGATCCGTACGACGCCTACGACCACCATGTGCACGCGGTCGCCCCCGAGGGCGACCGGGACGACGGCACCAAGGGGCTCGCGGTCCTCTTCTGCGACCTCGACGGCTTCAAGTCGATCAACGACCGGTTCGGGCACAACGCGGGCGACGCCGTCCTCATCGAGGTCGCCCGGCGGCTGAGCAACGGCGTGCGGGACGGCGACACCGTCGCCCGGCTCGGCGGCGACGAGTTCGTGATCCTCGCCGACGGGCTCGGCCGGGCCGACGCCCAGGACCTCGCCGTACGGCTGCGCAACGAGATCATCCAGCCGATCCGCGCCGAGGGGCGGGCCGTCCGGGTCGGCGCCAGCTTCGGCATCGGGTGGGCGCACTGCGGCATGACCGCCGACGAAGTCCTGAAGTCCGCTGACGAACGGATGTACGTCGAGAAACGATCTCGTCCCAAACAGCACCGGCGGGCCGGCTGAGCCCCAGGTCGGCGGCCTGACGCGAGATCGGTCACCTCTTCGGGGGATCGGAAGCGGGTAGGCTCGCTCTCTCACCACCCGTACCGCAATCGCACCGCATCTGGTTAGGAGACCTAGGGATGACGCCCGGCAACAACGGCGCGAGCACGCCCGAGGACGACGACCCGTTCGGCTACCTGTACGCCGACGGGCAGGCCAACGGGGCCCAGCCGCCGTCCGGTGGCTACGGCTACCCCCACTCGGTCAACCGCGTGCGGACCGTCGGTTCCCGGCAGTACGGGCAGCAGAGCCAGGCCGCCCCCTACGGCCAGGCGCCGCAGCAGCAGGGCGCGTACGGCCGGCCCAACCCGCACTACGCCGCCCCGGAGACGCTCCCGGGCGGCCCCGGCGGCCCCGGCGTCCCCGGCGGCCACGGTGCGGCCCAGCGCCCGGCGCCGCACGGCGCGGGCGGCCAGAGCGGCGGCCGGGGCCGCGGGCCCAACACCAAGGGACTGCTGATCGGCGCGGTCGCGGTGGTCGCCGCGGTCGTGATCGGCATCGGCGTGGCCATGACGACCAGCGACTCGGACGACGACAAGGGCGACCAGGCCGGCCCGAGCACGGCTCCCACCCAGTCGCAGACCTCCGAACCGGCCCCGTCGAGCAGCGGCAGCGCCGACAGCCAGGTCGAGCTGCCGACGATCGACGCCAAGGCGCTGCGGCTGGGCGGCAGCGCCACCCTCGCCTCGGACGTGGCGGGCGCCGAGTCCGACGGCGGCATCTACGTGGCCAACCTCAACCAGCCCGGCGCCTCGGTCACCTGGACCGTCAACGGCATCCCGAAGGACGGCGCCTACACCGTCTTCGCCCGCTACAGCGCGGCCGGCGAGGACCAGTCGATGACGCTGACGGTCAACGGCAAGGAGTTCGGCAACAAGCTGAACCTGGGCAACTTCGCCCGCGCCCAGGACGGCGACTTCGCCAAGGGCTGGACCGAGACCTACGCCTGGCCGACCCTCAACAAGGGCACCAACACGATCACGCTGTCCTGCCAGGACGGCGACAAGTGCAACGTCCTGCTGGACCAGCTCTGGCTGAAGGAAGGCCAGGTCAAGCGCAGGTAGGGCCTCTCGCTCGGATCGTGCCGGGCCCGCGGGGTCCGGCCTGGTCCAAGCGGAAGACCCTAGGCCGCGGTCGCCTCCGCCGTCACC
Organism: Streptomyces sp. NPDC052020; assembly: GCF_040680575.1. Taxonomy (NCBI): domain Bacteria; kingdom Bacillati; phylum Actinomycetota; class Actinomycetes; order Kitasatosporales; family Streptomycetaceae; genus Streptomyces; species Streptomyces sp. NPDC052020. The sequence goes on from NZ_JBFAWY010000006.1 coordinate 82,834, forward strand.
GCCACCCGTCCCAGCAGCTCCCGGTAGGCCGCCCGGTCGAACTCGCCCGCCACCGGTGCCAGCACGGTCGCCGCCGACAGGGCGGTCGCGCGGGCCAGCCGGTCCGGCCAGGGCAGGGCTTCCACCAGGCCCGACAGCAGACCCGCGACCGCGGAGTCGCCGGCGCCGGCCGGGTTGCCCCGGACCCGGGCGGGCGGGGCGGCGCGCCAGCGGCCCTCGGGAGTCGTCGCCAGCAGCCCGTCGGCGCCGAGCGAGGCCACCACGGAGCGGGCGCCGCGGCGGCGGGCGTCCTGCGCGGCGCGCAGCGGCTCGTGGGAGCCGGTCAGCTCGGCCAGTTCCTCGGCGTTGGGCTTGATCAGGTCGGGGCGGGCGGCGACCCCGCGGCGCAGCGGCTCGCCGCTGGTGTCCAGCAGGACCGGAACCCCGGCGGCGCGGGCCGTCCGTATCAGTCCGGCGTAGGCGTTCACCGGCACGCCCGGCGGCAGGCTGCCGCACAGGGCGACCGCGCGGGCACCGGCGAGCAGCTCCCCGTACGCCTCCTGGAAGGCGTGCCACTCGGCGGGCGTCACGGCCGGGCCGGGCTCGTTGAGCTGGGTGGTGTCGCCGGCGTCCTCGTCCACCACGGCGATGGTGCGCCGGGTCGCGCCGGACACCGGGACCAGCGCGTCCGCGATCCCCGGCGTGCCGATCAGCCGCTCCCGCACCTCCCGGCCGGTGGCGCCGCCCGCGAAACCGGTGACCGTCACCTCGTGCCCGAGGGCGGCGAGGACCCGGGCGACGTTCAGCCCCTTGCCGCCGGGGCGTTCGGTCACCTCCGAGACCCGGTGGGAGGCGTGCGGCCGAAGGGCCCGTACGCGGTAGGTGATGTCGAGAGCGGTGTTCAGCGTGACCGTGAGGATCACTGGGCCTGCCTCCCCCGGTTGACTCGCCCGACATGTGGTTTCCGGAGGGTGTTTCCGGAAGGCCGATCATGCCAAAGAGACGGCGGGCGGCCCAGTCCCGTAACCGGCCACCGTGCGGTGACCGGGGGACGGATCAGCCCAGTTGGGGATCGACCACCCACGCACCCCGGCGCATCACGCCCTTCACGTCGAAGGCGGCGTCGAGGACGACGAGGTCGGCGTCCTTGCCGGGTTCCAGGGAGCCCACGCGGTCGGACAGGCCGAGCAGCCGGGCCGGGTTGGCGGACAGGGCCGCCACCGCGTCCTCGACCGGGAGCCCGTCCACGGTCACCGCCCGCTTGAAGGCCCGGTCCAGGGTGAGCGTGGAGCCGGCGATCGAGCCGCCGTCCACCAGGCGGGCCACCCCGCCCTCGACCTCGACTTCCAGCGGGCCGAGCATGTACCGGCCGTCGCCGAAGCCGGCCGCGTCCATCGCGTCGGTGATGAAGGCGACGCGGGCGGCGCCCGCGTGGTGGAAGGCCAGCCGGAGCGCGGCCGGGTGCAGGTGGACACCGTCGTTGATCAGCTCGACCGTCACCCGCTCGTCCTCCAGGAGGGCGGTGATGGGGCCCGGGGAGCGGTGGCCGAGCGGCGGCATCGCGTTGAACAGGTGCGTGGCGACGCGCGCGCCCGCCTCGATCGCCTCGACCGTCTGCTCGTAGGTGGCGTCGGTGTGGCCGACCGCCGCGATCACGCCCCGGTCGGCGAGCATCCGCACGGAGTCGATGCCGCCGGGCAGCTCGGTGGCGAGGGTGACCATCCTGGCGTGGCCCCGCGCGGCGTCGACCAGCTTGCGGACCAGGGCCGGGTCGGGGTCGCGCAGCAGCTCCTCGGAGTGCGCGCCCTTGCGGCACGGGGAGATGAAGGGGCCCTCGAAGTGGATGCCGGCGATGTCGCCCTGCTCGGCCAGCTCCGCCAGCAGCCCGGCGCGGCGGGCGAGGAAGTCCAGGTCGCCGGTGACGGCGGAGGCGACGAGGGTGGTGGTGCCGTGCAGGCGGTGGGTGTGGATGCCCCGGAGCACCTCCTCGGTCGTCCCGGAGGTGAAGGAGGCGCCGCCGCCGCCGTGGTTGTGCAGGTCGACGAAGCCGGGGACCACCCAGTGGCCGGTCAGGTCGACGGTCTCGGCGCCGGGCGGGGCCTCGGCGGCGATGCGCGTGCCGTCGACGGCCAGGCGGCCGTCGTCCACGGTGCCGGTGGGCAGTACCACCCGGGCGCCGGCGAGAACCTTGCTGGGAGCCATCAGGTGGTTACCTCCGGGGGAGTCGTAGGGGTGTGCAGCAGGTCCCAGGCCATGAGCCCGGCACCGAGGCACCCGGCGGTGTCCCCCAGCGCCGCGGGGACGATCTCGGGCAGCTTCTGGAAGGTGACGCGCCGCCGGACGGCGTCCCGCAGCGGTGTGAACAAGGTTTCCCCCGCCTCGGCCAGGCCGCCACCGATGATCAGCGTGCGCGGGTCCAGCAGAGTGAGCGCGGTGACCAGCCCGTCGGCGAGCGCCTCCACGGCCTCCCGCCACACCCGCTCGGCCCGTACGTCCCCGGACACGACGGCCTTGGCGCAGTCGGCCGCGTCCGCGCCGGGATCCTGGCAGGCCGCGGCCCACGCCTGGCCGACGGCGCCGGCGGAGGCGTACCGCTCCAGGCAGCCGGCCTGCCCGCACGGGCAGGGCAGGCCCTGGGGCCGTACGACGATATGGCCGATCTCCCCGGCGAAGCCGTGGGCGCCCGCCTCCACCCGGCCGTCGATGCCGATGGCGCCCGCGATGCCGGTGCCCAGCGGCACGAACAGGAACCGGTCGGCGCCGCGCCCGGCCCCGACCCGGCCCTCGGCCAGGCCGCCGGTGCGCACGTCGTGCCCGAGGGCGACCGGCAGGCCGCCCAGCCGCTCGCCGAGCAGGGCGCGCAGCGGGACGTCGCGCCAGCCGAGGTTGGCCGCGTAGACGGCGGTGCCGTGCCGTTCGTCGACGATGCCGGGGACGGCGACGCCGGCGGCGCGGGCCGGCTCGCCGAACCGGTCGGCTCCCACGGCGCGCAGCTCGGCGGCGAAGTCGAGGATGTCCGCGACGACCGCCTCGGGTCCGCGTTCGCGCCCCGTGGCCCGGCGGGCCTGGTGGAGCAGTTCGCCCCCGGCGCCGACCAGGGCGGCCTTCATCCCGGTGCCGCCCACATCGAGGGCGATGACATGTCTCACGGGGGACAGTGTGGCCCGTCCACCCGCAAGAGGTCTAGTCCACTGGTGTGGTGTAGACCTTAGGGCTGCGGTTTCGAAAATTTTCGCGTTTCGGAGCAACAGAGTCCGATTCTGTTGGTTCTCGCGCGAGGCACGGCAACGTTTGGGGCGGATCGGTGCAGCGGCTGAAGGCAGGAACGATCGCGGTGATGTCCGCACTGGGCATGACGGCGGTTCTGGGGGGCTGTGGTCTCACCGGCGACTCCGAGGTCACCTTGAAGCTCGTGGCCGCCGACTACGGCGACAGCAAGGCCAACAGCTCCCAGAAGTACTGGGACGAACTGGTGAAGGCGTACGAGGCCGAGCATCCCGACGTCAGGATCGACGTCACCGTCCACTCCTGGAACGACGTCGACCGCAAGGTCCGCGAGATGGTCGACGCGGGCGAGGCGCCTGACATGGCGCAGATCGGCGCCTACGCCGACTACGCGGACAAGGGCCTGCTCTACCGGGCCGACGACGTGCTCTCCATCCCCGTACAGGCCAACTTCGTCTCCCAGCTGGAGAGCGCGGGCCAGGTCAACGGAGTGCAGTACGGCATGCCGTTCGCGGCCTCCACCCGCGTGCTATTCTACAACAAGACCCTCTTCGCCGAGGCCGGGATCACCCCGCCCAAGAGCTGGGACGACCTCGCCGAGGCCGCCGAGGCGCTGAAGGCGCAGGGCGTGAAGTACCCCTACGCGCTGCCGCTGGGCCCCGAGGAGGCTCAGGCCGAGACGCTCCAGTGGCTGCTCAGCGGCGACGGCGGCTACACCGAGTCGGTCGGCTCCTACCGCATCGACTCCGCCGAGAACGTCGCCACCTTCGCCTGGCTCAAGGACGAGCTGGTCGGCAAGGACCTCACCGGACCGGTGGCCCCCGGCGAGCTCAACCGGGCCGCAGCCTTCACCGCGTTCGCCCAGGGCGACGTCGGCATGCTCAACGGGCATCCCTCGCTGATGAAGATCGCCGCCGCCAAGGGCGTCAAGTTCGGCATGGTGCCCACCCCGGGCGCTGAGGGCCCGAGCAAGGCGACCCTCGGTGTCACCGACTGGATGACGGCCTTCAAGCAGAACGGCCACCAGGAGCAGGTCGGCGACTTCCTCGACTTCGTCTACAGCGACGAGAACGTCCTCGGCTTCTCCCGTGAGTACGACCTGCTGCCGGTCACCACCTCCGCGTCCGAGGCCATGAGCACGGCCGCCCAGGACAAGGAGCTGCGGCCCTTCCTGGACGAGCTGCTGTCGTCCGAGCTCTACCCGGTCGGCAAGGTCTCCTGGGCCGAGGTCAGCGCGGAGATCAAGAAGCGGATCGGCCGGGCGGTCGCCCCGGGCGGCAGCCCGGAGGCCGTGCTCGGCTCCATCCAGGCCACGGCGACCCGGGCGGAGAGCGCGGAGTAGCGAGCGGCGGAGGACCGGCGGCGGGGTGGTGGCCGGAGGCCGTCCGCTGTCGGTGCCGCGCGTTACGGTGGCGGGCATGGAGCAGGAGCAGCCCGAAGAGCTCGGCGGAACCGGCGGGACGGGTGGGCCCGGCGGGAGCGGCGCGCCCGGTCGGCTCGGTGAACGCGAGTTGCGTGTCCTCGCCCTCGAACGCCGTGGCTTCCCCGGCCCCGGCGCCAAGGAGCGCGCGATACGGGAGGAGCTGGGGCTGGCCCCGGTGCGCTACTACCAGGTGCTCAACGCCCTGCTGGACGACCCGCGGGCCCTCGCCGCGGACCCGGTGACGGTCAACCGGCTGCGCCGGGTCCGCGAGGCCCGCCGGGCGGCGCGCTGAGGCGGGCGGGCTCGGGGGGCGTAGCGGCGGCCCGTCGGGGATAGGTTCGCCCTATGGGCAGCAACAAGGACTCCACCGACGTCCCCTCGCATCCCCTGGACGACCCGCCGACGCCCGCGACCGAGGCCGGACGGGAGGGCCTGGACGCCCTCCTCGCGCGCCCCGGCCGCGCGGTGGTCGCGCTGGACTTCGACGGCACGCTCGCCCCGATCGTGCCCGACCCCGACCAGGCCCGCGCGCACCCCGACGCCGTACCGGTGCTCGCGGCCCTCGCCCCCCGGCTGGCCGCCGTCGCGGTGATCACCGGCCGCCCGGCCGAGGTCGCCGTCCGGTACGGCGGTTTCGCGGGCGTGCCCGGCCTGGAACACCTCGTCGTCCTCGGCCACTACGGCGCCGAGCGCTGGGACGCCGCCACCGGCGAGGTCACCTCGCCCGCCCCCGACCCCGGCGTCGCGGCCGCCCGCGCCGAGCTGCCGGGCCTGCTGGAGAAGGCCGGGGCCGGGCCCGGGCAGGGAACGCGGGTCGAGGAGAAGGGGCGCGCGTTCGCCGTCCACACCCGCCGCGCCGCCGACCCGCAGGCCGCCTTCGAGGCCCTGCGCGCCCCCCTGTCCGACCTGGCCGCCCGCCACGGCCTCATCGTCGAGCCGGGGCGGATGGTCCTGGAACTGCGCCCGCCGGGCATGGACAAGGGCGTCGCCCTGACCGAGTACGTCCGCGCGATCGGGGCGGAGTGCGTCCTCTACGCGGGCGACGACCTCGGCGACCTGCCGGCCTACGCGGCCGTCGACGAGCTGCGCGCCGCCGGTACGCCCGGCGTCCTGGTGTGCAGCGGCAGCGACGAGGTGACGCGGCTGCGGGAGCGGGCGGACCTCGTCGTGGACGGCCCGGCGGGCGTGGTGGGCCTGCTGCGGCACCTGGCGGCACGCCTCGCCTGACGGGGGCCGGCGGCCCGGTCGGGGGAGAGGCGGTCCGGCCGGACGCGCGTCGGCGGGCCGGCCGAGTCCGGCCCGCCGAGGTCGGTCAGTCCCGCAGGGCTTCCAGCTGCTCCAGGAACCACCGCGCCGGGGGCAGGGCGGTCGCCGCGGCGGACAGGCGCTTGGCGCGTTCCGCCCGCTCCCCGGCGGGCATCGACAGCGCCGTGTGCAGGGCCTCGGCCGTCTGGACCACGTCGTACGGGTTGACGGGCACCGCGTCCTCGCCGAGTTCCTCGAACGCGCCGGCCTCCCGGGACAGCACCAGCGCGCAGCCCTCGTCGGAGACGACGGGCACCTCCTTGGCGACCAGGTTCATGCCGTCCCGGATGGGGTTGACCAGCGCCACGTCGGCCAGCCGGTAGGCGGCCAGCGAGCGGGCGAAGTCGTCCTCGACGTGCAGGACGACCGGCGTCCAGTCCGCCGTCCCGTACTCCGCGTTGATCTCCTCGGCGAGCCGCCGTACCTCGGCCGTGTAGTCGCGGTACACGGCCAGATCCTGTCGCGACGGGTAGGCGAACGCGACGTGCACGACCCGCTCCCGCCACTGCGGGCGCTCGGCGAGCAGGTGCCGGTAGGCCAGCAGGCCGCGCACGATGTTCTTCGACAGCTCGGTGCGGTCCACCCGCACGATCGTCTTCCGGCCCGGGCCGATCTCCGCCCGCAGCGCCGCCATCCGCTCGTCCACGTCCGCCTCGTGCGACCGCCGCCGCAGGAAGTCCCCGTCCGCGCCGAGCCCGTGCACGCCGACACGGGTGTCGCCGAGCCCCCCGGCGAACGCCTCGCAGCAGGCGGTGAACGCGTCCGCCCAGCGCTGGGTGAGGAACCCGAGCCGGTCCGCGCCCAGCATGCCCCGCAGGACCTGCCCGGCCACGTCGTCCGGCAGCATCCGGAAGTACTCCGGCGGAGCCCACGGGGTGTGCGAGAAGTGCCCGATGCGCAGGTCGGGCCGCAGCTCGCGGAGCATCCCCGGCACCAGCGTCAGGTGGTAGTCCTGGACGATCGCGACCGCCCCCTCGGCGGCCTCCTCGGCCAGCGCCTCGGCGAAGGCCCGGTTGAAGCGCTCGTACGCCGCCCACTGCCGGCGGAACTCCGCGTCGAAGACCGGCTCCAGCGGCGTCTGGTACAGCATGTGGTGGACGAACCACAGCACCGAGTTGGCGATGCCGTTGTAGGCGTCGGCGTGCACGTCGGCCGGGACGTCCAGCATCCGCACGCCGTCCTCGCCGGCCCCGCGCCGCACCGCCTCCCGGTCACCGTCGGACAGCGCCGAGCACACCCACAGGGCGCCCGCGTCCGGCCCGATGGCCGACAGCCCGGAGACCAGCCCGCCGCCGCCCCGTTTGGCGGTGAGCGAGCCGTCCTCCTCCACCTGGTACGAGACGGGCCCACGGTTGGAGGCCACCAGGACCTGAGCAGCACCGAACGTTGAAGCCATACGCCTCAACCTAGCCCGGGTCCCGATCGCTCAAACGTGCCCACGCGGCGCCCCGGCGGCTTTTCACCGCGGTCACTCGTGTGCCGGGCGTGCGCGGCGCCACGGGAGAGTCCGCCGGCGGCGGGGCGCACGCCGGCGCCGGCCGGGCGGCGGCACCGGCCGGCGCGGGAGGCCGGGGGCCGTACCGGCTCACGCCACCCGCCGCCGCGCGTACTCCGCGACCTCCACCATCGGCGGCCTCTCCTCGGTGTCCACGGAGTACGTCCGCGGCTCGAAGCCGTCCTCGCCGCGTTCGAACTGGGTGAGGGACGGCCGGATCAGATGGCCGCGGGCCAGCCGGAGCTGGGCGGTGCGGTAGATGGCGGCGGCCATCCGGCCCAGCGCCTGCCCGTCCTGGTGGCGGTGCTTGCGCACGCCCACGTCGACCTGGGCGAGGGCGTTCAGGCCCACCAGGTGCAGGGCGTCGACGAGCATGCCGAGCTCCACGCCGTAGCCGACGGGGAAGGGGAGCTGCTCCAGCAGGGAGCGGCGGGCCGCGTACTCGCCGCCCAGCGGCTGGACGAACCCGGCCAGTTGCGGCCAGTGCATGTTGAGCAGCGGGCGGGCCATCAGCTCGGTGACCCGGCCGCCCTGCCCGGCCGCGGCCGTCCGGTCGGCGGACGCGCCGGAGACCGTGAGCGGACGGTCGTACATCGCCTTGACCAGGTGCACGTCCGGATCGGTGAGCAGCGGGCCCACGATGCCGGTGACGAAGTCCGAGGAGAACTCGCGCAGATCGGCGTCGACGAAGCAGACGATGTCGCCGCGCGTGGCCAGCAGCGAGCGCCACAGCACCTCGCCCTTGCCGGGCACGGCCGGGATGCGCGGGAGGATCTCGTCGCGGTGGACCACCCGCGCGCCCGCCGCGGCGGCCACCTCGGCCGTGCGGTCGGTGGAGCCCGAGTCGACCACGACGAGCTCGTCGACCAGGGGGGCCTGGAGGATCAGGTCGCGGCGGATGGCCGCGACGATGTCGCCCACGGTCGCCTCCTCGTCGAGCGCGGGGAGCACGACGCTGACCGACTGCCCCGTGGCGCGCTTGGCGGCGAGGACCTGGTGCAGCGGCCGGTCGGCCAGGGACCAGGAGCGTGCGCGCAGCCAGCGCTCGACTTCTTCCAGCACGGTCGGTGGCTCCTTCGCGTCTGCTAGGCGGTCCGGACCGTCCGGTCCGGCGGGGCCCGGTTCCGGCCCGGTTTTCCCGGTGATCCGGTCCGGTGCGTCTTTTCCGGTGGTCCGGTGTGATCCATCTCGCGGTTCGGACGACTATCTCAACTGTCCTGGCCGTCGGTTACAGTCTTGAACAACGCGGATGACCATCGCATGTCGGGGGTCGCACCCCTGCTCGCCCGCGTTCACACAACCGCATACAGCTCATCCAGAGGGGCAGAGGGACACGGCCCGTTGAAGCCCCGGCAACCCTCCAGTCGGTTCTCGTTCAGGAGCGAGGCTCCCGGCTAGGGAAGGTGCCAAATCCGTCTCGTGGCGAGGTGCGCCGCGAGGAAGATGAGGAGAAAGGGCCTCGCCTCACATGGCTGTGCAGACTGTCGCAAGCACCACCCCTTCCGTCGACCTCGGGCCTGCCGCGGCGCTTTCCTGCCGGGAGTGCGGCCACCGCGTCCCCCTCGGCCCGGTCTTCGCGTGCGAGGAGTGTTTCGGCCCCCTGGAGATCGCCTACGACTTCTCGGGCTACGACACCGAGGAACTGCGCCGGCGCATCGAGGCCGGTCCCGCGAACATCTGGCGCTACGCCCCCCTCCTGCCCGTCCCGGCCGACGTCGCCGGCAAGCCGAACCTCAACCCCGGCTGGACCAAGCTGGTCAAGGCCGACAACCTCGCCCATGAACTCGGCGTCACCGGCGGCCTGTACGTCAAGGACGACTCCGGCAACCCGACCCACTCCTTCAAGGACCGCGTCGTCGCGCAGGCCCTGGAGGCCGCCCGCGCCTTCGGCTTCACCACCCTGTCCTGCTCCTCCACCGGCAACCTGGCCGGCGCCGTCGGCGCCGCCGCCGCCCGCGCCGGCTTCCGCTCCTGCGTGTTCATCCCGCACGACCTGGAGCAGGGCAAGGTCGTCATGGCCGCCGTCTACGGCGGTGAGCTCGTCGGCATCGAGGGCAACTACGACGACGTGAACCGCTTCTGCTCCGAGCTGATCGGCGACCCGGCCGGCGAGGGCTGGGGCTTCGTCAACGTCAACCTGCGGCCCTACTACGCCGAAGGGTCCAAGACCCTGGCGTACGAGATCTGCGAGCAGCTCGGCTGGCGGCTGCCCGACCAGATCGTCGTCCCGATCGCCTCCGGCTCCCAGCTCACGAAGATCGACAAGGGCCTTCAGGAGCTCATCAGGCTCGGCCTGGTCGAGGACCGGCCGTACACGATCTTCGGCGCGCAGGCCGAGGGCTGCTCGCCGGTGTCCACCGCCTTCAAGGCGGGGCACGACGTGGTCCGGCCGCAGAAGCCGAACACCATCGCCAAGTCCCTCGCCATCGGCAACCCGGCCGACGGCCCCTACGTCCTCGACATCGCGCGCCGCACCGGCGGTGCCGTGGAGGACGTGACGGACGAGCAGGTCGTGGACGCGATCAAGCTGCTCGCCCGGACCGAGGGCATCTTCGCGGAGACGGCCGGCGGCGTGACGGTGGGCGTCACCCGCAAGCTGATCGAGAACGGCCTCCTGGACCCGGCGAAGACGACCGTCGTCCTCAACACCGGCGACGGCCTGAAGACCCTCGACGCGGTGGCCGGCACCGGCCTGACCGCGACGATCCGGCCCACCCTCGACTCCTTCCGCGAGGCCGGCCTCGCCTGACCCGGGCCCCAGGACCTCGGTCCGCGCCCCCCGTACGTCATCCCGACCGGAGGATTCCCCCGTGAGCGTCACCGTCCGCATCCCCACCATCCTGCGCACCTACACCGGCGGCCAGGCCGAGGTGACCGCCGAGGGCGCGACCCTCGCCGAGGTCATCGCCGACCTGGAGAAGAACCACACCGGCATCGCCGCCCGCGTCCTGGACGACCAGGGCAAGCTGCGCCGCTTCGTCAACGTCTACGTCAACGACGACGACGTCCGCTTCGAGCAGGGCCTGGAGACGGCCACCCCCGACGGGGCCGGCGTGTCCATCATCCCGGCGGTCGCCGGCGGCTGACCGGAACCCGCCGCCGCCTCCGGTGACGGCGGCGTTCCCGGGTTCCCCGCCTTGCCCCCTCCGCAAGAGAAATCGCCTCCTCCGCAAGAGAAGCGGAGGGGGCAATTCCGTGTGGTTGAGCGCGGTACAGTTGGGGAACACGTTGCCGATCACCCGATCGGAAACCCGTGAATTCCTGCCGCTCGCCCGACAAGATGTAGCCAAAGTGTGCGCGTCTTTTGTGGCTTTCACTCCCTTTGTGGAGCCCGACTTGCCCGGCATTCCACCGAATTCTCACCACATTCCGGACCGCGCGCGTCCAGATTTCTCGTCCGATTGACCTGTTGCAGACGGCAGTTGGACAGATACATTCGGCCGCGGTCGACGCGTTCCGGCGCACGCCCCCAGTCGTTGGGGGGTGAGGTCTGACCCGGGTCCGCGAAGTGTGGATCTGTGCAAGGGCCAGTAATAGGGGAGTTAGGCATGGCTCAGGGCACCGTCAAGTGGTTCAACGCGGAGAAGGGGTACGGCTTCATCGCGGTCGACGGTGGTGCGGATGTTTTCGTCCACTACAGCGCGATCCAGATGGACGGCTACCGCACCCTGGAAGAGGGCCAGCGGGTCGAGTTCGAGATCTCGCAGGGCCAGAAGGGCCCGCAGGCCGACATGGTCCGCGTCACTGCCTGAACGCGCGACCGACCGCTAGCGAAACGGTCTTCTCGGGAGGGCTCGCACCCGGCACGGGTGCGAGCCCTCCGTCGTGTCCGGAACCCGGCGCGCGCTCCGCGCGCGTGCGGCCGCGCGCCCCGCCCGAACCCCGAGAGGCGCTTGCACTCGGCATGCCCGAGTGCTAATCATTGCGTTAGCACTCTGAAGGTGAGAGTGACAGCGAAGGACCGGGTCGGTGAGGCCCGCGGGCCGGGTGGGGCAAGGAACCACGAGGCCGGCGAGCCGTCCGTCGCGGGCGCGGGCGCGGTCCGGAGGAATCACCCCCAGTCCTGGAGGGACCACTTCACATGGCCAAGATCATCGCGTTCGACGAGGAGGCGCGGCGCGGCCTCGAGCGCGGCATGAACCAGCTCGCGGACGCCGTCAAGGTGACCCTCGGCCCCAAGGGCCGCAACGTCGTCCTCGAGAAGAAGTGGGGCGCCCCCACGATCACCAACGACGGTGTCTCCATCGCCAAGGAGATCGAGCTCGAGGACCCGTACGAGAAGATCGGCGCCGAGCTGGTCAAGGAAGTCGCCAAGAAGACGGACGACGTCGCCGGTGACGGTACGACCACCGCGACCGTTCTCGCCCAGGCGCTGGTCCGCGAGGGCCTGCGCAACGTCGCCGCCGGCGCCAACCCGATGGCTCTGAAGCGCGGTATCGAGAAGGCCGTCGAGGCCGTCTCCGCCGCCCTGCTGGAGCAGGCGAAGGATGTCGAGACCAAGGAGCAGATCGCCTCCACGGCCTCCATCTCCGCCGCCGACACCCAGATCGGCGAGCTCATCGCCGAGGCCATGGACAAGGTCGGCAAGGAAGGCGTCATCACCGTCGAGGAGTCCCAGACCTTCGGTCTGGAGCTGGAGCTCACCGAGGGTATGCGCTTCGACAAGGGCTACATCTCGGCGTACTTCGCCACCGACATGGAGCGTATGGAGGCCGTCCTCGACGACCCGTACATCCTGATCGCGAACTCCAAGATCTCCTCCGTCAAGGACCTGCTCCCGCTCCTGGAGAAGGTCATGCAGTCGGGCAAGCCGCTGCTGATCATCGCCGAGGACGTCGAGGGCGAGGCCCTGTCGACCCTGGTCGTCAACAAGATCCGCGGCACCTTCAAGTCCGTCGCCGTCAAGGCCCCGGGCTTCGGCGACCGCCGCAAGGCCATGCTCGGCGACATCGCCATCCTCACGGGCGGCGAGGTCATCTCCGAGGAGGTCGGCCTCAAGCTGGAGAACGCCACCCTCGACCTGCTGGGCAAGGCCCGCAAGGTGGTCATCACCAAGGACGAGACCACCATCGTCGACGGTGCCGGCTCCGCCGACCAGGTCCAGGGCCGCGTGAACCAGATCCGCGCCGAGATCGAGAACAGCGACTCCGACTACGACCGCGAGAAGCTCCAGGAGCGCCTGGCCAAGCTCGCGGGCGGCGTGGCCGTCATCAAGGCCGGTGCCGCCACCGAGGTCGAGCTCAAGGAGCGCAAGCACCGCATCGAGGACGCCGTCCGCAACGCGAAGGCGGCCGTCGAGGAGGGCATCGTCGCCGGTGGTGGCGTGGCCCTGCTCCAGGCCTCGCAGGTCTTCGAGAAGCTGGAGCTGGAGGGTGACGAGGCGACCGGCGCCCAGGCCGTGAAGCTCGCGCTGGAGGCCCCGCTGAAGCAGATCGCCGTCAACGCCGGCCTCGAGGGCGGTGTCGTGGTGGAGAAGGTGCGCAACCTGACCCCGGGCCACGGCCTGAACGCCGCGACCGGCGAGTACGTCGACCTGGTCAAGGAAGGCATCATCGACCCGGCGAAGGTGACCCGTTCCGCGCTGCAGAACGCCGCCTCCATCGCCGCGCTGTTCCTCACCACCGAGGCCGTCATCGCCGACAAGCCGGAGAAGGCCGCTGCCCCGGCCGGCGGCGGCATGCCGGGCGGTGACATGGACTTCTGATCGACCGGTTCCGGTTGATCGACCGTCCTTTCCGAGGGCGGCACTCCCTGGAGACAGGGGGTGCCGCCCTCGGGCGCGTCCGGGCCCCGGCCGCCCCCGGGCGGCCGGGCGGCCGGGGTGTCGGGGATCACAGCGGTGCGGGTGGCGCGGACGGAATCCGTCCGGGCGGCGGCCGGTTGACGGGGGAGTGCGTTCCATGCACGCGCACATACCGTCCAGTACCGCTTCGAGGAGCCCCACGTGACCGTCACCGCCTCCGAGGCCGCCTCCCGCGCGGCCGACCTCCTCTCCCGTCCGGCCGTGATCAACGGGCTGACCGTCCCGAACCGCATCGCGATGGCGCCGATGACCCGCCAGTTCTCCCCGGACGGCATCCCCGGCGAGGACGTCGTGTCGTACTACGGGCGCCGCGCCGCCGCCGGTGTCGGACTGATCGTCACCGAGGGCACCTACGTCGGCCATCCCTCCGCCGGGCAGAGCGACCGGGTGCCGCGCTTCCACGGCGAGGAGCAGCTCGCCGGCTGGGCGAAGGTCGCCGAGGCCGTGCACGCGGCGGGCGGCACGATCGTGCCGCAGCTCTGGCACATCGGCATGGTCCGCAAGCAGGGCGAGCCGCCCTTCCCCGAGGCCCCGGCCGTCGGCCCCTCCGGGCTGCGGATCGGCGAGAGCGAGCCCACCGGCAAGGCGATGACCCGGCAGGACCTGGACGACGTCATCGGCGCGTTCGCCGAGGCCGCGGCCGCCGCCGAGCGGATCGGCTTCGACGGTGTGGAGCTCCACGGCGCCCACGGCTATCTGATCGACCAGTTCCTGTGGGCGGGCACCAACCGCCGCACCGACGCCTACGGCGGCGACCCGGTCGCCCGCGCCAAGTTCGCGGCGGAGCTCGTGGCCGCCGTCCGCGAGGCGGTCTCCGCCGACTTCCCGGTGATCTTCCGCTACTCGCAGTGGAAGCAGGACGCCTACGACGCCCGCCTCGCCGAGACCCCCGAGGAGCTGGAGGCCATCCTCACCCCGCTCGCCGCGGCCGGTGTGGACGCCTTCCACGCCTCCACCCGCCGCTACTGGGTCCCGGAGTTCGACGGCTCCGGCCTGAACCTCGCGGGCTGGACCAGGAAGCTCACCGGCAAGCCCGCCATCACGGTCGGCTCGGTCGGCCTGAACGGCGACTTCATCGAGGCGTTCCAGGGCCGGGGCGCCGAACTCGGCGGCCTCGACGACCTGCTGGACCGCCTGGAGCGTGACGAGTTCGACCTGGTGGCGGTCGGCCGCGCCCTGCTCCAGGACCCGCACTGGGCCCAGAAGGTCCTCGCGGGCCGCTTCGCCGAACTGGCGCCGTACGACCCGTCGTCGCTGCGGACGCTGAGCTGACGCGCCGGCCGCCCGCGGCGCCGCGCTGACCCCCGGTCCCCCACCGGCGCCGGGGCGGCCCCGGCCCCGGTCCGGCCCCGGTCGTGAACGGCCCGGCTCTCTCTCCCACGTGACGGAGCGTCGCCCCGTGGTCGCGTGCGGGCGATGACGGAGCGTGGTCCCCGGGGCCGGGCCCGAGGGCAACTCCCGGCCGTGGGGCGCGGGTTGCCGGGCGCCTGTATGGGCAGGTCGGACCCGGGGCAAACACGCTGTGTGTCCAGTGTGCGACTCAGCGTGGAGGTGGTGGAGGGTGCGATCGACCGAAGATGTCGTGGAGTCCCTGCGGAAGGCCCTCGCGGGCGTCGGTGTGATCCTGCCGTCCCTGTGCGTGGATCCCGCGACCGGCGCGGGCGACGAGCCGTTCGCCCTCGTCGACCTGGGGCGGTGCAGCGTGCGTACGGCCGAGCGGCTGGCGTCGGTGCTGCGCGGAGAGTGTCCGGCGGTCGGCACGCCGGTGGTGGACGTGCGGGACGGGCGGATGGGGGAGGTGGTGGAGCACGTCGGCGGGGCGGTGCGGTTGCGGCCCGTGGCCGGCGGCCGGCCGTGGGAGTGCCCGGCGGAGTCGGTGGGCCCGGCGGCTCCGGAGGAGGTGCTGCGGGCGCGGCTGCGGTGGGCGAACCGGCAGAGCGCGGGGACGTGACCCGGCCGCCGGGGCCCTGGTGCGGGGCTTGGCCCGGCCCGGACCGCCGGGCGGAGCGGCGTCACCCGGCGGTGGTCTCCCCGGCCTCCCAGCGCAGCAGGTCTCCCGGCTGGCAGTCGAGCACCTCGCACAGCGCGGCGAGGGTCGTGAAGCGCACCGCCTTGGCGCGGCCGTTCTTGAGCACGGCGAGGTTGGCGGGGGTGATGCCGACGCGCTCGGCGAGCTCGCCGACGGACATCTTCCGTCTGGCCAGCAGCACGTCGATGTCGACGACGATCGGCATCAGATCACCCCGTCCAGCTCGGCCTCCATGCGCGCGGCCTCGACGTCGCGGGCGACGGCCTGGGCGAGCAGGGCCCGCAGGACCAGGACGATCAGCGCGACGCCGAGGACCGCCAGGGAGATGCCGCAGACCAGCAGGACGACGCCCGGGGCGACGGCCTCGCCCGGGGCGAGGGTGACCGCGAACGCGAACACCAGGAGCGCCGCCGCCGCGAACGCGCCGATCACGGTGTCCACGTACCGGAAGGCGGCGTGGGAGAAGACCGTGCCGCGCCGTGCCATCGTCACCAGGCGCCATACGCAGACCAGGACGACCTGCGCCGCCACGACGCCCAGCACGATGATCGTGAGGTAGGCGGCCGGCGGATACCCCAAGTCCGCCTCGGCCCCGTCCAGGTCGGCGCCGAGCAGCGGCACCATCACCGCCTGCGTGAACACCGAGCCGGCCAGCAGCGCCACGAGCACGGCGCGCAGGGCCAGCACCGTCAGTCTGCCCATCGCCCCTCCTTCTGCCTGTCTCGTCCCGTTCGGGTCTGTCTGCCGTCGGGCCCGGCCGACCCACGGAATCGATCGTCCAACGATGGAAATCTATCGAGAAACGATAGATGACACAACGGATGCCGCAGCGGTGAGGCGCGTCACACGGAGCCGCTGTC
This sequence comes from Streptomyces sp. NPDC052020, assembly GCF_040680575.1. Lineage (NCBI taxonomy): Bacteria > Bacillati > Actinomycetota > Actinomycetes > Kitasatosporales > Streptomycetaceae > Streptomyces > Streptomyces sp. NPDC052020. The sequence continues at coordinate 98,953 of NZ_JBFAWY010000006.1, forward strand.
ACATCGCGGCGGGCCGTCCCGTCGTAGGGGTGTAGCCATCGACCACGGCAGAAACGGCAGAGGAGTACGGCCCATGGAAGCCCGTTTGAACGTCTTCGCCAGCCCGACCGCGCGCACCTTCCTGAAGCACATCGTCGCCGCGGGCCACGCGCTCAAGGCGGCCGGTGTCCCGACCGCGACCCAGGAGCTGGTCAACATCCGCGCCAGCCAGATCAACGGCTGCGCCGGCTGCCTCGACATGCATACCAAGGACGCCGCGGCGGCCGGCGAGACCTCCGTGCGCATCAATCTGGTCGCGACCTGGCGGGAGGCCACGGTCTTCACCGAGGCCGAGCGTGCCGCGCTGGAGCTGGCGGAGCAGGGCACCCGCCTCGCGGACGGGGCCGGGGTCCCGGACGAGGTCTGGGCGAACGCCGCCAAGCACTACGACGAGGAGCAGCTCGTCGCGCTGGTGGCCCAGATCGCCCTGATCAACACCTTCAACCGGCTGAACGTCATCACCCGGCAGCCGGCCGGCGACTACCAGCCCGGGCAGTACGCGAACTTCGCCTAGGAGTCGCGGGCCCGGGGGTGTTCAGCCCATCGGCTCCACGTCCACGCGGACCGGCGTCCCCCACACCCGCAGCACCTCGTAGTCCGTGAACTCGTGCACGAGACGGTACGCGGTGGCGGGGCGCGGTCCGCGCAGCTGGGCGGCGATGTACAGCTCGGCCTCGCGCCGGTCGCGGCGCGGGGTGCCGCACAGCTGCCACGCCTGGCCGTTCCACGCCTCGGGCAGCCAGCGCTGCTGGGGCTGGGGGCGGTCGCCCCGCAGGCCGTACCGGGAGGGGGCCGGCTCGGCGGGCCGGGGCCGGGCGGGGCCGCCGCCGTACTCGGCGCGGCGGGCGGCGCGGCGGCGGGTCTCGCACAGCAGGCACAGGTCGGGGGCGGCGGTGTCGACCGGGCCGTTCGGATGCTCGGGGCAGCGGGTGGCCGGCGCCGCCGTGGTGACGCTGTCCTCCAGCAGGTCCAGCGCGCGTTTCAGGTCCGCCTTGACCTCGTGCAGCCTGGCGTCCGGGGTGTCGGCGGTGAGGGCCTCGCCGTGCTCACCGAGGAGGCGCAGGGCGCGGCCCAGGGCGGTCAGCTGGGCGTGGTTCATGTCCCTCAGGGTCGCACACGGCACCGACAGGCACCCCTGCCGCGCCGTTCAGGCCGAAACAGTACGTGGCCAGGAACCCGACCGCGTACCCGGTCAGCAGCCCGCCGCCGTAGACCGCCGCCGCCACGGCCGGGCCCGCGTCGCCCGTGAGCAGCGGGAACAGGGCCCAGCCCGAGGGGCCGATCGCCGTCGCCCCGGTCTCCGCCCCGCGCATCGCGAACGCGCCGACGAAGGCGCCGCCCGCCGCCCCGCCCACACAGGCCGTGAGGAACGGGCGGCCCAGGGGCAGGGAGACGCCGTAGATCAGCGGCTCGCCGACGCCGAGCAGTCCGGCCGGGAGCGCCGATCTGATCGTCGTCCGCAGAGAGGTGTCGTGGCGCAGGCGGACGTAGACCGCCGCCGCCGCGCCGACCTGGCCCGCGCCCGCCATGGCGAGCAGGGGCAGCAGCACGGTGTGGCCCCGCTGTTCGATGAGGGTGGCGTGCAGGGGAATGAGGGCCTGGTGCAGGCCCAGCATGACGAGGGGGAGGAAGAGGCCGCCGAGCAGCAGGCCGGCCAGGGCGCCGGTGTGGGTGAGCAGCCAGGTCGCCGCCGCGCCGGTCGCCGAGGCGACCTGCCCGGCCGCGTACATGAGGACGTACAGCGTGACCAGGCCGGAGACCAGGACGGTGAGGGTGGGGGTGAGCAGGACGTCCAGGGTGCCGGGGAGGCGGGCGCGGCACCACTTCTCCACGTACGTCCCCAGCAGCGCCGCCGCCAGCGCGCCCAGCACGCCGCCCTGGCCCGGGGTGAGCGCCGAGCCGAACGCCGTCACCTTCGCCACGCCCGGGTAGACCACGACGGCCGCGACCGCGCCCCCCAGCACCGGGGTGCCGCCGAACTCCCTGGCGGTGTTGTGGCCGACGAACACCGCGATCAGCGCCATGAAGGCGGTGGCGAGGGCGGACAGGGCCGGGGTGAGGGCGGGCAGCCATCCGAGGTTGGCCAGCAGGCCCGCGACGCCCGCGAGGATGCCGCAGCCGATCAGGGCGGGGATGAGCGGCACGAACACGTCGGCGACGCGGCGCAGGGCCGCCTTGCCGGGGGTCGCGCCGCGCCGCTTGTGCCGCTCCTTCAACTCCGCGCCGCGCGCCGCCAGTGCGGCCGCCGTGGTGCTGGGGGGCGGGGTGGCGGGCGCGCGGGCCGGCAGCAGCCGTTCGAATTCCGCCGTCACCCGTCCCACCACCCCCGGGCCGAGCACGATCTGGTACGACTCGCCGTCCTCCACCACGCCCAGGACCCCGGGCAGCGCCCGCAGGGCCGCCTCGTCGACGCGGGAGCGGTCGGCCAGGGCCAGGCGCAGGCGGGTCACGCAGTGGGCGGCGGAGGTGACGTTGGCGGCTCCGCCGACCAGGGGCAGGAGGGCGGCGGCGAGGGCGCGGGCGTCGGTGTGCACCCCCCGAGCGTGCGGGTCAGCCCTCCGCCGCGGCGAGCGCGGCGCGCAGATGGCCGCCGGAGTCCTCCAGAAGGCGGGCCGCCGCCGGGCCGTCGACGTCCGCCAGCAGGATCAGGATGGCGTGCTTCACCTCGCCGTCGGCGGCGGCCAGGGCGCGTTCGATCTCCTCGTCGGCGGCACCGGTGGCCAGGGCGACGATCCGGCGGGAACGGGCGCGCAGCTTGTCGTTGGAGGCGCGGACGTCGACCATCAGATTCCCGTAGGTCTTGCCCAGCCGGATCATCGTGATCGTCGAGATCATGTTGAGGACGAGCTTCTGGGCCGTGCCCGCCTTCAGCCGGGTGGAGCCGGTGACGAGCTCGGGACCGGTGACGACCTCGATGCCGTGGTCGGCGGCGGCCGCCAGGGCGCTGCCCGCGTTGCAGGAGAGGCCGATGGTGAGGGCGCCGCGCGCCCGGGCGTGCTCGACCGCGCCGACCGCGTACGGGGTGCGCCCGGAGGCCGAGATGCCGACCACCGCGTCCTCGGGGGTGAGACCGAGGGCGTCCAGATCCGCCCGCGCCAGGTCCCCGGAGTCCTCCGCGCCCTCGACCGGCGACACCATGGCCTCCCGGCCGCCCGCGATCAGACCGGTGACCTGGCCGGGCGCGGTGTTGAAGGTGGGCGGGCACTCGGAGGCGTCCAGCACGCCGAGCCGCCCGGCCGTGCCGGCGCCCGCGTAGACCAGCCGCCCGCCGCGGGCCATCCGGGCGGCCACGGCGTCGATCGCGGCGGCGATCTCGGGGAGCCGCTCGGCGACCGCCGCGGGTACGGTGGCGTCCTCGCCGTTCATCAGCCGCGCGATCTCCAGGGTGGGCAGGCGGTCGATCCCGGACAGCTCGGGGCGGAACGCCTCGGTGGCCAGCTGCTCCAACTGGGCGCGCAGATCGGGGCGGTGGGAGGGCAGGGTCATGACGGGCGGCTCTCTTCGGTGACTTCCGGTGGGGGACGGGTGCGATGTGCCCGGGAACACGGGAGCGGGGCGGGGCGCGGCCGGACGCGACCGTCCGCGGTCTCCCGCGGCGGGGCGGCCCCACGGTCCCGCGCGGCGCGCGGCCCTACGGTCTCGCGCGGCGCGCCCCGTGCCGGTGGGCCAGCGCCTCGTACGACGCCGCCAGCGCGGGCCCCGCCGTGTCGTACGTCCGCTGCGCCACGCCCACGAACAGGCAGTCCACGACGAGGAGCTGGCTGGTGCGGGACGACATCGCCGCCGGGCGCAGTTCGGTCTCCCGGGAGGTGGCGGTGGTGAGCACATGGTCGGCGTACTGCGTGACCGGGCTGTCGGGGCGGCCGGTGATCGCGATGGTGGCGGCCCCGTGCTCGAAGGCGACGCGCAGCGGCTCGATGACGTCGCCGGTCGAACCGGAGTGCGTGATGGCGACGGCCACGTCCCCGGCGCGCAGCTGGACGGCGTTGGTGACGGCGAGGTGCGGATCGCCGGGGGCGTGGGCTATCAGCCCTATGCGCAGGAGCTTCTGGGTGAGGTCCTGGGCGACCAGGCCGGAGGCGCCGATGCCGTAGACGTCGGTGCGGCGGGCGGTGGCCAGCGCGGTGACGGCCGCGCCGAGCTGGACGGTGTCCAGGCCGGCCGCGGTGTCGGCGAGGGTCCGCTGCTCGTCGTAGGCGAGTTTGGCGACGACGTCGGCGATGGGGTCGTCCACCGCGATGTCGGTCGTGATCGCGGGGGAGCCGCCCGACTGCTGCTGGGCGGCGAGCCCGGCCAGCGCCAGGCGCAGATCGCGGTAGCCGGGGTAGCCGAGCAGGCGGGCCGTGCGCACGACGGTGGCCTCGCTGGTGCCGGTGCGCTCGGCCAGGCCGGTGACCGTGAGGGCGGCACAGCCGGCCGGGTCGCCCGCGACGGCCTCGGCGACGCGCTGCATGGACCGGGTCATCGAGGGGGCCAGCGTGCGCACCTTGGCGACGAGCGCGGCGGGCACGGGGACCGAACCCCGCCTGCCCGCCCGGCCGGTGGCCGGTGCGAAAGTTTCCTTCACGTTCTCGGTCACCTGTGAAAGATATTTTCGGTTCGGTGCCGGGGTCAAGAGTGCGCACAATGGGTGCATGGACCCCATCAGCCCCCTGGAGCAGGCGTTGCACGCGGCGCGCGCCCTCGTGCTCGCCGATCTGGTCGCGGGCGAGGTCGCCGAGGCGGACGTGGTGTCCCTCGTCGAGGACTCCGTGGCGCAGCGGCGGTGGTGGGTCGAACAGTGGCCGGACGGCGCGGAGTACGTCGCCGGCCTGGTCGCGCAGGACGTGCAGGACGCGCTGCTGGAGCGGTACGGCCGCTGGCCCCTGTGCCCGGTGTGCGGCTCCGGCGACCCGCACGCCCTGGACGTCGAGCCCGAACTCGGGCCCGACCCGCACTGGGTGTGCCACAAGGCCGGCGTGAAGGTGGCGGCGGTGGGCTCGCTGGGCGCCGCCACCGGCGGCACGGCGTCCTCGTGAGGCTCCCGTGACGGTCTACATCGATCCGCCGGCCTGGCCGGGCCACGGCCGGATGTGGTCGCACCTCGTCAGCGACGTCTCCTTCGCCGAGCTGCACGCCTTCGCCGCCCGACTGGGCGTCCCCCGCCGGGCCTTCGAGCGCGACCACTACGACATCCCGGAGCACCGCTACGCCGACGCGGTGCGGGCCGGCGCCGTGCGGGTCGGCAGCCGCGAGGTGGTGCGGCTGCTGCGCGCGGCCGGACTGCGGCGGCCCAAGGGGCGTGCTCAGCCGCGCAGTTCGTAGGCGGGCCGCTCGCCGTCCCCGGCGACCCGGGTGAAACCGGCGCGGGCCAGGACGGCCTGGGAGGCGAGGTTGCCGGGCTCGGTCGCCGCGCACACGGACGCGACGTCCTCGCGGGCCAGCGCCCACGCCGACAGCGCGCGCAGCGCCTCGGTGGCGTAGCCGTGGCCGCGGGCGGCCTCGACGAGGTCGTAGCCGACTTCGACGCGGCCGTCCTCGTCCGGCGGCCCGTGGAAGCCCATGGCGCCGACCGCCAGCCCGTCCTCCCGCCGGACCAGCGCGAACATCCCCCACTCGGGCCGCAGTACGCCCTCCTCGTACTGCTTCACCACGATCCCGGCCCCCTCGCGGGTGCCCTCCAGCGGCCCGCTCCCGGCCCAGGCGAATCCGCCGTCGCCGCCCGCGCCCAGGTCGGCGGCGGACGCGGGGGTGACGCCTTCGAGGGTGAGCCGGCCGGCCGGGATCACCAGGTTGTTCGACCAGCGCCACCCGGTGACCGGGGCGCGGCCGGGCAGCTCACCGCGGCCGGTGGCCCACAGCAGGGTGGGCCAGGGGGCGGGGCCCGGCCGGACGGTCGGGAAGATCCGGGTCAGCGCGTAGGAGACCACCTCGGCGGGCGGCTCGTACACCAGTCCCAGACTCCGGGCGATGTCGTGCGTGTGCAGCAGCACCTCGGTGACGCCCATCGCGGCGAAGCCCTCGCGGTTCGCGCTGCGGAAGGGGTAGGGGTGGAAGGCGCGGACCTGCCGCGGGGTGGTGCGGACGGCGGCGGCGAGCAGGCCGCCCGTCGCCTCGATCACCCGCAGCGCGCCCTCGTTGCCGGCGCCCTCCTCCAGCCGGATCTCGAACGGGATGTAGCCGTCGGCCGCCCGCCCGGTCAGCTGGGCCGCGTAGCCGACGAGGCACTCCGCGATATGCGTCGCCGTCGCCCGGCAGCTCCATTCCAGCCTGTGGGCCCGCGGCCCCTCCCAGTCCCGGTCCACCGCCGTCCGCAGCAGCGCCACGGCGCTCGCGACGGCCTCTTCGACTCGTTCCCCGCCCACGTTCCGCATGGGCGGCAGGCTACGGGGCGGGCGTCCGGGAGGCGACCGCATTTCAAGCGGTTCAAGCGGTTCAAGCGGATCAACCGGGTCCAGCGGTTCAACCGGCGGCGGGCTCGGCGGCGGGCCGGTGGCGGGTGTTCACCGCCGCCCCGGCGTGGCACCATCGCGCGTGTGGCCAGTAGATCCACCGAAGCCCAGCGCCTGGGCGACCTCGCCCGGCTGCGCCGTGTCCGCGACCGGATCGACCGGGAGTACGCCCGGCCGCTGGACGTCGAGGCGCTCGCCCGTGGCGTGCACATGTCGGCCGGGCATCTCAGCCGCGCGTTCAAGGCCGCCTTCGGCGAATCGCCGTACAGCTATCTGATGACGCGGCGCATCGAGCGCGCGATGGCGCTGCTGCGCCAGGGCGACCTCAGCGTCACCGAGGTCTGCTTCGCGGTCGGCTGCGCGTCGCTGGGCACCTTCAGCACGCGCTTCAGCGAGCTGGTCGGCATGCCGCCCAGCGTCTACCGGCGCGAGGCGGCCCGCGCGACGGCGGGGCTGCCGCCGTGCGTGGCGAAGCAGGTGACCCGGCCGGTCAGGGAGACGGGGGAGCGGACCGGCTCGGGACCGGGCTGACCGGGCCGGGCCCGCCGCCCGGGAAGGGCTACCGCACGGCCAGCAGGTCCAGCTCGGAAGCGAGGTTGTAGCGGGCCGTCGCCTCCCACTTCTCGCGGCCGTACGGCGTCCGGAACAGCCGGGGGAACTCCAGCAGGTGGCGCAGGACCGCGGCGCGGCCCTCGCGGAAGGCGTCGCCGGGCACGAAGTGGTACTCCTCGCGGACGGCCGCGGTGTAGGCGGCGTACGCGGACGGCGGCGCGGCGAGGATCGCCAGGTCCGCGTCGCACAGCACCTGCCCGTCACGGTCGTCCTCGGCCGGGTCGTGGGTGACGGTGAGCCGGACCAGACGGGCGACCTCGGCCGTCTTCTCCTCGGGCACCCCGGCCTCGGGCAGCGCCCGCTCGGCCAGCCGCGCCGACCGCTCCTCGTTCTCCGACCGCTCCGGCAGGTACACGGCGTCGTGGAACCAGGCGGCCAGCCGCACCACGTCCGGATCGTCGGCGTACTCCTGGAGGACGTCGACGTGGTCCAGGACGGCGGTGAGGTGCGTGAGCGTGTGGTAGCGGCGCTGCGGCTCCCGCCACCGGGCCAGCAGGTTGTCGGCGTACGGCGCCGGGTCGGGGCCGGAGCCGGGTCCCCGGACCGCCTCCAGGGCGCGGGCGAAACGGGAGCGAAGGGCGTCGAGATCGGCCATGGGGCCATTGTCCCCGGGGCGGACCGGCCCGCGGTGCTTCCTCCGGCAGCGAGATCCGGTCAGCCCGTGGCTCCCTGGGCCCCGTGCACGTCGCCGCGGAGATCCACCTCGGCGCGTACCGTCTTCCCGGGACCGCCCCCCTTCCGTGGCTCGACGAACAGCCGGCTCACCAGGCAGGTCACCAACCACAGGCCACGGCCCGCTTCCGCCTCGGGACTCCCGGGGGCGCACGGCCGGGCCGGCGGCAAGCGGTCGCCCTTGGTGTCGGTGACCTCGACGCGTACGCGATCGCGGGCGGCGGACAGCGTCAGGCTCAGCCGGAAGTCGCGGCCGGGGACCCGGCCATGCGTCACCGCGTTCGCGGCGAGCTCCGCCACGACCAGGGTCAGCGTCTCGTTCACCTCCGAGCCGTACGGGAATCCCCAGGCGTCCAGGCGGTGGGAGGCGAGCCGTCGGGCCAGGCGAGCCCCGCGCGGCGTGGAGGTGAAGGTCATGGCGAACTGCGCCTCGGAGCCGGTGGTGTGCCCCGTCTTCCCGAACGGGGGAATTTCGGTCGTCATGCCGGGCAGCTTCGTGCCCCACCCGTACGGTGACCAGTCACGACGCCCTTACACAGCGCTGCTGTGGGGGTGTTGTACGTAACTGTCGGGGCAGGGAAGGGGACGGTTGATGGCACAGGTTCCGGGGCCGTCGGCGGCGCGGGAAGCGGACTCCGTTGACGAACTCCTGCGGTGCTTCGGCAGACAGGTGAAGATCCTCCGCGAGCGGGCCGGACTCACCCAGGCCGCACTGGCTCAACGGCTCGGATACAGCGAGGCCCAGATCGCCGCGATCGAACAGGGGCGGCGGATTCCACGGCCGGAGGCCATCGACAGGCTCGACAGTCTGCTGGACGGCGACGGGCTGCTGATCGCCATGAAGCAGGCCATCGCCTTGGCGCGGTATCCCGCATTCTTCCGGGACGCGGCCCGTATCGAGGAGACCGCGGTTGAGTTCCATCAGTACGCGCCACTGATCGTGCCCGGCATGCTTCAGACGGAGGAGTACGCCAGGACGATGTTCGCAGTCTGGCGCCCGCGCCGCCACGAGGCGGAGATCGAGCAGATGGTGGCCGCCCGCCTGGCTCGGCACAAGCTTTTCAGCCGCAGGCCGTCCCCTGTCCTCAGCTTCGTTCTGGAAGAGGCGGTCCTCCAATGACCCATCGGTGGTGCAGAGGTGCTGCGGGGACAGCTTGAGCACCTGCTCCTCACGACGCAGAATCCGAACGTAGAGGTCCAGGTGATGCCGACTCTGGCAACCGACCATGCCTGTGTGGACGGTCCCTTCACCCTCATGGTGCCGGAAGGAGGAGAACAGGTTGCCTACCTGGAGAGCCAGGGGAGCGGCCGGGTCATCACTGACAGGGAAATCGTGCGTGGCATCGCGGCGCGGTATGGGATCATCCGGGCTCAGGCGCTGTCCCCGAGGGAATCCGTGCGCCGCATCGAGAAGCTGCTGCAAGGAGACTCATGACAAGCGAGCAGTCCACGAGCCAGTCACTCCCTTGGTTCAAGTCCAGCTACAGCGGTGGATCTGGCGGTGACTGTGTTGAGGTTGCCACCGCTTGTTCTTCCGTCCACATCCGCGACTCCAAGGACACCGGCCGGGGCTCCCTGACCGTGTCCCCCGCCTCCTGGTCCGCCTTCGTCGACCATGCCGGTCGTCGTCACTGACCGGAGAGCGGCATAGCAAACACAACAAGATCGCCCGCGCGGACGGCGCCCTGGACCAGGTGGCGCTCGGCGAGTGGGTGCACGCCGGGGATGTGCGCGGCTTTTGCCGTCCGGTATGGGATCTTGCGAGCACTCGCGCTGTCCCCTGCCGAATCCGTGCGTCACATCGAGAAGTTGCTGCAAGGAGAGCTATGAACACCGAGCAGTCCCAGGCACAGTCGCTCCACTGGTTCAAGTCCAGCTACAGCGGTGGCGCAGGTGGTGAGTGCCTTGAGATCGCCGCTCTCCCCCACTCCGTCCACATCCGCGACTCCAAGGACACCGGCCGGGGCTCCCTGACCGTGTCCCCCGCCTCCTGGTCCGCCTTCGTCGACCATGCCGGTCGTCGTCACTGACCGGAGAGCGGCATAGCAAACACAACAAGGTGCATATGGCCGCACCAGGTCCTGGGGCCGCCCCTTCGGGGGCGGCCCGAGTGTTTTCCGGGAGGAATCGTTGGCCCGTTTGCGGGCGAAGCACGAGGGTTAGCGTGGAGACCATGACGACACCTGCCGACGTGAACGAGGTCCGTGATCCCGAGCTGCCCGGGCGGCTCCTGACCATCGAGCGGGACGCGCTCGTGCCGCTGCTGCGCTCCCGGCCCGACGAGGACTTCACGCTGCCGGTCGCCGCCTGTCCCGGCTGGACGGTGCGGGATGTGCTCGCGCACTGTTCGGCCGCGCTGATCCGGGTGGTGGAGCGGCGTTTCGAGGAGGGCGTCTTCTCGCCCGAGTCCAACGCCCGCGACATCGCCGAGCGGGCCGGGTGGACGCATCAGCGGGTCGTCGACGAGCTGGAGCGCGGCATGACCGAGGCCGGTCCGGTGATCGCCCGCGCGGATGGCGCCCTGGACCAGGTGGCGCTCGGCGAGTGGGTGCACGCCGGGGACGTGCGCGAGGCCCTCGGGGAGCCGGGGGCGTACGCGGGGCGCGGGCTGCCGGACGCGCTGGCGCTGCTCGCCACCGTCACCCGCGCCCGGGGCCATGTGCCGCTCCACGCCGACCTCGACGACGTGGACGAGCCGCTGAAGCTGGGCGAGGTGAGCGGCGAGCGGCCCCCGGGGCGCTTCATCGGCGACGCCGCCACGCTCGTACGGCTCTACGCGGGGCGGCGGGCGGACGGGGCGGCGTACGAGCTGGCGGGGGTGGAGGAGAGGGAGCTGAACATCTTCGGGTGAGTCACCGGAGGACGCCGGTGGCCTGCGAGGCAGGCGCTGATCGGGCGTTTTTCCCGCGTGATCCGGGGGGTTCGCGGGGCCCGGGGGCGTAGTCTTGGACCAGATTGGACTAGACCTGTAGCCGCCGTCGTACCCGGCGAACGTATCCGACGAATGGGGTCCCATGAGCAAGCGTGCAGTCCTGGAGGTGATCGCCCTCGACGCCGAGGACGCGGTCGCCGCCCAGGCCGGAGGCGCGGACCGCCTCGAACTGGTCACCGACATGGCGGCCGACGGGCTCACCCCGTCGGCCCGGACCGTGGCCGCGATCCGGGCCGCCGTCGACATCGACGCCCGGGTGATGCTGCGGCTGGCGGACGGCTTCGCCGCCGGGGACGTCGAGCGGCTGGCGCGGGTCGCGGGGGAGCTGCGGGAGGCGGGCGCGGACCAGTTCGTGCTCGGCTTCCTCGACCCGCACGGCGGCGTGGACCTGGCCGCGGTGGAGCGGGTCGCCGGTGTGCTGGACGGCTGCCGGTGGACGTTCCACCGGGCGATCGACCGGGCCGCCGACCGCGACGCCCTGCGCAAGCAGCTCGCCGACCTGCCCGGCCTCGACACCTATCTGACGGCCGGGGCGGCCGGCGGCGTCGACGAGGGGCTCGGTGTCCTGCGCACGGAGGCGCGGCGGCGCGGGGAGCCGGGGTACGGGCAGCAGCTCCTGGTGGGCGGCGGCCTGCGCCTGGACCACGTTCCGGCCCTGCTGGCGGCCGGGATCGATGCCTTCCACATCGGCGGGGCGGCCCGGCCGGAGGGCTGGGCCGGGCCGGTGTCGGCGGAGGCGGTCGCCCGCTGGCGGCGGGCCATCGACGGCTGAGCGACGGCCACCCGGCCCGTTGAGCGGCGGGCCCCCGGCGGTTGAGCGGCGGCGGCCCTCGCGGCAAGCCGCCGCGGGTGCTCGCGCGCCCGCGGGCCCCGCGCCGGTCAGGCGAGCTGCGGCGGCAGCGGCGCCGCGTGGGTGATGATCAGGCCGGACACGGCCCGGGTCAGCGTCACGTACAGGCGGCGCAGGCCCGTGCGCTCGTCCGGCTCGCCGTCCACCACGGCCCTCGGTTCGTCCAGCACCACGTAGTCGTACTCCAGACCCTTGGCGAGCGAGGCCGGGACCAGCGTCAGGCGGGTGTCCCGGGTCGTCTCCTCGCCGGGGCCGAGGTGGGCGATGCCCGCCTCGGCCAGGGCCCGCGCCAGCTCCGGGACGCGGGCGTCGGCGGCGATCAGGCCGACCGAGCCCTCGCGGCCCAGCAGCTCCCGGCAGGCGCCGGCCACGTCGGCGGTCCCGGTGGCCTCCCGGACCTCGAAGAAGCCGGGGTTCTCGCGGATCGACCGCACCGGCGCCAGACCCGGCGCGATGTGCGGCAGCAGCCGGGAGGCGTAGGCGATGACGTCCGTCGGCACCCGGAAACCGGCCGTCAGCTCCTCGATCACCGCGTCCTCCTTGCCCAGGTGGGCCAGCGCCTGGCGCCAGTCGCGCGTCGCCCAGGGCGTGGTGCCCTGCGCCAGGTCGCCCAGCACGGTCGCCGAGCCGGTGGTGCAGCGGCGGCCGACCGCCCGGTACTGCATGGGGGACAGGTCCTGCGCCTCGTCGAGGACGACGTGCCCGAGGGAGGGGGTGCGCTCGATCAGGTCGGCGGCCTCGTCGATCAGCACGGCGTCCGCGGGCGACCACCGCGCCGACTTCACCGACCGGGCCGGCTTGGCCCACAGGACCGCCTTCTGCTCCTCGGCGGTGAGGATCCCCTCGGCGTGCGCGGCGAGGAAGTCCGCGTCCGCCAGCAGCCGCAGCACCAGTTTCGCCGGGTCGACGGCCGGCCAGATCTCCTTCACGGCCGCCTTGACCGCGCCGGTGCGGGCCACCGCGTTCTGCACCCGGTCGTCCGGGGCCTCACCCGCCCGTTCCATCTGCACCAGCACGGCGTGCGCGACGCGCTGCGGCAGGGCCTCGCGGGCGGCGCCGTAGCGGATGCCGCGCCCCAGCAACTCCCGGACGATCTCCTCCAGTTCGTACGCCGGAACCCGCCAGCGGCGCGACCCGCGCACGACCACCACCGGCTCGGTGGGCAGCGTCACGTGCGCGTACAGCGCCCGGCGCAGCACCTCGGCCATCCGGGCGTCGCCCTTGACGGCGGCGGCGCCGGCGTCGTCGGTGCCGCGCACCTCGACGCGCGCCACCAGATCGTCGACGGTGGCCTGCTCCACCGCCAGCTCCCCCAGCGCGGGCAGCACCTGCTCGATGTAGTGGAGGAAGGAGCGGTTCGGCCCGATGACGAGGGTGCCGGTGCGGGCCAGCCGCTCGCGGTGGGCGTACAGCAGATAGGCGACCCGGTGCAGGCCGACGGCCGTCTTCCCGGTGCCGGGGCCGCCCTGCACGCAGACCGTGCCCGACAGCCCCGAGCGCACGATCTCGTCCTGCTCGGGCTGGATGGTCGCCACGATGTCCCGCATCGGGCCGACGCGGGGCCGCTCGATCTCCTGCTGGAGGAGCCGGCCCGCGCTCGCCGTCTCGGCCGGGTCGGACAGGTGCTCGTCCTCGTACGCCGTGAGGTCGCCGCCGGTGTAGCCGAAGCGGCGGCGCAGCGCGATGTTCATCGGGTCCTTCTTGGAGGCCCGGTAGAACGGCTGCGAGACGGGCGCGCGCCAGTCGATCACCATGGGGTCGCCGTCGGCGTCGTGGACGTGCCGCCGCCCGATGTAGAACCGTTCCCCCTCCGCCCCTTCGGCCCGGTCGGCGCCGGGCGCGTGCAGGTAGTCGAGGCGGCCGAAGAACAGCGGGGTGTCGCCGAGGTCGGCCAGCGCCTTGACGCGTTCCTCGATCTGCCGCTCCAGGACCTGGGCGTTGACCCAGTTCGCGGTGACGTCGCGGATGTCGAGGGACTCGGCGTCCGCCCGCATCGCGCGCAGCGCGGCGCGGGACGCGGCGAGGTGGGCGCGCTCCCGGGACAGGGGGTCGTCGTCGACGGGTGCGGACGACGTGGACGGCGCGGGGGGCGTGGGCGGCGTGGACGGCGTGGACAAGGGGGTGCCTCCGGGGGACCTGCTGGTGTGGCGGCCGCGTCGGCCGGCGGCCGGGTCGGTGCCGGCCGGTTTCCGTCCGGGCGGCGGCTCTCCGGGAGGGAGGCGGGGCAAGAGCGGAGATTGTAGGGGAGCGGAAAGAGCGGAGGCCAATGATTTCCGCGGCCGCTCCCCCGAAGCGGCCGGGCCCCTGAAGCGGCCGTCCACGAGGCGGCCGGTCCCCGGGGCGAGATCCCGCCGACACCCCTGAGTACGGCGAGGAAGCGGGCGCGTGCCGCAGGTGAGGCCCCGGGGCACGGGTGACCCGACGGCACACCGCGGCGTGCCTCTCCCTCTCCCTCAAGGCCCGCGTCCCCGCCTGCTCCTCCCCGCCGGGGCGGGGAGGAGCAGCGCGGTCAGCTCTCCGCCAGCAGCTCGTCCGCGTCCACGATCCGGTACGCGTACCCCTGCTCCGCCAGGAACCGCTGGCGGTGGGCGGCGAAGTCCTGGTCGATCGTGTCGCGGGCGACCACCGAGTAGAAGTGCGCCTGGTGACCGTCGGCCTTGGGCCGCAGCACCCGGCCCAGCCGCTGGGCCTCCTCCTGGCGGGAACCGAAGGTGCCCGACACCTGGATGGCGACCGTGGCCTCCGGCAGGTCGATGGAGAAGTTGGCGACCTTGGAGACGACGAGGACGTTGAGCTCGCCCTGACGGAAGGCCTCGAAGAGCTTCTCGCGCTGGGCGTTGGACGTCTCGCCCTTGATCACCGGCGCCCCCAGGTGCTCGCCCAGTTCGTCGAGCTGGTCGATGTACTGGCCGATGACAAGGACCTGCTGCCCGGCGAACCGGCGGACGATCGCCTCCGCCACCTTCCGCTTGGTCGCGGTGGTCGCGCAGAAGCGGTACTTCTCCTCCGCCTCGGCGGTGGCGTACGCCAGCCGCTCGGCGTCGGTGAGGTTGACCCGGACCTCGACGCAGTCGGCGGGCGCGATATAGCCCTGCGCCTCGATCTCCTTCCACGGCGCGTCGAACCGCTTCGGCCCGATCAGGGAGAACACGTCCGACTCCCGGCCGTCCTCGCGGACCAGGGTGGCCGTGAGCCCCAGCCGCCGCCGCGCCTGGAGGTCCGCGGTGAACTTGAAGACCGGCGCGGGCAGCAGGTGCACCTCGTCGTAGACGACCAGGCCCCAGTCGCGGGAGTCGAACAGCTCCAGGTGCGGATAGACGCCCTTCCGCTTCGTCGTCAGCACCTGGTACGTGGCGATGGTGACGGGCCGGATCTCCTTCTTGGTCCCGCTGTACTCGCCGATCTCGTCCTCGGTCAGCGAGGTCCGCTTGACCAGCTCGTGCTTCCACTGCCGGGCCGAGACGGTGTTGGTGACCAGGATCAGGGTGGTCGACTTCGCCTGGGCCATGGACCCGGCGCCGACCAGCGTCTTCCCGGCGCCGCAGGGCAGGACGACGACGCCGGACCCGCCGTGCCAGAAGTTCTCCACCGCCTGCTTCTGGTAGGGCCGCAGCGTCCAGCCGTCCTCGCGCAGCTCGATCGGGTGCGCCTCGCCGTCGACGTACCCGGCGAGATCCTCGGCGGGCCAGCCCAGCTTCAGCAGCACCTGCTTGATCTGGCCGCGCTCGGAGGGGTGCACGGCCACCGTGTCGGCGTCGATCCGGGCGCCGACCAGCGGCGCGATCCGCTTGGACTTCAGGACCTCCTCCAGCACCGGGCGGTCGGTGGTGGTCAGCACCAGCCCGTGCGCCGGGTGCTTGGACAGGGTGAGGCGGCCGTAGCGGTCCATCGTCTCGGCGATGTCGACGAGCAGCGCGTGCGGCACCGGGTAGCGGCTGTACTCCACCAGCGCGTCCACGACCTGCTCGGCGTCGTGCCCGGCGGCGCGCGCGTTCCACAGCCCGAGCGGGGTCACCCGGTAGGTGTGGATGTGCTCCGGCGCCCGCTCCAGCTCGGCGAAGGGCGCGATGGCACGACGGCAGTCGTCGGCCCGCTCGTGGTCGACTTCCAGGAGCAGGGTCTTGTCGGACTGGACGATCAGCGGACCATTCACGCGCGGCACCCTTTCGCTAGCGCGGCCGGACGGCTCGGCCAAACGTCCAGTGTGCCTGATCGTGACAGCGGGACGCGGTGTTCCGCACACCTTGTCCTACAGAATGCCTTTTCATTCCAACGTGTGGTGTGGTTCGTCTTTCTGGAGGAAAACCCGAAGAATAGCGAACCGTGCAGAATACGCCGACCACGACGCTCGGATACGCGCTCTTCGCCACCCGCTGGCTCCAGGCACCGCTGTACTTCGGTCTGGTCGCCGCCCAAGGCGTCTACGTCTACAAGTTCTTCAACGAGCTGTGGGCGTTAATCCTCCGATGTGTGACCGGACAGGCGACCGAGACGTACGTCATGCTCGCCGTCCTCAAGCTGGTCGACGTCGTCATGATCGCGAACCTGCTGATCATGGTGATCGTCGGCGGCTACGAGACCTTCGTCTCGCGCATCGGTCTCCAGGGCCACCGCGACCAGCCGGAATGGCTCTCCCACGTCAATTCCAACGTGCTGAAGGTGAAGCTGGCCACGGCCATCGTGGGCATCTCGTCCGTCCATCTGCTCCAGATGTTCGTGGACGTCCACCACACCGACCGCCACGCCCTGCTGTGGGGCACGGTGATCCACATGGCGTTCATCGTCTCCGCGGCGATCCTGGCGTACATGTCCGGTCCGATGACCGGGCACGGCGGACACGGCGGACACGGCGGACACTCCAAGAACCCCGCGCCCCGCGAGGGCGAGGCGGGCGAGGCGCATGCCGCACCGCCCGGGGCTCCCCACGACCGGGCGGCCCCCACCGTCCCGCTGCCCATCCCCCGGCAGGCCGGCGTCCTCGCCCACGAGACCGGCGCCGAGGCCCGCGTCCAGGCCGCGGGCTTCCCCTCCCGCAAGCTGCTGGAGGACTTCGACGCCGGCCACCCCCGCGACTTCGACCGGGAGACCATGGCCCGGCTCGGCAAGCTGGACTTCATCGCCGACCGCCGCAACGCCGTCCTGGCCGGCCCGCCCGGCACCGGCAAGACGCATCTGGCCGTGGGCCTCGGCGTGCGCGCCTGCCAGTCCGGGCACCGGGTGCTGTTCGCGACGGCCGCCCAGTGGGCGGTGCGGCTGGCGGAGGCGCAGGCGGCGGGGCGGCTCGCCGAGGAGCTGGCCGCGCTCGACGCCTACCCGCTGCTGATCGTCGACGAGGTCGGGTACGTCCCCTTCGACGCGGACGCCTCCCGGCTGCTGTTCCAGCTGGTCGCCCACCGCTACGAGCGCGGCTCGCTGCTGGTGACCGGCGACCGGCCGCCCGCCCGCTTCGGCGAGGTCTTCGCCGGTCCGGCCGGGCCGGCACTGGTGGACCGGCTGGTGCACCGCGCCGAGATCGTGCGGATCGACGGGGACAGCTACCGGCTGCGTCGCGCTACCTCAGCATGGGCAGATTGATGGTGCCGAGGCCGAGCAGCGGTCCTTCGATGGTGACGGCCTCGGAGATCAGCGGATCCGCGCCCGAGGCCTGCTGCGACAGCGCGGGCGGTGCCGCCGACGCGGCCACGGCCACGGGGGCGAGGACGGTGGCGAGGGCCGAGGACAGCAGGACGGTGCCGGTGGCGGCGAGCGCGGAGCGGGCGTACGGGGGCAGCGTGTGACGCATGGGGAACCAGAGCCTTTCGCGGACGGTGAGCGCGGACGGTGACCGGGATGTGCGCGCCGCGAACGGGCCGGTCCCGGGGTCGCCGGGACCGGCCCGATGCGTCGGCGGACGCGCCTCAGATCTGCGGGGTCTCCACGACCAGCCCGGCGACGTCGATGCTGATGGCGGCGGCCGGGCCGGCGAAGAGGCCGATCAGCACGGCGGTGGAGGTCAGGACGGCGGCGACACGGCGAACGGCACGCATGGCACTTCCTCTCTGTTGCGCGTGAGCGGGCCCGGCTGTCCGCTCGCGTCTCCGCTCGCCCGGGCCCGGTCGAGGACACCGGGTGGCTGCCCGGCGGTTCACATGGCGATGCGAGAGCCACGCCAAGCTCCCCCAACCGGGGGAAATCCATGGCGTGGCGCGCATGAACGCGCCGGTACGCCCGAAAGTGGGCAGTATGCGCGATCGGCTTGCGTCAGCCGGCGTCGTCCGCCAGCTCGGCGACCCCCGTGATCCGGTGCAGCGGATAGGTGCGGACCTCGTCCGCGGTGTGGTCGTACGCCGTGACGAAGCCGCCCTCCACCCGGACCGGCGCGATGACGCGCTGGCTGGCGGCGCCCTCGGCGTTGACGTAGCCGATCCACAGCGCCTCGCCGGTCAGCACCGCGGCCTGCACGGTGGCGAGGGTCTCGGCGGCGCTGGTGCGGGGCGGCTCGCCGGGGGCCGGGGCGCCGGCGCCCGGGTTCGGCTTGCGCGGCGCGGTGGAGGCCAGGTCACCGGCCCGGATGGCGCGGATCGCGGCGCTCAGCAGTGTGTCGTCGGGGACCGGCGGACCGTCGGGGACCGGCTCCGGGGGCGTGCGCGGCGGGGTGCGGTGGGCGTCGGCGCGGGTGATCAGCACATCGCCCTCGGCGGACTCGGCGGCCGGGGCGAACCCCATCGCGCGCAGCCCCTCCAGCAGCGCCGCCGGGCCGGCCTGCGCGGCCAGCACGGTCGGCGCGAGGCGGCGCAGGCCCAGCCCGGCGGCCCGCCGGTCGGCGAGGATCTCGCTGAGCATCGCGTCGTCGTCGCAGCGCACGTACGCCGAGGCCGCGCCCACCCGCAGATGCCCGTGCCGGCGGGCCACGTCGTCGATCAGGTACGCCAGCGGCTGCGGCACCGGCGTGCGGGAGTGCGCGGCGAGGAAGGCGTGCAGGTCGGCGGCGGTCTGCCCGGAGTCCAGCGCGCGGCGCACCGAACCGGGGGTGAACCGGTAGACGGTGGCCCCGCCCTTGGACTCCACCTCCGCGAGCACGCCCAGCGTGTCCGCGAGCGGGCGCCGCAACGGCCCCGGCGCCACCGCCGTCAGGTCGGCCTGGAGCAGCACATGGTCCAGCGGCTCGGGGAGCAGGGGCGCGAGGACGCGGGCGGCGGCGGCCGTGCGGGCGGCCTGCTCGGCCGGGGAGAGGGGCGCGGAGGCGGGCGGTGTGCGGTGGTGCACGGGGAGCTTGTCGCCCGGCCCGGCCGGTTCCCCGCCCGCCGCGTGGCGCACCTCGGGAGCGCCGATCAGCGCCCGCCCGGGCGCCGACAGCGCGCCGCGCCCGGTGACGCCCAGCAGTTCGGCCTCCGACAGGGTCCAGCGCGCCAGCCGGGTCCGCAGGTCCTCCTCCCGGCGCTGGGGGCGCTCCCAGCCCAGCCGGGCCAGCACCGACTCCCCGTCCGGCGCGGCGCCCTCGGGCAGCCCCGCCAGCAGCGACAGCACCCGGTGGCGTACCTCCGGGGCCGCCGAACGGTCCAGTCCCGGGCCCAGCGCGGACAGGGTGCGGTCCTTGGCGTCCCGCCCGCCGACCAGACCGGCCGTGCGGGTGGCCGCCAGCCAGGCCCCCGCCAGCCGCGCCCAGCGCTCGGCGGGGGGCAGCTCGCGCCACTCGTCGTAGGCGGGGGTCGCCGCGTACCGCTCGTCGGCCTCCCCGTCGGAGGCCAGCAGTCCGGCGGCGTAGGCGAGTTCGACCCAGAACGCGGCGACCGGTTCGGGTGCGTCCAGGGCGACCGCGGTCCGCTTCAGGTCGCGGACGCTGAGCCCGCCCGCCCGCAGCACGGCCGGACCGCCCTCGTCCCAGTCCTTCAGCAGTTCCTCGACGGTGGCCAGCGCCGACAGGGCCTGCCCGGCCGCGGTCGCGTCCACGATCCCCGGACGGTGGGCGGCGGCGGCCGTCACGGGCGGCGGCAGCGGCTCGGGCGTGCGGTGCGCCCGCCCGCCGCGCAGATGCAGGGCGACCTCGCGGGGCAGGACGACCGTGCCGGGCGCGGTCGGCAGCAGCAGGCCGCGGTCGAGCAGCCAGCGCAGGTGCGGCGCGGGGGCGGCGGTGACCTGGCCGTAGGGCGGGCCCCAGGCCAGGCGCTCCAGTACGTCGAGGGAGCCGGCCGGGGCGGCGGCGAGCAGCTCCGCCATCCGGGCCCGGTCGGTGAACAGGGCGGTGAGCTGGGCGACGGCGGAGACGGAGTCGTGCGTCGAGGGCAGGCCGGCGGCGGTGACGATCTCCTGGATGCGGCCGGGGGACATCCCGGCGGCGGCCTCCCGCGCGGTGGGGCCCAGCCCGGTGGGGGACGGGTGCTGCGGGGAGGGCGCGAGCAGTTCCCGGGCCGTGCGCACCAGCCGCAGCCGGTCGTCGCCGCCCCACACCAGGGCCTGTTCGCGCAGGGTGGCCAGGGCGCGGGGCAGGGCGGCGGCGACGGCCGGGTCGGCGCTCTCGCCGGGGTCCCCGGCCATCAGCCCGAGCAGGTCGTCGTAGGTGGCCGGGTCCGCCGCGACGGCCAGGGCCTGGGCGGTCTGGAGCGCGAACCGGTCCAGCCGCTCCAGGGCCCGGACGACCGAGGCGCGGGTGCCGGCCCGGGTGGCGAGCTGGGTGAGGTCCGTGGGGACGGGGGTGATGAGGTCGGGGCGGCTGCGCAGGAGGGCGGCCAGGGCGGCGTCGTCGCGGGCGCGCAGGGCCTCCGCCAGGGACCGCGGGGCTGCCGGCTTCTCCTCGGTGCTCATCCGGCCAACGTTAGCGGTTCCCCTCGGCCGGGTGGGCGGGTCGCGGACGGGTGAGCCCGCCCCGAGGACACGGGCCTGCCCCGGGACACGCGGTACGGTCGTCCGACGAGGCATCACCCACCGCACGCGGAGGGATCCGTGGGGATCGAGAGCGATCAGGTCGTCTACGAGTATCTGAGCCGCGTCGGCGACGTGGCGCAGCAGCGGCAGCTGCCGTCGGCCGCCCGCATGCGCCTGGTCGCCGAACTGCGCAACGAGATCGACCGGCGGCGGTCGAAGGCGGTCGTCGACAGCCCCGCCGCCGTGCGCCGCATCCTGGACCGGATGGGCAGCCCCGACGAGATCGTGGACGCCGCGGGCGGCGGCGCCACCGGTGCCCCGCGGGAGCCCGCCGCCTCGGTCCCGGCGCAACGCGACGGCGCCGGCAGCGTGAACCGTGCGAACGGCGCGGCCGGCGCGAACGACGTGAACGGCACGGGGGGTACGGAGGGTGCGGGCGACCCGGGCGGTGACCCGGCGCGCGGCGCGCGGCGGCGCAAGGGACTGCGCCGGGTCGTCCCGCGTCCCCGGCCCGCCGTGCCGCCCGCCGCGCCCCCGGCGCCGTCCCCGCCGCACCTGGCGAGCGCCCGGGAGCTCGGGGACCGCGTGGAGCGCCCGGACTGGTGGCGGGTCGAGGACGGCGACCCGTTCGGCGCCGGGGACGGTGTGCCGGGGTTCGTCGGCGGGGTGGAGATCCCGGAGCTGCTCAAGCCCCCGCCGCCGAAGGAGGAGGCGCCGACGGGGAAGGCGCCGAAGGAGAAGGACGGGGCCGGGGCGAAGACGACCGCGTTCGCGCCGGGCGCGGAGGAGACCGCTCCCGCCGCGCGGGCCGCCCGGTGGCGCCGCCTGCCCCGGCGGCTGTGGCCCGAGGGCGGCATGGGCAGCCCGCTGCTGCTGCTCGCCGCCGGGCTGCTGGTGGCCGGGGCCGTGCTGGGCCGGCTCGTGCCGCTGGCCCTGGGCTGGCTCATCGCCTATCTCTCCCGGCGGCTGACCCAGGCCGAGACCAAGTGGGCGGTGCTGGGGCTGCCGGGGGCGGTCGCCGGGGCCTGGGCCGTGTGGCTGTGGGGCCGCGTGGACGGCCGCTGGGGCGAGCCGGTCGCCGAGGGCGGGCTGAGTGACGCCGTCGCCGGGTCGTGGCCGTGGGTGCTGCGCGGCGCGGCCGTCGTCTCGGCGCTGTACCTGGTGTGGCGGGCCCGCCGCCCACGGGGATGACGCCGGCGGGATGACGCCGGGGACGGCGGGCCGCCCGGGGCACCCGGCCGGCCCGCCCGGCCGCGAAGGCGAGCCGGGGCACGGCCCAGTCCAGGACACCGCCGTGCACACCCCGCACACCGTCGTCCACAACCTGTGTACGGAGTCGCGGCGGCTCCCGGCACAATGGACCGCATGGCCTCCACGACCCGCACCGCCCCGACCGTCGGCTTCGACCTCGACATGACGCTGATCGACTCCCGCCCCGGCATCCACGCCTGCTACACGGAGCTGTCGGCGCGGACGGGCACCCACGTCGACGCCGACCTGGCGGTCACGCGGCTCGGGCCGCCCCTGGCGCAGGAGCTCGCCCACTGGTTCCCGCAGGAGCAGGTGGCCGCCATGGCCGATCTGTACCGCTCGCTGTACCCGGCGACCGCCATCGCGGCCACGCCCGCGCTGGCCGGCGCCCGCGAGGCCGTCGCCGCGGTCCGGGCGGCCGGCGGGCGGGCGATCGTCGTCACCGCCAAGTACGAGCCCAACGCCAAGCTGCACCTGGAGCACCTCGGCATCGAGCCGGACGCGGTCATCGGCGACCTGTGGGCCGAGCAGAAGGCGGTGGCGCTGCGCGAGCACGGCGCGAGCGTCTACGTCGGCGACCACCTGGGCGACATACGCGGGGCGCGCGCGGCGGGCGCCCACTCCGTCGCCGTGGCCACCGGCCCGTACGGCGTGGAGGAGCTGCGCGCCGCGGGCGCCGACACGGTCCTGGCGGATTTGACGGAGTTCCCGGCCTGGCTCGCGGCCTACCGGGAGGCGCCCGAGGGAACGGCGGACGCGGCGCGCGCCTGACGGCGGCCCGCCGCGATCGACCGGAGCACCCCCGCCCCGGCGATCAGGAATCCGGCCCCCATGAGCATGCTCAGTCCGAACATGTAGGCGGGAAACGGAGTCGTCCCCAGGAAGAGCGGGGCCACGGTGACCACGGTGGCCACCGCCCCGATGAAGAAGACGACGGCACCGGCGCGGATCAGTCGGTCACCGGGCGCGGCGGAATTCGGTTGGGTTTTGTCACGCACTCGACCAGGGTAGTTCCCACCGCGAAGGAACGGCCGGGCGACGTCTTGTCACCGGCTTGAAGAGCATTAGCCTGGGTACCGGCGGGTCCCGACGGCCCGCCCGAGTGCTATCAAGGGCCGTTTCCGGCGGCCGCGGCATTCAGCAGTCAGCAGTTTTCCGACGAGTACGAGGACGAGGACGGACGTGCCCACCGGCAAGGTCAAGTGGTTCAACAATGAGAAGGGCTTCGGCTTTCTCTCCCGCGACGACGGCGGTGACGTCTTCGTCCACTCCTCGGTCCTCCCCGCCGGAGTCGAGACCCTGAAGCCGGGCCAGCGCGTGGAGTTCGGCGTCGTCGCCGGACAGCGCGGCGACCAGGCCCTGTCGCTCACCCTGCTGGAGCCGACCCCGTCGGTCGCCGCCGCCCAGCGCAAGAAGCCGGACGAGCTGGCCTCCATCGTGCAGGACCTGACGACCCTTCTCGAGAACATCACGCCGATGCTGGAGAAGGGCCGCTATCCCGACAAGTCCTCCGGCAAGAAGATCGCCGGGCTGCTCCGCGCGGTCGCCGACCAGTTGGACGTCTGAGCCGTTCCGTACGGCCTGCCGCTGCTTACGGGCCACGGGCCACGGGCCGCGGGCTATGGCCTACGGGCTGCGGCCTACGGGAAGGACAGCGCGTCGGGGCCGAGGGCCGGTACCAGTCCCTCGGCCGCCGCGCGGGTGAGCAGCCCCCGCACGGCCGCGTAGCCGTCCTCGCCGAGAGCGGCGGTGAACTCGTTGACGTACAGCCCGATGTGCTGGTCGGCGACGGCCGGGTCCATCTCCTGGGCGTGCTCCATGACGTACGGGCGGGGGATCTCCGGGTCGTCCCACGCGGCGCGCACGGAGGCCCGGATCGAGTCGGCCAGCAGCGTCAGCGTCTCCTCGCCCAGCGACCGCTTGGCGATGATCGCGCCCAGCGGGATCGGCAGCCCGGTGGTGGCCTCCCAGTGCTCGCCCATGTCGGCGAGCTTGTGCAGCCCGTAGTCCTGGTAGGTGAAGCGCGCCTCGTGGATGACGAGGCCCGCGTCGACCTTGCCGTCCCGCACGGCCGGCATGATCTCGTGGAACGGCATCACCACGATCTCGCCGACCCCCCCGGGTACGGTGTCCGCCGCCCACAGCCGGAACAGCAGGTACGCCGTCGACTTCTCGCTCGGCACGGCGACCGTGCGGCCGCTCAGGTCCATGCCGGCCTCGCGGGTGAGCACCAGCGGCCCGCAGCCCCGGCCCAGCGCGCCCCCGCAGGGCAGCAGCGCGTACTCCTCCAGGACGTACGGCAGCACCGCGTACGACACCTTCAGCACGTCGGACTCGCCGCGCTCGGCCATGCCGTTGGTGATGTCGATGTCGGCGAAGGTCACCTGAAGCGCGGGGGCGCCGGGGACGCGGCCGTGGGCGAGGGCGTCGAAGACGAAGGTGTCGTTCGGACAGGGCGAGTACGCGATCCGCAGGGACCGCGAAGGCTCCGACGGCTCCGAGGGCTCCGGGGGGTTCAGGGACTCACTGCTCATGGGGACTCCAACTCTCCAGGACGGGCGCCAGCTTCCCGAAGGCGTCCGCGAGGGCGGCGAGCGCGTCGGGGATGCGCCAGGCGGCCCGGTCGCGGGGGCCGACCGGGTTGGACACCGCCCGCAGCTCCAGGACGGGCACGCCGTGCGCGGCGGCGGCCTCGGCGACACCGAAGCCCTCCATGGCCTCCGCCAGGGCGCGGGGGTGGCGGGCACGCAGGGCGGCGGCCCGCTCGGCGGTGCCGGTCACGGTGGACACGGTCAGGACGGTGCCGGGGCGCGCGCCGGTCGCGGCGGCGGTCTCGCGCACGAGGCCCCCGGGCGGGCGGTGGGTGACGGTGCCGAAGCCCAGCTCGGTGACCGGCAGGAAGCCTTCGGCGGTCTCGGCGCCCAGGTCGGCGGCGGTGATCTCGTCGGCGACGACGAGGGAGCCGACCGGCGCGTGCGGCGCGAAGCCGCCGCCGATGCCGGCCGAGACGACCAGCCCGTAGGGGGTGCCGGCGCAGGCGGCGGCGGTCAGCGCGGCGGCGGCGGAGGCGGCGGCGAGCGCGGGGCCGACCCCGGCGGCCAGCAGGTCCCAGCCGCCCGGGGCGCGGTACAGCGTCACGCCGGGCCGGGACACCTCCCGCACCGGGCCGGACGCGGCGCGGGCCACCGCGTCCCGCTCGGCGGGGACCGCGGTGGCCACGAGGACATTCAGCGGGGACGTGGTCAGTCGTCCTTCTTCAGCCGGAAGTTCCACAGCCCGGTGGCCGCGTTGCTGTTCTTCTTCCCGTCACCGGCCTTGATCGAGACCAGGGTGGAGTCGCCCTGCGCGCCGTACTGGGCGTTGAAGAACACGCTGCCCGGGATGGTCTGGTACGTCTTGTCGGTGTCGTCGACCAGCGGCTGACCGTTCATCAGGATGGTCCAGCGCTGGTCGGCGATCTCCGGGTCCACGCCGAAGCCCACGGTCTTGGTGGGGTCGACCGAGATGGACTCGATGCCGGTGTCCTTCAGGCAGTTCGTGAGGTCCTTGGTCTCAAGGGCCTTGTCCTCACCGCCGCAGGTGGCCTCGGCGCTGATCGAGGAGTCGCCGACCGTGATCGTCGACATGGGAGTCGGCTTGTCGCACGCCGACAGGACGAGCAGTCCGGCGGAAACGGCGCCGGCGGCGGCGACGGCGCGGCGGCGTCGCACAGCGGATTGCAACCTGGTCATGGGCGAAGGCTATCGGGCACGTCCAGCCCTCCTCCCACCTGGGTGCGGCGTGCCGTACGTCACGCCAACCCCGGCCGCGTCCCGCCGTGCCGCGCCGACCCGATCAGCCCCCGTGCGGTGGCCAGCCATCCGGCGGCCACGATCGCCGCGCCCACCGACAGCCCCAGGGTGCCGTGGAGCGGCAGCGCGATGCCGATGCCGCCGCCGGCCACCCAGGCCATCTGGAGCAGCGTCTCCGACCGGGCGAACGCCGAGGTGCGCACCGGCTCCGGCACGTCCCGCTGGATCAGCGCGTCCAGGGACAGCTTGGCCAGCGCCTGCGCGAACCCGGCGACCGCCGCCAGGCACGCCACCAGCACCGCGCCGAAGAACACCGCGGCCGCGACCGCCGCGCCGAGCACGCAGGCGACGACGGTGACGATGATGATCTCCGGCGCCCGGGCCCGGAGCCACGCGCCGACCGCCGTCCCCAGCGCGTTGCCCGCCCCCGCCGCCACGCCCACGACGCCCAGCGAGACGGCCGCGCTCTGCCCGGTCATCGGGTGCTCGCGCAGCAGGAAGGCGAGGAAGAAGATCAGGAACCCGGCCAGGCCCCGGACGGCGGCGTTGGCGCCCAGCGCGTGCGTGACCGCCGGGCCGACCGTGCGCAGCCCCGGCCGCTTGGCCCGCTTCCGGCGCGGCCCGCGCAGGTGCCGCTCGTCGGCGGCGAGCAGCGCCGTGTCCTCGCCGCGCGCCGAGTCCACCTTCGGCGGCAGGGAGAAGGACAGGAACGTTCCGGCCACGAAGATCACGAAGGCGCCGTACAGCGGCCAGCGCGGTCCGATCTGCTGGAGCCCCGCCCCGACGGGCGCGGCCGCGCCGGTGGCGAGCAGCCCGCACAGCGTGACCCGGGAGTTCGCCTTCACCAGCGAGAAACCGGGCGGCAGCAGCCGGGGCACCACCGCGCTTCTGACCACCCCGTACGCCTTGGAGGCCACCAGCACCCCGAGCGCGGCCGGATACAGCTCGACGCCGCCGGTCACGACCGCCCCGGACAGCACCAGGGCGAGCAGCGCCCGGGCGAGCATGGCGCCCGCCATCGCGGCGCGGCGCCCGTGCGGGACGCGGTCCAGCAGCGGCCCGATCACCGGCGCGAGCAGGGTGAAGGGGGCCATGGTGATGGCGAGGTAGAGGGCGACGCGGCCCCGGGCCTCGTCGGTGGGCACGGAGAAGAAGACGGTGGAGGCGAGCGCCACGGTGATCATGACGTCGCCGGCGCCGTTCACCCCGTGCAGTTCGATCAGTTTGCCGAGCCCGGACTCGCCGGCGCCGTGCGCGTGCGTGGCCCGGCGGATGCCGCGCGCGGCGCCGGTCACCGGCAGGTGCAGGGCACGGCCCACGGCGCGGAAGCGCCCGGGACCTTGTCCCCGGCCCCCGCCCTTGAATTCCGTCCGCGCGGCTGCCACCTCGTCATAGTGCCCCGAGTGGGGCCCGGCTAAGGCGGTTCGGCGCCTCCGGCGCACGGATGGAGCTGATCGAGCCGGTTCGGACGCGTCCGGGGGTGAAGGGGAAACCGCCGTCGGTGTAGGCCCAGCGGACCGGAGAAGGTAGCGTGCGTAGCGCGCCGTGGCGAACGTTCTCGGCCGCGCGCCGTACGAGCATCCCGCAGAATGGATGACGTAGGCGTGCCCGAGCGCGATCGGGCGCGGACGTCGACGCGGTCCCCGGGTCCGCTCCGTCCGCCCCCCTTCCGCCGGCAGTGGCGCACTTGTGAGACGGCGTATGGAGAGAAGCGATACCTGTGAGCGCAGCGACAACGCGAAGCCGCACCCCTGACCGCCTGTGCGCCGAGGCCGTCGACCTCGCCCGGTCCGCGGCCGAGGAGGCCGCCGCGCCCGGCGTCGTCGGCGAGCACGTGGGGCTCGTGTCGGAGGGCGACCGCGTTGTCACGCACTTCTTCGAGTGCATGGAGCTCGGGTACCGCGGCTGGCGCTGGGCCGTCACCGTCGCCCGCGCCTCCCGCGCCCGGATCGTCACCGTCGACGAGGCGGTGCTGCTGCCCGGCCCGGACGCCCTCCTCGCCCCCGAGTGGGTGCCCTGGAGCGAGCGGCTGCGCCCCGGCGACCTGGGCCCGGGCGACCTGCTGCCCACCGACGCCGAGGACCTGCGCCTGGAGCCCGGCTGGACCGGCGAGGACGAGCCGCCGCCGAACTCCGCCGTCTCCGCGGAGATGGCCGACCTCGTGGAGGCCGAGGACGCCGAGGTCACGACCCGGCCCCCGGCCGTGCCCCGGCGCGGCTCGATCGCCGCGGTCGCCGAGGAGGTCGGCGTGCACCGCGCCCGCGTCCTGTCCCGCTACGGCCTGCACACCGCCGCCGACCGCTGGGAGGAGGCGTTCGGCCCCAAGACCCCGATGGCCCAGGCGGCCCCCGCCTCCTGCGTGAGCTGCGGCTTCCTGCTCCGCATCGGCGGCTCCCTCGGCCAGGCGTTCGGTGTGTGCGCCAACGAGTTCTCCCCGGCGGACGGCCGCGTGGTCTCCCTGGCCTACGGCTGCGGCGGCCACTCCGAGGCCGCGGTCATGCCGAAGCCGCCGCAGCCGGCCCCGCCGGTGATCGACGAGACCCGCGTCGACCCGTTCCCGCTGCGCCCGGCCGCCGACTCCGGCTCGGTCCCGGTCACGGAGGACGCCTCGACGGCGGAGCTGGGCCACTCGTGAGAATCGGGGACGGCGGCAGGGCGCTCTCCCGGCGCGTTCGGCGGACGGCCGTGAGCCGAGCCCGAACCGTCGCGCTTCATCGAGCTCCGGCAGGGCGGTCCCGAGGCTGACCCTCCGGCGCTGCTCCTCGGCGTGGCCGGGTCCCGCAGAGCGGTACCTTCAATGGTCTCGCCGAGGAGGAGAGTGAACGTGAGCAAGTTCGTGCGGCCCGCCGCCGAGGGTGCCGACCCGTTCGGAACGGCACGTCTGCGCCGCGGAGTGCTGGACGCCTGGGCCACCAGCCCCGCCCGGTTCCGTGAGGACGCCAACGCCGAGGAGGACCTGGTCCTGGGTGGCTACCGGGACCGGCTCGTCGTCGAGCTCGCCCAGAACGCCGCCGACGCCGCCGCCCGCGCGGGCGTGCCCGGACGGCTGCGCCTCACCCTGCGCGAGGGTGTGCTGTTCGCCGCGAACACCGGCGCCCGCCTCGACGCGGCCGGTGTCGAGTCGCTGTCCACGCTGCGGGCCTCCGCCAAGCGGGACGCCCACGAGGGAGCGGTCGGCCGGTTCGGCGTCGGCTTCGCCGCCGTCCTCGCGGTCACCGACGAGCCCGCGATCCTCGGGCGGCACGGCGGCGTGCGCTGGTCCCTGGCCGAGGCCCGCGACCTGGCCGCCGAGACCGCCCGGCACAGCCCCGGCCTCGGGGACGAGATCCGCCGCCGGGACGGCCATGTGCCGCTGCTGCGGCTGCCGTTCGCCGCCGAGGGCAGCGCGCCCGAGCCGTACGACACGGTGGTCATCCTGCCGCTGCGCGACACCGCCGCCGCCGACCTCGCCGAGCGGCTCCTGAACGCCGTCGACGCCGCCCTGCTCCTGGCCCTGCCCGGCCTGGCGGAGGTGGCCGTCGAGACGGACGAGGTCCGTACCCTGCGCCGCCGCGCCGACGGCGACGTCATCGTCGTCGAGGACTCCCGCGACGGCACCACCCGCTGGCGCACCGCGTCCGCGCACGGCCCCCTCACCCCCGACCTGCTCGCCGACCGGCCGGTGGAGGAGCGGCTGCGCCCCCACTGGTCCGTCACCTGGGCGGTGCCGGTCGACGCCGAGGGCGCCCCGGCCCGCCCCCGTACGGCCCC
The DNA here is from genome assembly GCF_040680575.1 of Streptomyces sp. NPDC052020. NCBI lineage: Bacteria > Bacillati > Actinomycetota > Actinomycetes > Kitasatosporales > Streptomycetaceae > Streptomyces > Streptomyces sp. NPDC052020. Next base: position 128,122 of record NZ_JBFAWY010000006.1, read on the forward strand.
GGTCGTCCACGCGCCCACCCCCAGCGACGAGCCGCTCGGCGTGCCCGCCCTGCTCATCGCGTCGTTCCCGCTGGACTCCACCCGCCGGCACACCGCGCCCGGCCCGCTGACCGACTTCCTGGTGCGGCGCGCGGCGGACGCCTACGCCGGACTCCTCGCCGACTGGCGCCCGGTGACCGCCGGGATCATCGACCTCGTGCCCGGCCCGCTCGGCAAGGGCGAGCTGGACGGCGCGCTGCGGCAGGCGATCCTGGAGCGGCTGCCCCGCACCTCCTTCCTGCCGCCCGCCGTCGCCCCGCGGGAGGAGGACACCGAGCTGCCCGAGTCGCTGCGGCCCCGCGATGCCGAGGTGGTGGAGGGCGCGGGCGCGGACACCGTACGGGTCCTGGCCGACGTACTGCCGACCCTGCTGCCCGCCGGGCTGGAGCGGCGCGCGGAGCTGCGCGCGCTGGGCGTGGCACGGGTCCCGCTGACCGACGCGATCGACCGGCTGGCGGGGCTGGAGAAGGAGCCGGAGTGGTGGCGGCGGCTGTACGACAGCCTCGCGGGTGTCGACCCGGACCGGCTCTCCGGGCTGCCCGTGCCGCTCGCTGGGGGTACCTCCCAGGCTTTCGGCTCTGGGGGAGGTCGCACGACGATCGGGCCCCGGCAGGTCCTGCTGCCCACCCCGGACGCGGCCGGCCTCGACCCGGAGGTCCTCGCCCGTCTCGGCCTGAAGGTCACCCACCCGGTCGCCGCCCACCCCCTGCTGGAGAAGCTCGGCGCCCTCCCGGCGACCCCGCGGGCCGTGCTCACCACGCCCCAGGTGCGGGCGGCCGTCGCCGCGTCCCTGGACGACGAGGGCGGGATGTCCTGGGAGGAGGACGCCCTGGACGCCGACGAACTCGCCGACACCGTGCTCACGCTCGTCCGGGACGCGGGCCTGGAGCCCGGCGACGAGCCGTGGCTCGGCGCGCTCGCCCTGCCCGACGAGGACGGCGAGCTGTCACCGGCCGGCGAACTCGTCTTCCCCGGCGGCCCCTTCGCCCAGGTGATGCGGGAGGACGAACTGCCCGCCGTCGACGCGGAGCTGGCGGAGAAGTGGGGGCCGGAGCCGCTGGCCGCCTGCGGCGTGCTGGTGGACTTCGCCCTCGTCCGCGCCACCGACGTCGTCCTCGACCCCGACGAACTGGAGCCGCGCGAGGGGGACTTCCCCGAGCCGGACGACGCCGGGTTGCTGGACGCCGTCGACGTGTGGTGCGAGGACATCCTCGACCGGTTCCCGGACAGTCCGGTGCCGCCGGTCGCCACCGAGATCGTCGCCGTACGCGACCTGGACCTGGTGGACGACGACAAGTGGCCGCAGGCCCTGGCGCTGCTGTCGCGGCCGCCGCTGCGGGACGCGCTGGTCCAGCCGGTGCGGATCCTGCTGCCGGACGGCACCCACGAGGTCGTACGGCCGTACACGGCGTGGTGGCTGCGCGGGCACCCGGTGCTCGACGGCCGCCGCCCCGCCGGGCTGCGCGCGGCCGGCGGCGACCCGCTGCTGCGCGGCCTGTACGAGGAGGCCGACGCGACCGGCTTCGACGACGAGCAGGTGCTGCGCGCGCTGGGCGTACGCACCTCGGTCGCGGCGCTGCTGGACGAGCCGGGCGGCGCGGCCGAACTGCTGGACCGCCTCGCCGACCCCGGCCGCGAGGTCACGCCCGCCCAGCTGCACGCCCTGTACGGCGCGCTGGCCGAGCTGGACCCCGAGCAGGTCACCCTGCCGGACGAACTGCGCGCGGTCGTCGACGGCCGGGTGGAGGTGGTGGACGCGGCCGACGCGGTGGTCTGCGACTCGCCGGACCTGCTGCCGTTCACCGAGGGCGTGCCGCTGCTGCCCGTGCGCCCCGCGCTCGCGGCCGAACTGGCGGAGCTGTTCCAGACCCGGCGGCTGAGCGAGTCCGTCACCGGCCGGGTCGACTCCGAGGGCAGCGAGCACGAGGTACCGGACGCGGTCCGCGCCCTGCTCGGCCCGCGCACTCCCGCCTCGTACATCGAGCACGAGGAGCTCGTCGTCGACGGCGTGGAGATCGACTGGCGCCTCACCGACGACGGCGTGCTGCACGCCGCCACCCTGGAAGGCGTCGCCGCCGGTCTCGCCTGGGCGGCCGGCCAGTGGCCCCGCCGCTTCGAGGTGGCCGCCCTGCTGGAGGACCCGTCCCGCACGGACGAACTGGCCCGGGACCGCTGGTTCGACTGACGGCGCGCACCGGACGCGGATGATCTTCTCCACGTTTTCTCCACGCCGTACAACCATCGGGCCCCCACGGTGATCTGATCACCGGAGTCGGCAGACTCCCGGTTCACCGGGGCCCTTGGCGTGACACGAGCCGTGGGGGGCGACGACCGCCCGGGCCCCGTCCCACACACGTCCCACAGGGGGATCACATGCGTATACGAGCCACTGGTGCCGCCCTCGTCGGTGCCCTGGCCCTCACCGGCCTCGCCGTCCCGGCCGCGCAGGCCGCGCCCGTTCCGAAAGACGTCGTGATCGGTGACACCACCATCACCAAGGTGGTGGTCGACGGCGACAACAAGGTCTCGGTCGGCACCTCCGCCGCCAAGACGTTCAAGGTCAGCGTGACGGCGAAGGACGACTCCGGCATCGCCGGCGCCGACACGTTCTCGCTCGCGGGTCCCGACTACGGCTACTTCACGTCCGGCAAGCCGGTCTGCGCCAAGGTCAGCGCCACCACTTCGACCTGCACGGCCTCGGTGACGGTGGACCCGAAGGTCGACTACCTCAGCAACGCCAACGCCGGCACCTGGTACGTGGACGCGATGGTGGAGGCCAAGGACGGCGACTTCGTCTGGGAGGAGAAGGCCGGGTCCTTCAAGTTCCAGCGCGCCTCGAAGCTGACCGCCAACGCCTCACCGGAGCCGGTGAAGAAGGGCAGGACCATCACGGTCACGGGCCAGCTCACCCGCGCCAACTGGGAGACGCTGAAGTACGCGGGCTACAGCGGCCAGTCCGTGAAGCTCCAGTTCTGCAAGAAGGGCTCCACCACCTACACCACCCTCAAGACCATCAAGACGGACATGAAGGGCAACCTGAGCACCACCGTCACGGCCGGCGCCGACGGCTACTTCCGCTACGCCTTCGCGGGCACCGCGACCACCCCGGCGGTCAACTCCACGGCCGACTTCATCGACGTGAAGTAACCCCCGGCCCGCTCACGCGGGCACGCGGCGGCCGACCCACCTCCACAGCGCCTCCAGGGCGGCCGCCGCCACCGCCGCGATGCCCACCGCGATCCACGGCATCGTCACGCCCACCAGCTTCAGCGCGAAGAAGTCCTGGAGCCAGGGCACCACCAGCACCACCAGGAACGCCGCGCCCATCGCCGCCACCAGCGCGATCCGCCACCAGGTGTAGGGGCGGGCGATGATCACCAGTACCCACAGGGAGATCAGGAACAGGGTCAGCGTCGCCGCGCTGGTCTCCGCGTCCAGGGCGCCCGGCCCGCGGTAGAAATGCCGCGCCACGAGGTACGTCACGAAGGTGGCCGCCGCGGCCAGCACCCCGCCCGGGATCGCGTACCGCATCACCCGCCGTACGAAGTGGGGCTGGGCCCGCTCCTTGTTGGGGGCCAGGGCCAGGAAGAACGCGGGGACGCCGATGGTCAGCGTCGACAGCAGGGTCAGATGGCGGGGCAGGAAGGGGTACTCCACCTGCCAGCACACCACCAGGATCGCCAGCAGCACCGAGTACACCGTCTTGACCAGGAACAGGGTCGCGACGCGGGTGATGTTGCCGATGACCCGCCTGCCCTCCGCGACCACCGAGGGCAGGGTGGCGAAGCTGTTGTTCAGCAGCACGATCTGGGCGACCGCCCGGGTGGCCTCGGAGCCCGAGCCCATCGCCACCCCGATGTCGGCGTCCTTCAGCGCCAGGACGTCGTTCACCCCGTCACCGGTCATCGCGACCGTGTGCCCGTGGGACTGGAGGGCGCCCACCATGTCCCGCTTCTGCTGCGGGCCGACCCGCCCGAACACCGTGCCCGCGTCGAGCGCGTCCGCCATGCCGTCCCGGTCCGAGGGCAGCCGCCGGGCGTCGACGGTGGCGCCGCTCAGCCCCAGCTTGGCGGCGACCGCCCCGACGGAGACGGCGTTGTCGCCGGAGATGACCTTGGCGGCCACGTTCTGGTCGGCGAAGTAGCGCAGCGTCTCGGCGGCGTCGGGCCGCAGCCGCTGCTCCAGTACCACCAGCGCGGCCGGCTCGGCGCCCTCGGCGACGCGCGGATCGTCCAGGTCCCGGGCGGCGCGGGCGAGCAGCAGCACCCGCAGTCCCCGCTCGTTGAGCCGGTCCGTCTCGGCCAGGGCCGGGTCGTCGTGGGGCAGCAGCACGTCGGGCGCGCCCAGCAGCCACGTACTGGACTCCCCGCCGCCCTCACTGAAGGAGGCGCCGCTGTACTTGCGGGCGGAGGAAAAGGGCAGCGACTCGGTGCAGCGCCACTCCTCGCTGTCCGGGTAGGCGTCGATGATCGCCTGGAGGGAGGCGTTGGGCCGCGGGTCGGACTCGCCGAGCGCGCCCAGCACCTGCCGTACGTACGACTCCTCGGCCCCGTTCAGCAGGCGCAGCTCGGTGACGTCCATGCCACCCTCGGTCAGCGTGCCCGTCTTGTCCAGGCACACCGTGTCGACGCGGGCGAGGCCCTCGATGGCGGGCAGCTCCTGCACCAGGCACTGCTTGCGGCCCAGCCGGATCACGCCGATCGCGAAGGCGACGGAGGTGAGCAGGACCAGCCCTTCCGGCACCATCGGCACGATGCCGCCGACCGTGCGGGCGATGGAGTCCTTCAGATCGTTGTCCTTGACGACGAGCTGGCTGACGATCAGGCCGATCGCGGTCGGGACCATCATCCACGTGACGTACTTGAGGATCGTGGAGATGCCGGAGCGCAGCTCGGAGTGGACGAGGGTGAAGCGCGACGCCTCCTCGGCGAGCTGCGCGGCGTACGCCTCGCGTCCCACCTTGGTCGCCTGGAACGCCCCGCCGCCCGCCACGACGAAGCTCCCGGACATGACCGGGTCCCCCCGGCGCTTGACGACGGGATCGGCCTCACCGGTCAGGAGCGACTCGTCGATCTCCAGCCCGTCGGTCTCGACGCACACCCCGTCGACGACGACCTTGTCCCCGGGCCCGATCTCGAGGACGTCGTCCAGCACGATCTCGGAGGTGCCGATCTCGGCGGCCACCCCGTCCCGGCGCACGGTCGGCCGCACCTCACCGATCAGCGCGAGCGAGTCGAGGGTCTTCTTCGCCCGCCACTCCTGGATGATGCCGATCCCGGTGTTGGCGAGGATCACGAAGCCGAACAGGCTGTCCTGGATCGGCGCGACGATCAGCATGATGATCCACAGCACGCCGATGATCGCGTTGAAGCGGGTGAAGACGTTGGCGCGGACGATGTCGAGGGTGGAGCGGCTGCTGCGCACCGGCACGTCGTTGACCTGCCCGCGCGCCACCCGCTCGGCGACCTGCGCGGCGCTCAGCCCGACCGCCGGCGACGGCGGCGGCACCGGATGCACAGGGTCGAGCTCGGCGCCCGCGTCGATGTGCGTCATGCATTCGACGGTACGTGCGAAGGTGCGCGTTCACCCCCTGAATGCCGGGAAGATCCGACCTGGGGAGGACGGGGGAGGGGGAGAGCATGATGCCGTGGTACCACCCGCAGTACCGGGGCAGGCCCCGCGGCTACCGCGGACTACCGGGGAAGGTCCTTGGACGTCTCCCGGTCGGCCGCCGCCCGCTTGATCGCCGCGTCCCTCCTGCGGACGTACCAGATGCCGATGAGGCCCAGGCCGCCGCCCGCCAGGCAGGTCCACAGCCACCAGGTGTGTCCGTGGTCGGCGAACCAGCCGTAGAACGGCAGCTGCACCAGGAAGAGGACGAACCACACGAGGGTGCCGCCGGTGATGGTGGCGACCACGGGGCCCTCCAGGGGCTCCGGCGCCTCGTGCTTCGGGGTCCACTTCGCCATGGGCACAGCTTACGAGGCCGTTCGGTGCGGACCGGAGGTGACCGGTTCTGCATGGTCCACCACGACGTCCGACGGGTCTACGCGCGGAGATGGCACTTTCGCGGTCGTACGTTCATACTGAAACCGTTTGTCTTTGTCCACTTCCGTTCGTAGAAAACACCAAGAGGCCGTGGGGGAGTCTCCTGGTGATGAGGTCCCGCATGTCCACCTCGGCCACCGCCCAGGTCCCCGCGCCTGATCAGCCGGAGGACCGGCGCCCCCACGGCGCGCTCGACCGTTACTTCAAGATCTCCGAGCGCGGCAGCACGGTCGCCCGTGAGATCCGCGGCGGTCTCGCCACCTTCTTCGCGATGGCCTACATCATCGTGCTGAATCCGATCATCCTCGGCAGCGCGAAGGACATGTACGGCCACCAGCTGGACAACAGCCAGTTGGTCACCGCGACCGCCCTGACCGCGGCGTTCACCACGCTGCTGATGGGTGTCATCGGCAATGTGCCGATCGCGCTCGCCGCCGGTCTCGGTGTGAACTCGGTCGTCGCGCTCCAGCTCGCCCCGCGGATGTCCTGGCCGGACGCCATGGGCATGGTGGTGCTGGCCGGCTTCGTGGTGATGCTGCTGGTCGCCACCGGTCTGCGCGAGCGCGTCATGAACGCCGTGCCCTACGGCCTGCGCAAGGCCATCTCCATCGGCATCGGCCTGTTCATCATGCTGATCGGTCTGGTCGACTCCGGCTTCGTCTCCCGGATGCCGGACGCCGCCCACACCACCGTGCCGCTCCAGCTCGGCGCGGACGGTCACCTCAACGGCTGGCCGGTGCTGGTCTTCGTCCTGGGCGCGCTGCTCACGCTCGCGCTGATCGTGCGCAAGGTGCCCGGCGCCATCCTCATCTCGATCATCGTCATGACGGTCGTGGCCGTCGTCATCCACGCGGTCGCCAAGGTGCCGTCCTGGGGTCTGACCACCCCGAAGTGGCCCGGCAACCCGGTCTCCACCCCGGACTTCGGCCTGGTCGGCCAGGTCAGCCTGTTCGGCGGCTTCGAGAAGGTCGGGGTGCTCACCGGCGTCCTGTTCGTCCTCACCGTCCTGCTGTCCTGCTTCTTCGACGCGATGGGCGTGGTCATGGGCGTCAGCGACGAGGCGAAGCTGACCGACGCCCAGGGCCAGATGCCCGGCATCAACAAGGTGCTGCTCATCGACGGTGTCGCGGTCGCCGCCGGCGGTGCCAGCTCCGCGTCGGCCACCACCTGCTTCGTGGAGTCCACGGCCGGCGTCGGCGAGGGTGCCCGTACCGGGCTGGCGAACGTCGTCACCGGCGGTCTGTTCGCCGTCGCCCTGTTCCTGACGCCGATCGCCACCATGGTCCCGTCCCAGGCGGCCACCCCGGCGCTGCTCGCGGTCGGCTTCCTCATCCTGTCGAACTCGGTCAAGGAGATCGACTGGGCCGACTACACGATCGCCATCCCGGCCTTCGTGACGATGATGATGATGCCGTTCACCTACTCGATCACCAACGGCATCGGCATGGGCTTCATCACCTTCGCGGTGCTGCGCCTGGCGGCCGGGCGGGGCCGTGAGGTCCCGGCGGCGATGTACGTGGTGTCGGCGGTGTTCGCCTTCTACTGGCTGATGCCGGCCCTGGGCCTGACCTGAGGCACGGACGGGAGGGGTTGACGTGAGGGGCTGGCCTGAGGGTCCGGCCCGGGCCGCGGGGGTCAGGTGACCCCGTAGAAGCGCTCCGTCTCCTCGACGGCGGCCTCGAACCGCTCGTCGAAATCGCTGCGGATGAGCGTCCGGACGACATAGTCCTGGACGCTCATCCCTCTTTTGGCCGCGCGGTGCCGGAGCCGTTCGAGCAGCTCCCCGTCTATCCGCAGGCTGAGCACGCTGGTCCCCATGGAGACGAGGGTCGCCTCACACGACCAGGCCACGGGGCGGTTTCCGTTACCGGCTCACTCCTTCGGGTGATACGGGGCCTACGTGTCCGGAGTCACGGGCCGCGGGTACCGCCCCGGCTGGTATTTCGTCAGACTAATGAGTTACGCTAAAGACATGCCGGACCTCACCCATGGCGACGACGCGGCCGCCGTGAACTCCCTGCGCTCCGCCGTGATGCGGCTGTCCCGTCGGCTCAAGCACCAGCGGGTCGACGAGTCGCTCAGCCCCACCGAGATGTCGGTGCTCGGCACCCTGGCCCGCTGCGGCCGGGCCACCCCGGGCGAGCTCGCCCGCAAGGAACACGTCCAGCCGCCGTCGATGACCCGCATCGTGGCGCTGCTGGAAGCCAAGGGACTGGTCCGTCTGGAGCCGCATCCCGAGGACCGGCGCCAGAAGGTCGTGACGCAGACCGAGCAGGCCGAGGCGATGCTCGAGGAGAGCCGCCGCAAGCGGAACGCGTTCCTGGCCTCGCTGGTCGAGGAACTCGACGAGGACGAGTGGGCGTCCCTGCGCGCCGCCGCCCCCGTGCTGGAGAAGCTCGCACACCTGTAACGCGCGATCCAAGGAGGCGAAGCCTTTTGAGTACGGGTCCCGGAGCAGCTTCCGTCCCCGCACCCCCCACCCACGACACCCCCCGCAAGACGTCGATGTTCGCCTCCCTGAAGGTCAGGAACTACCGCCTGTTCTTCCTGGGGCAGGTCGTCTCCAACATCGGTACCTGGATGCAGCGCATCGCCCAGGACTGGCTGGTGCTCTCCCTGACCGGCTCCTCGGCCGCCGTCGGCGTCACCACGGCCCTCCAGTTCCTGCCGATGCTGCTGTTCGGCCTGTACGGCGGCGTCCTCGTCGACCGGCTGCGCAAGCGCCCCGCCCTGCTGGTCACCCAGACGTCGATGGCGCTCACGGCGCTGTTCCTGGCCGTCCTCACCCTCTCCGGCCACGTCCAGGTCTGGCACGTCTACGTCGCCGCCTTCGCGATGGGCCTGGCCACCGTCGTCGACAACCCCGCCCGCCAGTCCTTCGTCGCCGAGCTGGTCGGCCGTGACCAGCTCCAGAACGCGGTCAGCCTGAACTCCGCCAACTTCCAGTCGGCCCGCCTGGTCGGCCCCGCGGTCGCCGGCCTGATGATCACCGGCGTGGGCACCGGCTGGGCGTTCCTCTTCAACGGCCTGTCCTTCGTCGCGCCCCTGACCGGCCTGCTGCTGATGCGCGCCCGTGAGCTGCACGTCGTCGAGCGCGCCCCGCGCGGCAAGGGCCAGCTCCGCGAGGGCCTGCGCTATGTCGCCGGGCGCCCTGAGCTGACCTGGACCATCGTGCTGGTCGGGTTCATCGGAACCTTCGGCTTCAACTTCCCCGTCTTCCTCTCCGCCTTCGCCGACGACGTCTTCCACGCGGGCGCGGGCGAGTACAGCCTCTTCAACACCCTCATGGCCGTCGGCTCGCTCACCGGCGCGCTGCTGGCCGCCCGGCGCGGCAGCGCCCGGCTGCGGGTGCTGATAGCGGCGGCCGTCGCCTTCGGCGTGCTGGAGATCGTGGCCGCGCTCTCGCCGTCGCTGTGGCTGTTCGCGCTGCTGATGGCGCCGATCGGGGTCTTCAGCATGACGGTCAACGTCACCGCGAACACCAGCATCCAGATGGCCACCGACCCGGCCATGCGGGGCCGTGTGATGTCCCTCTACATGATGGTCTTCCTCGGCGGCTCCCCGATCGGCGCGCCGATCGTCGGCTGGATCACCGACACCTACGGCGCCCGGGTCGGCTTCGCCGCCGGCGGCGCCATCGCGGCCACCGCCGCCGTGGTGATCGCGCTGGTCCTGGCCCGGGTCGGCAATCTGCGCCTGTCGGTCGGCTGGGACCACGGCCACCCGAGGGTGCGATTCGAGCGGCGCGAGGAGCTGGCGCCGGCGGCGTGACCCCGTGCCGGGGGCGTGACCCCGTGCCGGGGGCGTGACCCCGTGCCGGGGGCGCGGTCCCGTGCCGGGGGGGGCGTCAGTCGCGGGGGAACTCGCCGGTCTTCAGGACGAGGCCGACCGGGGTGCCGGTGAGGTCGATGTCCTCGCCGAAGCCGAATCGCACGCTGCTGTGGTAGGTGCCGTCCTTCGGCAGGGTGTGCAGATGCCACTCGCCGGTGTACGGTCGACGATCAGGTAGACCGGCACCTCGGCGGCGGCGTAGGCGTCCTTCTTCGGCCCGTAGTCGTTGGCCGCGGTGTTCTTGGAGATCACCTCGGCGACGAATTCGACGTCCTCGTGGCGCCAGTGACCCTTGCCGTCCCGCGTGGCGCCCTCCGCGAGCGCCACCACGTCGGAGGCGAACCCGTTCAGACGCCCCGGGTAGTCGATGCGGACGTCGGACTTCAGGCGGTTGCGGGGGTACGTGGCGCGCAGTTGCTCGTAGATGTCCGCGATGATGTCCCAGTGGGTGTCCCGCTGCGGCGTCATGAAGATGTTCCCCCCGACGATCTCGGCCTTGTATCCCTCGGGGACGGGCATCTTCTCGAGCCACTCGAACATGACGTCCAGCGTGAGCTCGATGCTCTTCTCGGCCATCTCGATCCTGTCTGCGCATTCCGGGAGCACGGTCATCGTGGCGCTCCTCCCCGGCCGCGCCTCGGTGAACGCGCGGCCGCGCGGTACAACGATACGCACGGTGACCGGGACACGCCCGAACCCGGGGGCAGCGGGACGGGCACACTGGCCCCATGAGACTCTTCGCCGCCGTGCTGCCGCCCGACGAGGCGATCCGGGCGCTGGCCGCCGAGGTCGACCGGCTGAAGCGGCTGCCGGGCGCCGACGGGCTGCGCTGGACCGGCCGCCCGGGATGGCACCTCACCCTCGCCTTCTACGGCGAGGTCGACGACACCCTCGTACCGGAGCTGTCGGACCGCCTGGCGCGGGCCGCCCACCGTACCGAGCCCTTCGGGCTGGCCCTGTGCGGCGGCGGCCAGTTCGGCCGGGGCCGCGCCCTGTGGGCGGGGGCGGAGGGCGACCTGCGCACCCTGGCCCTGCTGGCCGACCGGGCCGAGGCGGCCGGGCGCAGGGCGGGCGTGGAGATGGGGGAGCACCGCCGCTACAAGGCCCACCTGACGGTGGCGCGCAGCCGGGAGGCGATCGACCCGCGCCCGTACGTCGACGCCCTCGCGGACTTCTCCAGCCCGCCGTGGACCGTGACGGAGCTGGTCCTGGTCCGCAGCAACCTGCCCGGGTCCGGCACGGCGGGCGAGCGGCCCCGCTACGAGGCGGTCGGCCGCTGGCCGCTCGGCGCGTCCGGTTAGGCTCGAAGCGTGGACCCCAAGACCCGGAACCGGATCATGGCCGGTGTGCTCGTGCTGATGCTCGTGGTGGTGGCGGTGGCGGCGGCCGTCGGATAGCGCCCGGCCGCCGCCCCCACCGCTGCGGCATGCGGCGCATGCGCCATGCCGCATGCCCGGCATTACCAGGCGAACGCCTCCGGCGAGGGCCCCGGCCCGGGGAAGATCTCGTCCAGCCCGGCCAGCAGTTCGCCCGGCAGCTCCAGCTCGACGGCGCGCAGCGCCGAGGCGAGCTGTTCGGCGGTGCGCGGGCCCACGATCGGCCCGGTCACGCCGGGCCGGGTCAGCAGCCAGGCCAGCGCGGCCTCGCCCGGCTCCACCCCGTGCTTGTCGAGCAGGTCCTCGTACGCCTGGACCTGCGCCCGCACCGCGGGGTCGGCGAGCGCTTCGGCGGCCCGTCCGGAGGCCCGCCGGCCGCCCTGGACCTCCTTCTTGAGGACGCCGCCCAGCAGCCCGCCGTGCAGCGGCGACCACGGGATCACGCCGAGGCCGTAGTCCTGCGCGGCCGGGATGACCTCCATCTCGGCGCGGCGCTCGGCGAGGTTGTACAGGCACTGCTCGCTGACCAGGCCGATGGTTCCGCCCCGCCGCGCGGCGATCTCGTTGGCCTGGGCGATCTTGTAGCCGGGGAAGTTGCTGGACCCGGCGTAGAGGATCTTGCCCTGCTGGACGAGGACGTCGACGGCCTGCCAGATCTCCTCGAAGGGGGTGTTCCGGTCGATGTGGTGGAACTGGTACAGGTCGATGTAGTCGGTCTGGAGCCGCTTGAGGCTGGCGTCGACGGCCCGCCGGATGTTCACGGCGGACAGCTTGTCGTGGTTGGGCCAGACCTCGCCGCCGTCCGGGCCCATGTTCCCGTAGACCTTGGTGGCCAGGACGACCTTGTCCCGCCGGCCGCCGCCCCGCGCGAACCAGTTGCCGATGATGGTCTCGGTGCGGCCCTTGTTCTCGCCCCAGCCGTAGACGTTGGCGGTGTCGAAGAAGTTGATGCCGGCGTCCAGCGCCGCGTCCATGATCGCGTGGCTGTCCGCCTCGTCGGTCTGCGGACCGAAGTTCATCGTCCCGAGGACGAGCCGGCTGACCTTGAGTCCTGTGCGTCCGAGCTGCGTGTACTTCATGGTCCACCAGCCAACGACTTGGAGTGCGCTCTAGGCAAGCGTGCTCTCGCCCCCGGACGCGGCGAGGGGGCGGCTCGGTCGCGGGGGAACCGGGCGGTCCTCAGGGTGAGGTCGAGGGCGGTGCCGGTGAGGTCCACGTCCTCGCCGAAGACGACCGACGGGTACGGCCGCGCCGTACAACGATACGCACGGGGACCCGGACACGGAGAGGAACGGAGAGGACACGCGGATGACAGAACACGGCCCCGGGCCCATTCCCGGCCCCGACCCCGGAACCGTCGTCCGGATCGTGCGCCGCCACCTCGGGGGCAACGTCCTGGGCGCCTATCTGCACGGCTCCGCCACCCTCGGCGGCCTGCGCCCGCACAGCGACGTCGACGTCCTGGCCGTCGTACGGGACCGCACGACGTACGCGCAACGCCGGGACCTCACCCGGCAGTTGATGGACGTCTCCGGGGGTGCGGGGCAGCGTCCGGTCGAGCTGATCGTCGTGGTGGAGGGGGAGGTGCGGCCGTGGCGCCATCCGCCGGTCCGCGAGTACCTGTACGGCGAGTGGCTGCGGGACGGCTTCGAGCGGGGCCTGGTGCCCGGCCCCGAGCCCGACCCGGACCTCGCGCCCTTGCTCACCATGGTGCTGCGCGCCGACGCCCCGCTGTACGGCCCGCCCCCCGCCGAACTGCTCGACCCCGTCCCGCACGACGACCTGAGGCGGGCGATCGTCGCCGGGGTGCCGGAGCTGATGCGCGAACTGGGGCCGGACACCCGCAACGTCCTGCTCACCCTGGCCCGGATCTGGAGCACGCTCGCCACGGGGGAGATCCGGTCCAAGGACGCGGCGGCCGGCTGGGCGCTCGCCCGGACGCCGGCCCGGCACCGGCCGGTCCTCGCCCGGGCGCGGGCCGTCTACCTCGGCGAGGCGGAGGAGCGCTGGGACGACCTGCTGCCCGGCGTCCGGCCGTGCGCCGACTTCCTGGCCGCGCGGATCGCCGAGGACTACGCCTCGTAGGGGGCGCCCAGGCCCCACGCCTCGTGCATCGCGTCCGCGAACGCCGCCGCGATCTTGTGCTCGCCGCTCTCGCCCGGGTGGGTGCCGTCGTAGGTGTCGGTGTGGATGTCGTACGACGGCGGGGGCGGGGCCAGCAGCAGGGGAGAGGCGTGCTCGTCCAGGTCGGCGGCCGTCTTGGCCAGCAGTTCGTTGAACCGGGCGACTTGGGCGGCGAAGGGGGCGTCGTGCTCGGCCCGGATGTTGGGGGTGACGGGGAGCAGGACCATGCGGACGCGCGGCTTGGCCGCGCGGGCGGCGGCGACGAAGGCGCGTACGTTGTCCGCCGTCTGTTCCGCGTCGGTGTAGAAGCCGAGGTCGATCAGGCCGAGGGAGACCAGCAGCACGTCCGCCCGGTGGGCGCGGACCGCCTCGCCGATCAGCGGGGCCAGGTGGATCCAGCCCTCGCCCCAGCCGGCCAGGTGGCCCCGGGGGAAGTCCGGGTCGGCGTACGCGTACGAGACGGGGGCCTCGGCCTCCTTGTCGTACAGCGTCTCGCGCGGGCCGACGAGCGTGAACGGGCCGCCGTACGTCGCGCACAGGTGCTGCCACAGGCGGTAGCGCCAGGTGTGCTCCCCCGCGCTCCCGATCGTCATGGAGTCACCGACGGGCATGAACCTGAGCATCCGGTCATCATGGACGATTCAGCGGGCGTCCGCGATGTGAGCCCGGACACCTCCGTGAACGCCCGTACGCGGTGGCAGGCTTGGGGCATGCGCCGACCCTTCGCCCTCCTCGCCGCCGCCCTGCTCGCGGGCGCGTCCGCCGCGCCCGCCTCCGCCGCCGGCGGGGACGAGGGGTTCACGATCGAGGATCCGCGCGTCACCGAGTCAAGCGGCCTGGCCGCCTCCCGGCTGCACCCCGGGATCTTCTGGACGCACAACGACAGCGACGACGGGCCGTATCTCTACGCCGTGGACGGCGCGACGGGGAAGACCGTCGCCCGGGTCACCCTGACCGGCATCGGCACCCCCCGGGACGTCGAGGCGATCTCCATCGGGCCCGGCAACCGCCTCTTCGTCGGCGACATCGGGGACAACTTCGGCGGCCGGTGGCCGCATGTGTGGATCTACGAGCTGCCCGAACCGAAGGAGCTGCGGGACCAGACGGTGCGGGCCACCCAGTACGTCGTGACGTACGCGGACGGGCCGCGCGACGCCGAGTCGCTCGTCGTGCACCCGAAGACCGGGCGCGCCTACATCGTCGACAAGAAGGAGGACGGCGGGCACCTCTACGAGGGGCCGGCCGAGCTGTCCGCCTCGGACACCAACGTCTTCCGCCCGGTCGCCCCCGTCGACCTGTGGGCCACCGACGCCGCGCTCTCCCCCGACGGGGAGCGGCTCGCCGTGCGCGGGTACTTCGGCGGGATCTGGTACGCCTGGAACGGCGGGCGGATCGAGCGGAAGGGGCGGCTCGGCGTGCCGCTCCAGCGGCAGGGGGAGTCCGTGACCTACTCCGCCGACGGGACGAAGCTGCTCTACGGCAGCGAGGGCCAGGGCAGCGAGGTGCGGGCGGAGGACGCGCCGGGCGGGGGCGGGGGGTCCGGGAAGCCGTCGGCCGGGGCGAGTGCGACCGGTTCCGGAGCGGAGGCGGGCGAGGGCGGCGGCACGGGCGGCATCAGCGGCACGGGCAAGGCGGCCCTCGCCGTGGCGGTGGCCCTGGCCGCGCTGTACGGGCTACGCCGGGTGTTCCGGCGGGGCTGACCCGGGCCGCTCCCGCTCCGCGCGGCGGGCCGCCACCAGGACCTCCAGGCCGTCCCTGAGTCGCGGACAGGATCGATCCCTCAGGGCCCCAGCGGACACGCGAGGGCGGGCCGGTCCCGGTTGGGGGAGCAGGTCACCAGGGCCAGGGAGAGGAACGCGGGGCGTTCCAGGTAGAAGCCGAGCGATACGTCGCCGCCCGCCGCCAGCCGCTCGGCGGCGGCGGTGACGTGCGCGGCCAGGCGACCGGTGTCGCGCTGCGCCCCGGACGCGAACCGGGGCGCGTACGCGGCCAGCCGCTCCCCGAGCCAGGCCGTCGCGTTCTTCGCCTCGTCCCAGGTGCCCTGGATCAGGGAACGCGGCTTAACTAGCCAGTACGCCGTCTCCAGCGGGGGCAGTTCCGACGTGGGGAACGCCCCGGCCACCTCGCGGTATCGCGCGGTCAGCTCGGGCCGGCTGCCGGGCGGGGGCGGCTCGGGGTGGGGCGGCCGGCGCAGGGCTTCCCGGTCGAAGCGGTCCTTGGGGCCGGTCCAGAGGTAGGCGTGGTGGTGCACGGGCGCGTCCAGTTCGCCGGGGTGGGCCGGTCCCGGCCGGGTCCGTGCCTGACCGGGACCAGTGGGAGGAGGGACCGGCTCAGACGGGCAGCCCGAACCTGGCCGGGTCGATCCCGGCCACGGCCAGCTCCTCCGTGCTGAACCGCAGCGGCTCCAAGTCGGGCCGCTTGCTGTCACCGAGGGCCCAGGCGTCCTGGCCGATCCGGGCGAGGACCAGGCACGACTCGCCGTCCGGGTGGGTGTTGCCCCCGCACGCCGTCACGAACGAGACGCCGCTGAGGTCGAGGGCGTACAGGTCGTTTCCGTTCACCATGGGTGGCACCTTCCTGCTCCGCTGCGGGAGCCCAGTGGGTGTGGTTCCGAGGGGTGACCGTAGGGCGGTGGCGTGGAGCAAGGAGCAGAATATTCTTCGTTATTCTCACGTGGTCACTCTGGATGCATGGACATTCACCCGTCGTCACCGAAATGCTGGGCGTACGAACATCGTCCACACCCAGGGGGTGGTTGAGCATGGTGCGTAGGCTGCGATTCAACGGGACCGGAAGCGACGGTGACGGGTGTCCGGCTGTGCATGAGGATGTGGACAGCGGAGAGGTGATCGTGCATGGTCCTCCGCTGACCGACGCCCAGGACGTGGCGCAGCTCCAGCACCTCTCGGAAGGAGAGGTCGCGGTCGTGGTGCCGCGTGAGTTGCTGGTGGACTGGGCGCCGAAGGAGCGGACGCGGCAGATCCGGACGATCGGTCTGGAGGAGTTCAGCGGTCTCTTCGGCAAGTTCGAGCACACTGCATGGCGTTTGGAGACCCGACGGCGGTACGCGAGCGATGAGGCCAGTGACCGCTGGGAGCGGTTCATCGAGACCGGGAGCGTCGTCGAGGACTGGCCCGAAGGCGCGCCGGTCAACTCGTTCCGTAACACGATCCGTGCGCAGACCGCGCTGGGCAAGCGCGTTGAGCGGGTGCGTATCGTCGACCAGCCGCCGACCACCGGGCAGCGCTACCTCCTCGACGGCGCCCGGTGGAACATCGCTTCCGGCGAGGACATCCGCAACCTGTGGCGCGCCGACGCGAACCGGCTGCGGCTCCCCGCTGAGGACTTCTGGTTGTTCGACAGCCGCCTCATCGCGCTTCTGCGGTTCGACGACGACGATCAGCTCACCCACGTGGACCTGATCACGGAACCGGCGGAGGTGGTGCGTTGCGCCATGATCCGGGATGCTGCTTGGCATTACGCCGTACCGTGGAAGCAGTTCACGGCGGAGATGCAGAGCAACACGTAAGGGCGAGTACGGGTGGCCGGTGAGTACGGACTATCAGAGGGCACGTGAGGAACTGGGCCGTAGGCTCAGGGAATTGCGCATCACAAGCCCTGATGGCCGGCTCACCGGCAGCCAGATCGCTCAGCGGCTGGGGTGGCCGCAGTCGAAGGTCAGCAAGCTGGAGAACGGCAGGCAGACACCCACGGACGACGACCTTCGGGCGTGGGCCGGGGCTGTGGGGCAGCCTGCCGTGTTCCCGGAACTTCGTGCACGCCTGAAGGGCTTCGAGAGCCACATTCGTTCCTGGCGACGTCAGCTCGCGGCCGGACACGCTCCCGTCCAGGAGACCTGGAACACTCTCGTGGCCAACACCACGACCGTGCACGCGCTGAGCAATGCCGCTGTCAACGGCATGCTCCAGACGGCTGACTACGCCAGGCACCTCTTCGAAAGACACGCCGCGCTGCGGAAATCACCGAGGGACGCCGAAGCCGCGGTGCGGACCCGCCTGAAGCGACAGGAGTGGTTGTACCGGCCGGGCAGACGGTTGAACGTGCTCATGCCTGAGAGCGTGTTGTGGGGGCGAATCTGTCCACCGGAGACATTGGCCGCTCAGCTCGACCGCCTGCTCGGTGTGGTGGGTATGGACACCGTGAACCTCGGAATCCTGCCGTTGGACGGCACGCTGCCGCTCGCGATGGGCAACTCGTTCAATGTGCTGGATGATCGCCTGGTCGTGGTCGAGGACTGGCACGCCGAACTCTGGCTGGACGACGCGGAAACGATCGCCCTCTACCGTCGGGTCTGGGACACCTTCGCGGAGTCGGCCGTCTTCGGCGCTGAGGCTCAGCAGGTGATCGCCCGCGTGCGGCGGAGCATCAAGGTCTGAGGACGTAGGGTCGTACGACGTCATCGGAGGTCTCCCATTGGGGAGCCGGTGCCGGGGACGGCGACTGCCAGCACTTCCTCGTCACGGGGAAACGGGAGCCAGCGGGCGGCGGCGCGGGAGCGCTTGAACCAGCGGCGCCACCGGGCGTCGTAGGGTCTCGGTTCACGTACGGCCCGGAACACCGGTCGCCTCCGCAGAGGTGAGCGTGAACCGGGCCCACACGGTCTTGGTGTATGGCCCCTGCCGGTGCCCCCACGCGTCGGCCAGCGCTTCCACCAGCGCGAGTCCGCGCCCGCCCTCCTCGTCGGGGCCGGGATGGCGAGGCCGGGGAAGCCGGTCCCGGTCGGGGTCCGAGACCTCCAGGATTAGCTCCCGGCCGCAGAGGATGAGCGTGACCCGGCCCGGGCGTGGGAGATCCGGCAGTGGCTCACGGCGTTGGTGACGAGTTCGTTCGCCGACAGGACCGCCCGGTCTGCCAGGTCATCGGTGATGCCCCGGTCCGCGAGCGCCTTGCGGACGTAGTGCCGAGCCGCCGGTACGTGCTGGCGGCGGGTGGGGATGCGGACGTCACCGCGCGTGTCATCGAGGTACGGCTGCTGCTGGACGCGTACGGCGTCGATGACCCGGGAGTACGAGCCAAGCTGGAGGAGTTGGCCAAGCACTCCAAAAAGCGCGGCTGGTGGCTCGAACACGCCGAACATCTGCGGCCGGACTACTTGGATCACATTGCGCTGGAGGATGACGCGACGTACATCCGCCAGTGGCAGCCCGTATTGGTGCCCGGACTGCTGCAAACTCCGGCCTACGCTCGGGCGGTCATCACCGGAGGGCCCGACTACATCGCTCCGGAAGTGGTCGCCCAACTGGTGAATGTGCGGGAAGGTCGGCAGACGAAGATCCAGGAAGGCGGGACGCCGTACACCGCCATCCTTGGGGAAATGGTGGTGGCGCAGCCGCTGGTGAGCGGCGACATTCACCGAGAGCAGTTGGCTGCCATCCTTGAGGTTGCGCAGCGCAAGAACGTCACCGTGCAAGTGCTGGGTTCGGAGTCGAAGCTGAAGGAGGAGAAGCCGGCGGTCGTGGCTGCCAAGGTTCCCGCGCTGAACGGGACGTCCGGCAGTTCTGAGCGTCAGGGTCACAGGAAGGGCGCCCGGCGGATGATCCGCCGGGCGCCCCTTCGTCGTCGTGCGGCGATGAGCTACAGCTTCTCGATCACGTAGTCGATGCACTTCGTCAGCGCCTCGACGTCCGCCGGGTCGATGGCCGGGAACATCGCGACGCGCAGCTGGTTGCGGCCCAGCTTGCGGTACGGCTCGGTGTCGACGATGCCGTTGGCGCGCAGGACCTTGGCGACGGCGGCGGCGTCCACCTCGTCCGTGAAGTCGATCGTGCCGATGACCTGCGAGCGCTTGGCCGGGTCGGTGACGAAGGGGCTGGCGAACTTCACGTCCTCGGCCCAGCCGTACAGGGTGCGCGCGGAGGTCGCCGTGCGGCGGACGGACCAGTCCAGGCCGCCCTGGCCGTTGAGCCACTTCAGCTGCTCGTCGAGGAGGAAGAGCGTGGCGAGGGCCGGGGTGTTGTACGTCTGGTTCTTGCGGGAGTTGTCGATCGCCGTGGGGAGCGAGAAGAACTCCGGGACGTGGCGGCCGGAGGCGTGGATCCGCTCGGCGCGCTCGATGGCGGCAGGGGAGAAGACGCCGATCCACAGGCCGCCGTCGGAGGCGAAGGACTTCTGCGGGGCGAAGTAGTAGACGTCGGTCTCGGCGATGTCGACCGGCAGACCGCCCGCGCCCGAGGTGGCGTCGACCAGGACGAGAGCGCCCTCGTCGGCGCCGGCCACGCGCTTGACCGGCATGGCGACGCCGGTGGAGGTCTCGTTGTGGGTCAGCGCGTAGACGTCGACGCCCGCCTCGGCGCGCGCCTGAGGGTGCGTGCCCGGGTCGGCGGAGACGACGGTGGGCTCGGCAAGCCACGGCGCCAGCTTGGCGGCCTTGGCGAACTTCGAGCTGAACTCGCCGAAGCTGAGGTGCTGCGACTTGTTCTCGATCAGGCCGTGGGTCGCGACGTCCCAGAACGCGGTGGAGCCGCCGTTGCCGAGGACCACCTCGTAGCCGTCGGGGAGCTGGAACAGCTCGCGGATGCCCTCGCGCACGCTGCCGACCAGGTTCTTGACCGGGGCCTGGCGGTGGGAGGTGCCCATCAGGGATGTGCCGGTGGCGGCCAGCGCCTGCAGCGCTTCCGTCCGCACTTTGGAGGGACCCGCGCCGAACCGACCGTCCGCGGGCTTGATGTCAGCAGGAATCTGGATCTCAGCCACGAGCGGAGCGTATCGGGTCGGAGAAACCGCACGGAAACGTGTCCGTTCGATGAGACGAGTTCTCCGCCGTGTGGACTTGTGAAGATCTACAACGCCATCGGAGTCATCGTCACTGTCAGTGGTCGGATGCATCCTGGACGCATGACCGAACTGGAGGCAGCACTGCGCGGGGCCGTCCGGGGCGAGGTCGCCTTCGACGTCGCCTCCCGGGCGCTGACGACGATGGACGCGTCCAACTACCGGCGGGTCCCGCTGGGGGTGGTCGCGCCGCGCGACGCCGACGACGTGGCGGCGGCGCTGGAGGTGTGCCGGGCACACGGGGTGCCGGTGGTGGCGCGGGGCGGGGGTACGTCGATCGCGGGGCAGGCCACGGGCACGGGGGTGGTCCTGGACTTCACCCGGCACATGAACCGGGTGGTGTCGCTCGACGCGGAGGCGCGCACGGCCGTCGTCCAGCCGGGGGTGGTCCTGGACCGGCTCCAGGAGGCCGCCGCGCCGCACGGGCTGCGCTTCGGGCCCGATCCCTCCACCCACAGCCGGTGCACCCTCGGCGGGATGATCGGCAACAACTCCTGCGGCTCCCACTCGGTGGCCTGGGGCACGACGGCGGACAACGTGCGGGAGCTGACGGTGCTCACCGCGCGCGGGGCGCGGCTGCGGCCGGGGCGTGGCTGGGCCGGGGCGCCTCAGGGGCTGCGAGAGCTGGTGGACGGTGACCTGGCGCGGCTGCGCACCGGCTTCCCCGAGCTGCCCCGCCGTATCTCCGGGTACGCGCTGGACGCGCTGCTGCCGGAGCGGGGCGCGGACGTCGCCCGTTCCTTCTGCGGCTCCGAGGGCACCCTCGGGGTGCTGACGGAGGCGGTCGTGCGGCTGGTCGAGGCCCCGCGCGCGCGGGCGCTGGCGGTGCTGGGGTACGGCGACGAGAGCGCGGCGGCCGAGGCGGCGGCCGGGTTGCTGCCGCTGGAGCCGCTGACGGTGGAGGGCATGGCGGCCGATCTGGTGCCGTCGGCGGCCGGGCTGCCGCGCGGCGGGGCCTGGCTGTTCGTGGAGACGGGCGGGGAGACGGCCGGGGAGGCCCGCGCGCGGGCGCAGGCCGTGGTGCGGGCGGCCGGTGTCGTCGACTCGCTCGTGGTCACCGACCCCGGGGAGCAGCGGGCGCTGTGGCGGATCCGGGAGGACGCCGCCGGTACGGCGACGCGTATGCCGGACGGTTCCGAGGCCTGGCCGGGCTGGGAGGACTGCGCGGTGCCGCCCGCCCGGCTCGGCGCGTACCTGCGCGACTTCCGGGGCCTGCTCGCCGCCCACGGCCTGCGGGGGACGCCGTACGGGCACTTCGGGGACGGCTGCATCCACGTCCGTATCGACTTCGACCTGCTGACCGAGGCGGGGATCGGCCGTTTCCGGAGCTTCTCGGAGGAGCTCGCCGAGCTGGTGGTGGCGCACGGCGGCTCGCTGTCCGGGGAGCACGGCGACGGGCAGGCGCGGGCCGAGCTGCTGCCGCGGATGTACGGCGCCGGGATGGTCGCCCTGTTCGAGCGGGCCAAGGGCGTCTGGGACCCGGACGACCTGCTCAACCCCGGGATGCTGGTGCGTCCCGCGCCGCTCGACACCGGACTGCGCTTCTCGGTCCTGCCGCGCGAGCCGGTCGACGTCGCCTTCGGCTACCCGGCCGACGGCGGTGACTTCTCCGCGGCGGTCCGCCGCTGCGTCGGCGTCGCCAAGTGCCGTACGGCGTCGGTGTCCGGGCCCGCCGTCATGTGCCCGTCCTTCCGGGTGACGGGCGAGGAGGCGCACTCCACGCGCGGGCGGGCCCGGCTGCTGCACGAGATGCTGGCCGGGGAGCTGGTCACCGACGGATGGCGGTCGGCGGAGGTGCGGGACGCGCTCGATCTGTGCCTGTCCTGCAAGGGGTGCCGGTCGGACTGCCCGGCCGGGGTCGACATGGCCACCTACAAGGCGGAGTTCCTGCACCACCACTACGCCGGGCGCCGCCGCCCCGCCGCGCACTACGTGATGGGATGGCTGCCGCTGTGGCTGCGGTGGGCGGCTCGTACGCGCACGGGGCCGGTGGCCGGCGCGCTGGCCTCCGTGCGCCCGCTGGCCGCGGTGGCCAAGCGGCTCGGCGGCATCGCGGCCGAACGGGAGATTCCGCGGCCGGCGGGGGAGACCTTCAGCCGGTGGTGGCGCCGGCGCGGGGCGGCGGGCGGCCAGGGCCCCGGAGAGCTGGTCGTGCTGTGGCCCGACACGTTCACCGAGCATCTGTCGCCGTCCGTGGGCCGGGCCGCCGTGCGGGTGCTGCGGGCGGCCGGGCTGCGGGTGGTGCTGCCGCCGACGCTGCGGACGCGCGGCCGGGGCGTCGGGGACGGCGCGTCCCGGTCGGCGGCCGGTCTGCTGACGGCCCGCCGGGGCCGGGTCTGCTGCGGGCTGACGTACGTCTCCACGGGCCAGCTGGACCGGGCCCGCGCGGTCATGCGCCGCACCCTCGACCTGATGGAGCCGGTGCTGGACGCCGGCGCCCCCGTCGTCGTCCTGGAGCCGAGCTGCGCCGCCGCCCTGCGCACCGACCTGCCGGAGCTGCTGCCGGACGACCCGCGGGCCGCCCGCCTCGCCGCCCGGGTCCTCACCTTCGCCGAGGCGCTCGAGCGCCACGCCCCCGGCTGGGCGCCGCCGACCGTCGGCCGTCCCGTCACCGGCCAGACCCACTGCCACCAGCACGCGGTCCTCGGCGACGCGGCCGACCGCCGCCTGCGCGCTGCCGCGGGGCTGACCGGCGAGCTGAGCGGCGGCTGCTGCGGTCTCGCCGGGAACTTCGGCTTCGAGCGGGGCCACTTCGCGGTGTCGGCCGCCTGCGCGGAGGAGCGGTTGCTGCCCGCGGTGCGCGGCGCTCCGGACGGGGCGGTGGTCCTCGCCGACGGCTTCTCCTGCCGGACCCAGCTGGAGCAGCTTGCCGGGGTGCGGGGGCGGCACCTGGCGGAGGTGCTGGCGGAGGCGCTGGAGCGCGGGGAGCGGGACGATGGGGAGCGGGGCTGAGGGCGGTCGGCGCCGTGCGGCGCGCTCGTCTCCCCGCACGGCCGGGGAATGTCCGTTGACAGGTGCCCGGCCCGGCCATGACAGTGGCATAAGAGGTGTACGCACCTGTCCGAGTCCAGTGGTATGGACTAGGCAGTACAGTGAGATGAACGTACGGCCGTCGTGCGGGCCCAAGAGGCCGTCACGACGGCCGCCCCGTCGGAACCACAGCCACAGCCACCAGCCCCGGAAGGTCCCGTGAGCAGCCCCAGCGCCACCCCCGGCACCCCGCCACCGGTCGTCCCCGTCCCGGAGCTCGCGGCAGCGGGCGCCGCCGACCGCGCGGCGTCCGCGCCGGGCGGCTCTCCCGGCCGCCGGGGCGCCCTGGGGTCGGTCGGCCTGGTCCTCGCCGGCGGGGTCTCGGTGCAGTTCGGCGGCGCGCTGGCGGTGACGCTGATGCCACGGGCCGGGGCGCTCGGCATCGTCACGCTCCGCCTGCTGGTGGCCGCCGTCGTCCTGCTGCTCGTCTGCCGCCCCCGGCTGCGCGGCCACTCCCGCGCCGACTGGGGCACGGTGATCGTCTTCGGGATCGCCATGGCCGCGATGAACGGCCTCTTCTACCAGGCCGTGGCCCGCATCCCGATGGGGCCGGCCGTCACCCTGGAGGTGCTCGGCCCGCTCGCGCTGTCCGTCTTCGCCTCCCGCCGCGCGGTCAACCTCGTCTGGGCGGCCCTCGCCCTCGCCGGGGTGGCCCTCCTCGGCGGCGGTGACTTCTCCGGCCTCGACCCGGCCGGTGCGGCGTTCGCGCTGGGCGCGGGCGCGATGTGGGCGGCGTACATCGTCTTCAGCGCGCGGACCGGCCGCCGCTTCCCGCAGGCCGACGGGCTCGCCCTCGCCATGGCGGTCGGGGCGGTCCTGTTCCTGCCGCTCGGCATCGCCGAGTCCGGGGCCAGGCTGGTGGACCCGGTGACGCTCGCGCTCGGCGGCGCGGTCGCCCTGCTCTCGTCCGTCCTGCCCTACACCCTCGAACTGCTCGCGCTGCGGCGCCTGCCCGCCTCCACCTTCGCCGTCCTCATGAGCCTGGAGCCGGCCCTCGCCGCCATGGCCGGCTTCCTCGTGCTCGACCAGGCCCTGACCGCCCCCGAGACCGCCGCCATCGCGCTGGTCGTGGCGGCGAGCATGGGGGCGGTGCGGACGCAGGTGCGCGGCGGCGGGGGGAAGCCGTAACCGCGTCCCCCGCGGTGTCGTCCGGCCGGGACGGCTTCGGGCCCCTCGCGGCGCCGCCCGGTCGGGACGGCTTCGCGTCGCCCGCCGCGCCGTCCGGTCAGGAGAGCTTCTTCGGGGTGCCGTTCGGCTCCAGGGAGACCAGCTTGTCCGCGATGCCCTGGTCCTGGAACGCCTTCTCCAGGGACTTCATGTCCTCGGAGTAGATGTTCCAGCTGTCGGTGTGCACCGCGACCACCCGGCGGGGGGCGAGGTCCTTCGCCACCAGGGCGGCGTTCTTCGACGTGAGGGTCAGCGGGGCGTTGTCGAGGATGGCGGGGGTGCGGGCGGCACCGGCGAAGAGGACGGCCGTGTCGATGGGGCCGATCTCCTTCTTGACCCGGTCGCCGACCTGCTTGGCCACCTTGACCGAGGCGTTGTCACCGGAGATGTAGGTGGTGGGGACGCCCTCGCCGCTCAGCACGAAGCCGGTCACCTCGCCGTCCGCGCCGCGGTCCACCCCGTCGGGGCCGTGCAGGGCGGGCACGGCCGTGACCACGATGGTGCCGCGCGCGGTCTTCAGCTCCTCGGTCTGCCAGTTCTTCATGCCCGTGACGTGGTCGCCGAGCCGCTTGTGCGCGCCGGGCGTGGAGAGGACGACGGGTACGTCCTTCAGCAGCTCGCGGCCCGCGTCGTCGAGGTTGTCGTCATGCTGGTCGTGGGAGAGCAGCACGGCGTCGATCTTCCCGAGCCGGTCGGGGCCGAACGCGGGAGCCTGCGTCTTCTCCAGGCCGCTCTTGTACTTCTTGGGCTGGTCGAAGGTCGGGTCGAGCAGCAGCCGCGCGCCGGCGATCTCCAGGATCGTGGTCGGCCCGCCCACGTGCGTGGCGGTGAAGCCGCCCGCCGCGGCCGGGGACGCGGAGCCGGCGGCCGCCTTGGGCTCGGCCGTCCCGGCGGCGGCCTTGTCCCCGCCGTCCGCGGAGTCCTCGCCCCCGCAGGCGGCGAGAAGGGCCACGCTCGCGGCGGTGGCGACGGCGGCCGAGGCGGCGCGGAGGAACGTCGAACGGTTCACAGGAGTACCCACTCTCTCGCTACGAAGATGTGTGCAACGCTAACACGGTTCGTAAGCGGTGATAACGTGACGCTGTCCCGGTGGGCTTCTCCTCTCGATATATTCGCAGGTCAGGGCTGTTAGCGTTGCTATCGAGCGGTGTTATCGTGGGGGCATGTCGACGGCACGAGAGCGCATCCTGGACGCCACCGCGGAACTCCTCGCCACCAAGGACGCGCTGGCGATCTCGACCCGGGCGATCTGTGACCGGGCCGGGGTCGGCATGCCGGAGATCTACCGCCAGTTCGGCGACAAGCAGGGGCTGCTCACGGCGGTGGCCGACCTCGGCTTCCAGCGCTTCCTCGCCAACAAGCGGCGCAATCCGCTCACCGACGACCCGGTGGCGGACCTGCGCACGGCCTGGGACAGCCACGTCGCGTTCGCCCTGGCCAACCCGCACCTGTACCGGCTGATGTTCACGCCGACGGCGGACGCCAGGCCCCAGGCGATCGGGGAGGCGCAGGCCCTGCTCCGGTCGGCCGTGGAGCGGTGCCGGGACGCCGGGCGGCTGCGGACGACCCCGGAGCTGGCCGCCCGGTCGATCCTCTCCGCCAACGTGGGCGTGTGCGTGATGGCGCTGTCCTTCCCCGAGCCGTTCGGCGGCCCCGACATCTCGCGGTCGGTGCGGGACGCGGTGATCGGGAAGGTCACCGGCGACGAGCGGGAGGACACGCGGATCGGCACCGCGACCGTCCTCGCCCAGGCACTCGTCGGCACCCTCACCGGCACGGCCGCCGTGGAGGGCGCCGAACTCGACCGCCTGGCCCGCGCGCTGCGGCCGTCGCCCCCGTCTCCGGAGGAGTGAGGGAGACAGCGGAGACGGAGAGAAGACATGGGGCGGCCTCCCCGCCCGGAGCCGGATGCCGGCGCGCGTCCGCCCGGACGGGGAGGCCGGGGGTCACGCCCGCGCGACCTTCTGGTGGAAGGGGCAGGCCTCGGCGCCGGACGCGGCCAGGCCCGAGGTGGCGGCGAGCCCCGAGGCCGTCGCGGAGGATGTCAGCGCACCGGGCGCCGTCCCGCCGAGCTGGTCCATGATCTCGTCGGAGAGCAGGTCCTGCTGGCCCTTGAGCGCGTCCGCGACCACGTGGTCCACGGGGAAGACCATCTCGGCCGCGATGTTGTCCTGCACGATCCGGGCGAGGTTGTCCAGGGCGACGAAGATCGGGTCCGCGGGCGGCTCGACGGCCGGCAGGTCGATCAGGTGGGTGTCCACCTTGGCCGGGTTCATGCACGGCTTGATGATGATCGTGTTCTGGTTGAGGACGGACGTCGTCCACTGCGAGATGACGACGGTGTACAGGTCCTTCCACTCCTCCTCGCCGATCTGGGCACGCCACTTCTTCATGATCTGCTGCACACCGGCGATCTGGGCGTCGGCCGCGTACTTCATGTTGGTGCGGATGTTGGGGTAGACGCTCCCGGAGAAGTCCTCGAACGACTTCATGTCAAACGACTTGCTCGCCACCGAGGTGTCGACGAACTTCAGCGCCGCGTCAAGCAGTTGACCGCACGAGGTCACCATCTCCGCGGGCAGGGCCGCGTCCTTGAGGTTCCCGCGCGCGACGGTGAGGTTGGCGGCGAAGTTCTTGAGCGGCGTGATCCAGTCGGTGGTGCCGGTCCCCTTGAAGGCGACCATCTTCAGGTCGTGCGGGTCGATCCGGTCGGCGTTGGGGAGGTTCGGGACCTTGTCGCTCAGGTACGGGGCGATGGTCGAGAAGATGCCGAGCGGCACGTGGCTGATCGACTTCGCCAGCTCGAAGACCGGGGAGACGGGGTTCGCGGATTCCTGCGTTCCGTTGTAGATGAGGGTGAACTTGCCGCCCCTGGCGTCGTTCTGCACGACGACGACGGGGCTCAGGTGCTTGATCAGGTCGGACTTCAGCACGGCGTAGTTCGCCCGCATGCCGCGGTTGACCGCGAGGATGGATTCGCGCGCGTTCTCCACCGCGGTCCCCACCGGTTCCGTGCCGGTCGTACCGGCGGTCACGGCGGTGGCCGTGGAGCTTCCGAGGAAGGTCACGGCTCCGGCGGCGGTGGCCGTGCCGAGGAAACCTCTGCGCGTGGTCATGTTCAGCCTTTCGGTGAAGGCGCCGTTCTCCGCTCTGCGGGAAGGCGTCGAGAAGATCCGGGTGCCGGGCACGGTGCGTGCGGTGTCCTCCCGCGCTGGGCGGGGCGCTGGACGGCGCGCGACAGGGCACCGCGAGGTCACGGAGCGGGCCGCGGATCCGCGGGCGTGCCGGGGCCGCCCCGCGCCCGGGCGTCCCGGTGAGGACGAGCCCGTGCCGGGGCCGCCCCGCGGGACGGTCCTCTGGGTGAGGACGCGCCCGTGTCACGGCACGACCGGGAGGCGGGCGGCGACGGCACGGCCTGCCGCGCGCGGAGCTCGGTGACGAGCGCCGGGGCGGACGGGACCGGCCGACGGCCTGCCGCGGTGCGAGCGCGACGAGGCGGAGCCATTGCGGCGACGTGAAGGTGAGCCGTCTCCTGCGCACGCGGAACATCCGCCGACAAGGGGGGAGGAGACGGGGCCCGTCCGACGGACCGCCGCCCGCCGAGGCGGGGTACGGCCGTCAGGGACGGAGAAGGAACTCCGGCCGCGGGGGTGTGGGTACGAGCGGACTCCCGAGGACCGCCGGGCACAGCCGGCGGTGTGGGGCGGGAATCCGGCCTGCCGCTGCCGGGGCAGCCGCGACGGGGCTGCCGGGGCCGCCCGCCCGCCGGTCGTGCGGCGGGCGATGCGGAGAGGACCCCCACCGCGCACGGGCGCGGTGGGGCGGGGGAGAGGCACCGCGCGGCCGCGGTCCGGGCGGGACCAGGGCGCGGCGGGGCCGCGGGTACTGCCGCCGGTGTCCGGGCGGGCAGGGGTGCGGGACCGGTGACCGGCCGGTGGCCGGCGCAGCGGTGCGCCGCCCGTGGCCGGTGACGGACCCGGGCGGTGATCGGTCACCGCGCGGGCGGCGACCGGCCGTCGTCACGGACGCGTCCGCGCGGCGGCCGTCAGGGGCCGCGGCGGCTGCCGTCCGCGATGCGAAGGGGACACGGGCCCGCCACCGCACGGCGAGCGGGCCGCCGCCACGGCGTGCGGGACTCCAAGCCGGACGGACCGAATGGACCGAATGGACCGGACGGACCGAATGGACCGGACGGACGGTCCCCGAGGGCCGGATCATCCGGCCCGGCGGTCAGACGAGGGACTTGCCGGACTCGACGACGACACCGTAGAGGTCGCGGATGGTCGCGAGCGCGCCGTCGTGGATCTGGGAGGCGGGCAGCTCGGCACCGGTGGCGGGCAGGGGGCGGGTGGCGCAGGCGTCGGCGACGACGGTGGGCCGGTTGCCCCGCAGGAACGCGCCCTGCGTGGTGAACAGCACGCACATGTGCGTCATGAAGCCCATGACGATGACGTCCTTGTTGCCGGCGGCGTCCACGCGCTCACCGAGGTCGGTGTCGACGAACCCGTTCGGGACCGTCTTCACGACGACCGGCTCGCCCTCGACCGGGGCCACGCTCGGGTGGATCTGGCCGATCTCGGCCCGGATGTCGTACGGGGTGCCCTCGCCGCCGTCGTTGATGACGTGGATGACCTTCGCGCCGGCCTCCCGGGCGCGGCCCAGCAGCTCGGCGGCGGAGTCGAGCGCGGCCTGCCAGCCGTCCAGCTCCATCACGCCACCGACGTAGGTGTTCTGGTAGTCGACCAGGATCAGGGTCGAGTCGGCGAGCGAGGCGGGCGTCTCGTCGAAGCCGTTGAGTGCCCGAAGAGTCGTCGTGGCCATGGAATTTCCCCCCACAGGATGTGCGTGCCAAGGTTCGGCTCGGTTCGCGGCCCTCCGCGCGGTGAGGGCCACGTCCAGAAACCTACGGCCCGCCCAGGGCGTCGGCAATGTCATCTAACCTGCACATCCGGACATCGGTGTGGGCTCGGCCAGGGGGGATTCATGGGCACCGTCAGGCGTCTCATCGTCATCGTGCTGTTCGAGGGGGTCGACCTGCTCGACGTCACCGGACCGCCGGAGGTGTTCTCCCTCGTGGCGCGGGAGACGGAGGACGAGACGGGCTACCAGGTCGTCCTGGCCGCCGAAACGCTGGATCCGGTCACCACCTCGGCCGGGGTGCGGGTCCTGCCCGACGCCACCTTCGAGGAGGTGGCCGGGCGGAGCATCGACACCCTTCTGGTGCCCGGCTCGGTCGAGATCGACAGCCGGCGCCGCGTCCACGCCCTCACCGACCCCGCGGTGGTCGCCTGGGTGAAGAAGCTCGCCGGCCGGACCCGCAGGGTCACGTCCGTCTGCGTCGGGGCGCACATCCTCGCCGCCGCCGGACTGCTCGACGGCAAGCGCGCCACCACCCACTGGTCGACCGCGCAGCAACTGGCCGCCGACCACCCGGAGGTGGAGGTCGACGCCGACCCCATCTTCATCCGCGAAGGGGACGTCTGGACCGGCGCGGGCATCAGCGCCTGCCTCGACCTGTCCCTCGCCCTGGTCGCCGACGACTTCGGCGAGGCCGTCGCCCTGCGGGTCGCCCGGCAGCTCGTGATGTACCTCAAGCGGCCCAGCGGCCAGAGCCAGTTCAGCGTTCCCCTGGAGCCCGTCTCCACGACCCGGCGGGTGGAGGACCTCCGGCACTACATCATGCGCCGCATCGGCGAGCCGATCACCGTCGCGGACCTCGCCGCCTACGCGCACCTGGGCGAGCGGCAGGTCACCCGCATCTTCAAGGCGGAACTCGGCATGACCCCGAGCGCCTACATCGAGTCGGCCCGGGTCGAAATGGCGCGCAACCAGCTCGAGTCCACCGACGCCACCCTCGAACGCATCGTGAGCCTGTGCGGTTTCGGCACGACGGACACCCTCATCCGCGCCTTCCGCCGCAGACTCGACACGACCCCGACCGAGTACCGGCGCCGGTTCCGGGCCGTGCCCGGGTGACGGCCGCGGGGCCTCCGGGGAACGCACCCAGGGGCCCCGACGCCCGAGGGACACACGGCGGCCCCGGGCGGACACACGGTGGCCCCGGGCGGACACACGGCGGCCCCGACGGACGCACGGCGGCCCCGACGGACGCACGGCGACCACCGACGGACGCACGGCGACCACCGGTGGACACCCATCCCGCCAATTCATGCAAGCACGCTTGCTTGTTTCTCCCCCCGCTGCCATGCTCCCCCCATGCCCGAGCCCACCCCCGTGCTCGACGACTTACGTGAGGAAAGCCGCGAACTCGACGAGCTCGTCGCCGACTTGAGCCTCGAGCGGTGGGCGCTGCCCACCCCCGCCCCCCGCTGGACCATCGCCCACCAGATCGCGCATCTCGCCTGGACCGACCGCGCGGCCCTGGTCGCCGTCACCGACCAGGACGGCTTCCGCGCCCTGGCCGACCGGGCCCTCGCCGCCCCGGACTCCTTCGTGGACGAGGGCGCCGAGGAGGGCGCCGCGCTCCCGCCCGCCGCGCTGCTCTCCGCCTGGCGCACGGGACGGGCGGCCCTGGACGAGGCGCTGCGCGCCCGCGCCCCCGGCGCCCGCTTCCCCTGGTACGGGCCGCCCATGTCGGCCGCGTCCATGGCGACCGGCCGGCTCATGGAGACCTGGGCCCACGGCCGCGACATCGCCGACGCCCTCGGGGTGCGGCGGGCGACCACCGCCCGGCTGCGGCACGTGGCCCGCCTCGGGGTGCGGGCCCGCGACCACGCCTTCCGGACACACGGCCGCACCCCGCCCGCCGACCCCTTCCGCGTCGAACTCACCGGGCCTGGCGGCGAGAGATGGACGTACGGGCCCGAGGGCGCCCCCCAGCGCGTCACCGGCCCCGTGCTCGACTTCTGCCTGCTGGTCACCCGGCGCGCCCACCGCGCCGACCTCGCCCTGCGCGCCCACGGGCCGGACGCCGACCGCTGGCTGGACCTCGCCCAGGCGTTCGCGGGCCCGCCCGGCACCGGCCGCCCGCCGAAGGGGGCAGCGCCATGACGGTGCTGCGCGTCGGCAACGCCTCCGGCTTCTACGGCGACCGCTTCGACGCGATGCGCGAGATGCTCACCGGCGGCCCGCTGGACGTCCTCACCGGGGACTACCTCGCCGAGCTCACCATGCTCGTCCTGGCCCGGGACCGGCTGAAGGACCCCGCCGCCGGATACGCCCGCACCTTCCCGCGGCAGCTGGAGGAGTGCCTGGGGCTCGCCCACGAGCGCGGGGTGCGGATCGTCACCAACGCGGGCGGGCTCAACCCGGCCGGACTCGCGGACGCCGTGCGGAAGCTGGCCGACCGGCTCGGGATCCCGGTCCGGGTCGCGCACGTCGAGGGCGACGACCTCACCGCCCGCCACCCCGGCAGCCTGGCCGCGCACGCCTACCTCGGCGGGTTCGGCATCGCCGCCTGCCTGCGCGCCGGCGCCGACGTCGTGGTCACCGGGCGGGTCACCGACGCCGCCCTGGTCACCGGGCCCGCCGCCGCCCACTTCGGCTGGGGCCCGGCGGATCACGACCGGCTCGCGGGCGCCGTCGTCGCCGGGCACGTGCTGGAGTGCGGGGCGCAGGCCACCGGCGGCAACTACGCCTTCTTCCACGAGCGGCCCGGCGAGCTGCGCCACCCCGGCTTCCCGCTCGCCGAGCTCCACGCCGACGGCAGCAGCGTCATCACCAAGCACGACGGCACCGGCGGCTTCGTCGACCCCGGCACGGTGACCGCCCAGCTGCTGTACGAGACGGACGGCGCCCGGTACGCGGGACCCGACGTCACCGCCCGGCTGGACACCGTACGGCTCACCCCGCAGGGGCCCGACCGGGTACGGATCGACGGCGTGCGCGGCGAGCCGCCGCCGCCCGCGCTGAAGGTCGGTGTCAACCGGTTCGGCGGCTTCCGCAACGAGATCACCTTCGTCCTCACCGGGCTGCGCATCGAGGAAAAGGCCGCGCTGGTGCGGGAGCAGATGGCCGACGCGCTGGCCAAGGCGCCGCCCGCCGAGACCCGCTGGGAGCTGGTGCGCACCGACCGGCCGGACGCGCCGACCGAGGAGACCGCCGCCGCCCTGCTGCGGCTCGTCGTCCGCGACCCCGACCAGCACATCGCCGGGCGGGCGGTGAGCGGGGCCGCCGTCGAACTGGCCCTGGCCGGCTACCCCGGCTTCCATCTGCTCGCTCCGCCCGGCAAGGGCGACCCCTACGGGGTGTTCGAGGCCGCGTACGTCCCCCAGGACACCGTCGGCCAGGTGGCCGTCCTGCCCGACGGCCGCCGCGTCCCCGTGGCCCCGCCCCCCGCCACGGCCGCCCTGGCCGCCGTACCGGAGCCGCCGCCGCCCGAGCCGCTGCCGCCGGGCCCGCGGCGGCGCGCCCCCCTCGGGCTGGTCGCCGGGGCGCGCAGCGGGGACAAGGGCGGGGACGCCAACGTCGGAGTGTGGGCCCGTACGGAGGACGCCTGGCGGTGGCTCGCCCACGAGCTGACGGCCGAGCGGTTCCGGGAGCTCGTCCCCGAGGCCCGCGACCTGCCGGTCACCCGGCACGCGCTGCCCGACCTGCGCGCGCTGAACTTCCTCGTCGGGGGCCTCCTCGGCGACGGCGCCGCCGCGCGGGCCCGCTTCGATCCGCAGGCCAAGGCGCTCGGCGAATGGCTGCGCTCCCGCCGGCTGGACATCCCGGAGGTGCTGCTGTGACGGTCCTGTCCTCCGCCCTGGACACCGCCTCCCCCGCGTACCGGGCCAACCGCGAGGCCATGCTCGCCAAGCTCGCCGGCCTCGACGCCGAGCACGCGAAGGCGCTCGCGGGCGGCGGCGAGAAGTACGTCGAGCGGCACCGGCGGCGCGGCAAGCTCCTCGCCCGCGAACGCGTCGAGCTGCTGCTCGACCCCGACACCCCGTTCCTGGAACTGTCGCCGCTGGCCGCCTGGGGCAGCGAGTACGCCGTGGGCGCCTCCCTGGTCACCGGCATCGGCGTCGTCGAGGGCGTCGAGTGCCTCATCACCGCCAACGACCCCACCGTGCGGGGCGGCGCCAGCAACCCCTGGTCGCTGAAGAAGGCCCTGCGCGCCAACGACATCGCCCTCGCCAACCGGCTGCCCTGCGTTAGCCTCGTGGAGTCCGGCGGCGCCGACCTGCCGTCGCAGAAGGAGATCTTCATCCCCGGCGGCGCGATCTTCCGGGACCTGACGAGGCTGTCCGCCGCCGGGATCCCGACCATCGCCGTCGTCTTCGGCAACTCCACGGCCGGCGGCGCCTACATCCCCGGCATGTCCGACCACGTGATCATGGTCAGGGAGCGGGCGAAGGTCTTCCTCGGCGGGCCGCCGCTGGTGAAGATGGCCACCGGCGAGGAGAGCGACGACGAGTCCCTCGGCGGCGCCGAGATGCACGCGCGCGTGTCCGGCCTCGCCGACCACTTCGCCGTCGACGAGCCGGACGCGCTGCGCCAGGCCCGCCGGGTCGTCGCCCGCCTCAACCACCGCAAGGCGTATCCGGATCCCGGGCCCGCCGAGCCGCCCCGGTACGACGCCGAGGAGCTGCTGGGCGTCGTCCCCGGCGATCTGCGCACCCCTTTCGACCCGCGCGAGGTCATCGCCCGGATCGTCGACGCCTCCGACTTCGACGAGTTCAAATCCCTGTACGGGACGAGCCTGGTCACCGGCTGGGCGGCGCTGCACGGCTACCCGGTCGGCGTCCTCGCCAACGCGCGCGGGGTGCTGTTCAGCGAGGAGTCGCAGAAGGCCGCCCAGTTCATCCAGCTCGCCAACCAGCGCGGCATCCCGCTGCTGTTCCTGCACAACACCACCGGCTACATGGTCGGCAAGGACTACGAGCAGGGCGGCATCGTCAAACACGGCGCCATGATGATCAACGCGGTCGCGAACTCGACGGTCCCCCACCTCTCCGTCCTCATGGGCGCCTCCTACGGGGCGGGCCACTACGGCATGTGCGGGCGGGCCTACGACCCGCGCTTCCTGTTCGCCTGGCCCAGCGCCAAGTCCGCCGTCATGGGCCCGCAGCAGCTCGCGGGCGTGCTGTCCCTCGTCGCCCGCCAGTCGGCGGCGGCCAGGGGACAGCCGTACGACGACGAGGCCGACGCCGCCCTGCGCGCC
This sequence comes from Streptomyces sp. NPDC052020, assembly GCF_040680575.1. Classification (NCBI taxonomy): domain Bacteria; kingdom Bacillati; phylum Actinomycetota; class Actinomycetes; order Kitasatosporales; family Streptomycetaceae; genus Streptomyces; species Streptomyces sp. NPDC052020. Next base: position 162,637 of record NZ_JBFAWY010000006.1, read on the forward strand.
CTGGTCGAGCGGCAGATCGAGACCGAGTCGCTGCCGGCGTTCCTGTCCGGGCGGCTGTACGACGACGGCGTCATCGACCCGCGCGACACCCGCACCGTCCTCGGCCTGTGCCTGTCCGCCGTCCACACCGCGCCCTACCGGGGCGCGCGCGGCGGCTTCGGCGTCTTCCGGATGTGAGGGAACCCGTGATCACCACCGTGCTCGTCGCCAACCGGGGCGAGATCGCCTGCCGGATCTTCCGCACCTGCCGCACGCTGGGCATCCGCACCGTCGCCGTCCACTCCGACCCCGACGAGAACGCCCTGCACGCGCGCGTGGCCGACGCGGCGGTCCGGCTGCCGGGCGCGACACCCGCCGAGACCTACCTGCGCGGCGAGGCGCTGGTGGCGGCGGCGCTCGCCGCCGGGGCGGACGCCGTGCACCCCGGCTACGGCTTCCTCTCCGAGAACGCCGGCTTCGCGCGCGCCGTCCAGGACGCGGGCCTGACCTGGATCGGGCCGCCCCCGGAGGCGATCGAGGCGATGGCGTCCAAGACCCGCGCCAAACGGCTGCTGGGCATCGAGCCCATGAAGCCGGTGAAGGAGGTCACCGAGGCCGACCTGCCGGTGCTGGTCAAGGCCGCCGCGGGCGGCGGCGGGCGCGGCATGCGCGTCGTACGGCGCCTCGCCGACCTCGACGCCGAACTGGCCGCCGCCCGCGCGGAGGCGGCGAGCGCCTTCGGCGACGGCGAGGTGTTCACCGAGCCCTACGTCGAGCGCGGCCGCCACGTCGAGGTGCAGATCCTCGCCGACACCCACGGCACCGTGTGGACGCTCGGCACCCGGGACTGCTCCCTCCAGCGCCGCCACCAGAAGGTGATCGAGGAGGCCCCCGCCCCGGGACTGACCGAGGAGCTCACGCGGGAACTGCGCACGGTGGCCGAACGCGCCGCCCGCGCCGTCGGCTACACCGGCGCCGGAACCGTGGAGTTCCTGGTCGCCGGCGCCCGCGCCCACTTCCTGGAGATGAACACCCGCCTCCAGGTCGAACACCCCGTCACCGAGGCGGTGTACGGCGTCGACCTCGTCGCCGAGCAGATCCGCGTCGCCGAAGGACACGCCCTGGCCGCCGGGCCCCCGCCCGCCCGGGGCCACGCCGTCGAGGCCCGCCTCTACGCCGAGGACCCCGCCCGCGGCTGGGCCCCGCGGACCGGCCGCCTGCACCGCCTCGCCGTCCCCGGCACCGTCCGCCTGGACACCGGCTACGCCGACGGCGACGACATCGGCGTCCACTACGACCCGCTGCTCGCCAAGGCCGTCGCCCACGCCCCCACGCGCGCGGAGGCGATCCGCGCCCTGGCCGGCGCCCTGGAACGGGCGGTGATCCACGGGCCGGTCACCAACCGCGACCTGCTCGTGCGCTCCCTGCGCCACGAGGAGTTCGTCTCCGGCCGCATGGACACCGGCTTCTACGGCCGCCACCTGGCCGCCCTGACCCGGCCCGAGCCCGACCCGCACGCCCCCCTGGCCGCCGCCCTCGCCGACGCCTGCGGCCGCTCCCGCTTCGGCGGCTGGCGCAACCTGCCCTCACAGCCGCAGACCAAGCGATACGCCATGGCGGACGGGGAACACGAGGTGCGCTACCGGCACACCCGCACGGGCCCGGAGGCCGACGGCGTACGGGTCGTGCGCACCGCCCCCGGCCTGGTCGTCCTCGAAACCGACGGCGTCCGCCGCAGCTACGAGGTGGCCCGCTACGGCGACCGCGTGTACGTGAACGCCACCGCCCTGACCGCCCTGCCCCGCTTCCCCGACCCCGCCCCCCGGCACGCCCCCGGCTCCCTCCTGGCCCCCATGCCCGGCACGGTCGTCCGCGTGGCGGAGGGCCTGACGGAGGGGACGCCCGTGCGGGCCGGCCAGCCCCTGCTCTGGCTGGAGGCGATGAAGATGGAACACGAGATCACCGCCCCGGCCACGGGCACGCTGACGGATCTGCGCGCCGCCCCCGGACAGCAGGTGACGGTGGGTTCTCTGCTGGCGGTGGTGCGGGACGCATAGCGGCATGGGGCCGCACTGCAGACGCGGCTCCGCTGAAGACGCGGCTCCACCGAAGACGCGCCCGCGCCGCGCGAGCGCGACCGGCCCCGACGAAACCCGCACCCGAAGGAGCCCCATGACCACCCTCATCGAGACCGACGAGCACAAGGCCCTGCGCTCCGCGGTCGCCGCCCTCGGCCGGCGCCACGGCCGCGACCACGACCGCGCCGCCCTCTGGTCGGAGGCCGGCAGGCTCGGCTACCTCGGCGTCAACCTGCCGGAGGAATACGGCGGCGGAGGCGGCGGCATCACCGAACTCTCCCTCGTCCTCGAAGAGCTGGGCACCGCCGGCTGCCCCCCGCTCATGATGGTCGTCTCCCCGGCGATCTGCGGCAACGTGATCGCCCGCTTCGGCACCGAGGCCCAAAAACGCGCCTGGCTCCCGGGCCTGGCCGACGGCACCCGCCTCATGGCCTTCGGCATCACCGAGCCCGACGCCGGCTCCAACAGCCACCGCATCACCACCACCGCCCGCCGCGACGGCGGCGACTGGATCCTCACCGGCCGCAAGGTCTTCATCTCCGGCGTCGACATCGCCGACGCCACCCTGATCGTCGGCCGCACCGAGGACGCCCGCACCGGCAGGCTCAAGCCCTGCCTGTTCATCGTCCCCCGCGACACCCCCGGCTTCGGGCGCCGCCGGATCGACATGGAACTGCACACCGCGGAGAAGCAGTTCGAGCTGACCTTGGACGACGTCCGGCTGCCCGCCGACGCGCTCGTCGGCGACGAGGACGCCGGGCTCCTCCAGCTCTTCGCCGGCCTCAACCCCGAGCGGATCATGACCGCGGCGTTCGCCATCGGCATGGGACGGTACGCCCTCGCCCGCGCCGTCGCCTACGCGCGCGAACGCACCGTGTGGAACACCCCCATCGGCGCCCACCAGGCCCTCGCCCACCCCCTCGCACAGGCCCACATCGACCTGGAACTGGCCCGGCTGATGACGCGGAAGGCGGGGCAGCTGTACGACACCGGCGACGACGCGGGCGCGGGCGAGGCTGCCAACATGGCCAAGTACGCCGCCGCCGAAGCCTGCGTGAAGGCCGTCGACCAGGCCGTGCACACCCTCGGCGGCAACGGCCTCACCCGCGAGTTCGGCCTCGCCTCGCTGATCACGGCCGCACGCGTGGCCCGGATCGCCCCGGTGAGCCGGGAGATGATCCTCAACTACGTCTCCCACCAGACCCTCGGCCTGCCCAAGTCGTACTGAGACCCCGTGCCCCGCCCCGTACCCCACCCCCTCGTGCCCCCAGGAGGAACCGTGCCCGCACCGGGACCGCGCCCGTGACGGCGATCGGCCGCACCCGCGCGCGGGGCGTCGTCACCCTCACCCTCGACGCCCCGCACCACCGCAACGCCCTGTCGGCGGCGCTCGTCGCCGACCTGGCCGGCGCCCTGGCCGACTGCGCCGGGGACGACGCCGTCCGCGCGGTCGTCCTCACCCACACCGGCACCGCCTTCAGCGCCGGCGCCGACCTGCGCGACCCGCCCGAGCCGCGGGCGCTGGCCGCGCTGCTGCGGCGGATCGTCGAACTGCCCCGGCCCGTCATCGCCCGCGTCACCGGCCACACCCGCGCGGGCGGCCTCGGCCTGGTCGCCGCCTGCGACATCGCCGCCGCCTCCACCGCCGCCACCTTCGCCTTCACCGAGGTCCGCATCGGCGTCGCCCCCGCCCTCGTCTCCCTGCCCCTGCTGCCCCGCACCGACCCCCGCGCGCTGGCCCGCCACTGCCTCACCGGGGAGCGCTTCGACGCCGCCGAGGCCACCCGCATGGGCCTGCTCACCGCCTGCGGCGACGACGTGGACGCCGTACTGGAACCCGTACTCGACGGAGTGCGCCGCGCCTCCCCCCGGGCCCTGGCCGCGACCAAGCGGCTGCTCACGGCTAGGGTGCTGGAGTCCTTCGACCGGGACGCCGCCGATCTGACCGCGCTCTCGGCGCGGCTGTTCTCCTCGGCGGACGCCCGCGAGGGGATGACGGCCTTCCTCGAACGACGGGATCCGGAATGGGTGGTGTGAGCGCGGTCGACCGCACGGAACGCGTCCCCAAGCAGGACCGCAGCCGGGCCACCCGGCAGCGGCTCCTGGAGGCCGCCGTGGCCTGCCTCGCCGAACACGGCTGGGCCGGCTCCACGGTCCTGGTCGTCGCCGAACGCGCGGGCGTCTCCCGGGGCGCCGCCCAGCACCACTTCCCGACCCGCGAGGACCTGTTCACCGCGGCCGTGGAGTACGTCGCCGAGGAACGCTCCCTCGCCCTGCGCGCCCTGTTCCCGCGGGGCGCCGCGGCGGGCGACCGGCGGGCCGTCGTCGCCGCCCTCGTCGACCTCTACACCGGCCCCCTCTTCCGCGCCGCCCTCCACCTGTGGGTGGCCGCCTGCGACGAGGACCAGTTGCGCCCCCGCGTCACCGAACTGGAGGCCCGCGTCGGCCGCGAGACCCACCGCATCGCCGTGGACCTCCTCGGCGCCGACGAGTCGCGCCCCGGCGTCCGCGAAACCGTCCAGGGCCTGCTGGACATGGCCCGCGGCCTCGGCCTCGCCAACCTCCTCACCGACGACGGGGCACGCCGCGAACGGGTGGTGGCGCAGTGGGCGCGGCTGCTGGACGACGCCCTGGACGGCTGAGGCACGGCCCGCGGCCGGCCGCCACCGGGCCGCCGTCAGGCCGCCGGCGTCACGGGCCGAGCCGCTCCACCCGCCAGCCCCCGTCCTCCCCGGCCACGTACCGCAGCCGGTCGTGCAGCCGGTTCTCCCGCCCCTGCCAGAACTCCACCGACCGCGGCACCACCCGGAACCCGCCCCAGTGCGGCGGCACCGGCACCTGCTCGCCCTCCGGGTACCGGGCGGCCAGCTCCGCGTACGCGGCGTCCAGCGCCTCCCGCCCGGCGACCACCGACGACTGGGAGCTGGCCCAGGCGCCGAGCTGGGAGCCGTGCGGCCGGGTGCGGAAGTAGGCGGCCGTCTCGTCCCGCCCGGTACGCCGCGCCACGCCCGTGACGATGACCTGCCGGGCCATCGGGTGCCACGGGAACAGCAGCGAGACCTGCGGGTTCTCGGCCAGGTCGCGGGCCTTGCGGGAACCGTAGTTGGTGTAGAAGACGAAGCCCCGCTCGTCGAAGTGCTTCAGCAGCACCGTGCGGGAGCTGGGCCGCCCCTCGGCGTCGGCCGTGGAGACGACCATGGCGTTCGGCTCGAACATCCCGCCCTCCGTCGCGGCCTGCCGGAACCAGCGCGCGAACTGCTCGACGGGACTGGCGGCCAGGTCGGTCTCGGCAAGCCCCTCGGCCCGGTACTGCTTGCGCATCGAGGCGAGATCGAAGGGAACGGCGTCTCGGTCGGTCACGCGGTCATCTTGCCGCATGCCCCCCGGCCCGCCGTAGGCCCGGTGGCCTACATCACTGCGTGGCACTGAGTGCCGCGAACCCTCCCCAACGGTGGCACTCGGAGATATCGTGCTGGTACCGGGCCGGCGGGTGACCGCCGGCCGCGCGGGGCATCACAGGAGGACCGTCCGGGACCGCGAGCCACGCCAGGCCGTGGAACCCGGGGACGGCCGCCACATCCGCCAGCCGACCGCCACATCACGAGGAGCCGCCTGATGTCCGACTTCGTACCCGGGCTCGAGGGAGTCGTCGCGTTCGAGACGGAGATCGCCGAACCCGACAAGGAGGGCGGCGCCCTCCGCTACCGCGGCGTCGACATCGAGGACCTCGTCGGCCACGTCTCGTTCGGCAACGTCTGGGGCCTGCTCGTCGACGGTGCCTTCAACCCCGGCCTGCCGCCCGCCGAGCCCTTCCCCATCCCCGTGCACTCCGGCGACATCCGCGTCGACGTCCAGTCCGCGCTGGCCATGCTCGCACCCGTGTGGGGTCTCAAGCCCCTCCTCGACATCGACGCCGAGCAGGCCCGCGACGACCTCGCCCGCGCCGCCGTCATGGCCCTGTCCTACGTCGCCCAGTCCGCGCGCGGCCAGGGCCTGCCCATGGTCCCGCAGCGCGAGATCGACAAGGCGCGGTCCGTCGTCGAGCGCTTCATGATCCGCTGGCGGGGCGAGCCCGACCCCAAGCACGTCGCCGCCGTCGACGCCTACTGGACCTCCGCCGCCGAGCACGGCATGAACGCCTCCACCTTCACCGCCCGCGTCATCGCCTCCACCGGCGCGGACGTCGCCGCGGCCCTCTCCGGAGCCGTCGGCGCCATGTCGGGCCCCCTGCACGGCGGCGCCCCCTCCCGCGTCCTGCACATGATCGAGGAGATCGAGCGCACCGGGGACGCCGCGGCGTACGTCAGGCAGACCCTCGACAAGGGCGAACGCCTCATGGGCTTCGGCCACCGCGTCTACCGCGCCGAGGACCCCCGCGCCCGCGTCCTGCGCCGCACCGCCCGGGAACTGGGCGCCCCCCGCTTCGAGGTCGCCGAGGCCCTGGAGAAGGCGGCCCTGGAAGAGCTCCACAACCGCCGCCCGGACCGGGTGCTGGCCACCAACGTCGAGTTCTGGGCGGCCATCGTCCTGGACTTCGCCGAGGTGCCCGCCCACATGTTCACGTCCATGTTCACCTGCGCCCGCACGGCCGGCTGGTCGGCCCACATCCTCGAGCAGAAGCGCACCGGCCGCCTGGTCCGCCCCTCCGCCCGCTACATCGGCCCCGGCCCCCGCGACCCCCGCGAGATCGAGGGGTACGAGGAGACCACCGCGATCGGCGCCGGCGTCCGCTAGCGAAGCCCGCGGAACGCAGACGACCCGCGAGTCTGGTTCCTCCCGGGGGAGGAGCCGGCCGGACGTACCGGCGACTCGCGGGTCGGGTGACTGCCTGGGATTGGGCCGGCTGCACGCGTCTGTCACGTGCTGGTCCGGCACCGCACTCGGTGTGGTGCCGGGCCGCTAGCCCGCAGCCACCTCACGCGTCCGGTTCTCATACATCTGCCGAACCACCTCCCTTCTCGTGTACTCCACACCCTAGGAACCGGGTCGGCCGCCGTTCAACCCTTTTTTCGCGACCGCCGGCGACCCGCGGGCGTGGCGTCCGGGACCGGTGGGGCGCGTGCCGTCGCCGCCGGCCGGCGATTCACGCAATCTTGCGGGAACTAGATGTGGGCTGGGTCACGTTCGAGTTGAATGAACACCAGTGAGCGAACCGACGTACCGAACGGCGGACGCAGTCGCAGGGGGGTCCGGGTGAGTGCTTCGCGGAGTAGGGGGATCACCGACGAACTGGGGCCGGACGAGCCGGAGCAGCCGCACCGCGACGGCGCGGACCTGCTCGCCGCGCTGCTGGACGGGATGGACGCGGCCCTGTGCGCCCTCGACGCGGACGGCGTCGTCACGCACTGGAACCGGGAGGCGGAGCGCATCCTGGGCTGGACCGCGGCCGAGGCCGTGGGGCGGCGGGGGTTCGCCGGATGGGCCGTGCGCAGCGAGGACGCCGGGGAGGTCCAGGAGCGGCTGATGTCCGCGATGCGCTCCCCGGGGCGGCAGGTGCACGAGTTCGCGCTGCTGACCAAGGACGGCGGACGGGTGCTGGTGCGGACGCAGTCCGCGGCCGTGCGCGGCCCCGGCGGCGAGCCCGCGGGCGTGTACTGCGCCTTCAGCGAGGTGCACACGCAGATCGACCTGGAGAGGTCCATCGCGCTGAGCGAGGCGCTGCTGGAGGACGCGAGCTGGGGTGTCGTGCTCGTCGACGCCGATCTCAGGCCCGCCGTCGTCAACGGCCACGCCGCGCGGGCGCTGGGCACCCGGCGCGCGTCCGTGCTGGGGCGGCCGCTCGGGGAACTGCTCTCCCACGGGGTGGAGGACGTGGAGAGCACGCTGACGCACGTCCTGGCCGAGGGCCCGCCGCCCGCGCCCGCCGAGATCTGGGTGGGCGTGCGCACCCCGGAGGGGGAGCGGCGGCGGTGCTGGCGCAGCGGCTTCCTGCGGCTGGCGTCCCCGCTCGCGGAGGAGCCGGTGCCGCTCGGGGTGGCCTGGCTGTTCCAGGACGTCACCGAGGCCAAGCAGAGCGAGCAGGAGGCGGCCCTGCTGCGGTTCCGCACCAACCAGCTGCACCGGGCGGCCCGGGCGGCGGCCGAGTGCGAGGACCCGCGGGAGGCGGCGACGGTTCATCTCGACTTCGCGCTCGCCGGGTTCGCCGACCACGCGCTGATCGACCGGGTGGCGGGCGCCGCGCCGACCGACACGGAGGTGGCGGAGCCGGTGCGCCTGGTCCGGGTCGCCGCCACGCCGTCCGGTGCGCCGGGCCCGAGCCGGCAGCCCGGTGTGGCGGGGGTTCCCCTGCGGTACGGCGAGGGGCATCCGGCGGTGCAGTGCGTGGAGCGGGCCGGGACGGTGCGGGCCGGCGCCGGCGGCGGTCCGGCCGAGCGGGCGCGCGCGTGGGCGGTGGCCCGGCAGTGGCCGCCGGACGCGGCGCACGCCCTGTGCGCGGTACTGCGCAGCCGGGGGCGGACGCTGGGCGTCGTCACGTTTCTGCGGGGCGCCGGGCGCGGCCCGTTCGAGCGGTCCGACTCGGCGTACGCGGAGGACGTGGCGGTCCGGATCGCGGCGGTGCTGGACCTGGCGGGCGAGCCGGTGGAAAAGGAGGAGGAGAGGGAGTAGGAGGAGAAAGAGAAGGCGGGAGGCGAGCCGCACCGCCGTCCCCCGGCGGCGTGTCCTCGGTTGTCTCCTTCAGTGCCGGTAGAAGATCCGGTCCCGGTACCGCTCCAGTACCCGCCCGTTCCACTCGTGGCCGCCGTCCACGTTGCCGGAGCGCAGCAGCGGAGGCTCGATGCCGCGGTCGGCCAGGGCGCCGGCGGTCGTGGCCAGCACGGCCTGGAGGACGGCCGTGGTGACGACCGTGGAGGCGGGGGCGAAGGGGGCGGGGACGGTGTCGAGGGTGAGTTCCGCGTCCCCGACCGCGATCTTGGAGTCGACGACGATGTCGCAGTGGTCCTTCAGGAAGGTGCCCGAGGTGTGCCGCGACGTGGTCTCGGCGGCGTAGGCGACCGAGGTGACGCCGATGACCCGCAGGCCCAGGGCGCGGGCGTTCATGGCCATCTCCACGGGGAGCGCGTTGCGGCCCGACAGGGAGACGATCACCAGGGCGTCGCCCGCGCGGACCGGGGAGGAGTCCAGCACGGCGCTCGCGAGGCCGTCGACGCGTTCGAGGGCGGAGCCGAGGGTGGCGGGCATCACGTCGACACCGACGGTGCCGGGGGCGGCGAGCAGGTTCATCAGGGCCAGGCCGCCGGCGCGGTAGACGACGTCCTGCGCGGCGAGGGAGGAGTGACCGGCGCCGAAGGCGAACAGGCGGCCCCCGGCGGCGACCGTGTCGGCCAGGAGCGCCCCGGCGGCAGTGATCGACTCGGCTTCCTCGTCGCGGACGCGTTCCAGCAGGCCGATCGCCGCGTCGAGGAACTGGCCGGCCAGCTTGCGGTCGCTCATGCGGGGCCCCTTCGGTGTGGCTGTGTCGCGGATCACGGTGCGGTCTGGACCAGTGCGCTGTCAATACGGCCGGGGCGGGGGCCGGGAGAGCCCGCTTCCGGTGGACGGCGGCACTCGCGCCGTACCTCCGCGCACCCCGTCCGACCTCGCCGTTCCGCCGCCGGGGCACGGTTGTCGGTGGTATGCGTCAGAATTGATGGCAGGGCCAGCGCACGTATGCCGGAGACCGATCGAGCCTTCGGCAGATCTCATCAAGGGGCACGTATGTCCGGACTGATCGACACCACGGAGATGTATCTCCGCACCATCCTCGAGCTGGAGGAGGAAGGTGTGGTCCCCATGCGTGCCCGGATCGCCGAGCGGCTCGACCAGAGCGGCCCCACGGTGAGTCAGACAGTGGCGCGGATGGAGCGCGACGGCCTGGTGTCCGTGGCCAGCGACCGGCATCTGGAGCTGACCGAGGAGGGCCGCCGCCTCGCCACGCGGGTGATGCGCAAGCACCGGCTCGCGGAGTGTCTGCTCGTCGACGTGATCGGCCTGGAGTGGGAGCAGGTGCACGCCGAGGCCTGCCGCTGGGAGCACGTGATGAGCGAGGCCGTGGAGCGCCGTGTGCTGGAGCTGCTGCGGCACCCGACCGAGTCGCCGTACGGCAACCCGATCCCGGGCCTGGAGGAGCTGGGCGAGAAGGACGGCGCCGACCCGTTCCTGGACGAGGGCATGGTGTCGCTCGCCGACCTCGACCCGGGCCTGGAGGGCAAGACGGTGGTCGTGCGCCGCATCGGCGAGCCGATCCAGACGGACGCCCAGCTGATGTACACGCTGCGCCGGGCGGGCGTGCAGCCCGGCTCGGTGGTGAGCGTGACGGAGTCGGCCGGCGGCGTCCTGGTGGGCAGCGGCGGCGAGGCCGCCGAGCTGGAGGCGGACGTCGCCTCCCACGTGTTCGTCGCCAAGCCCTGAGCCATCGCTCGCGGTTGTCGACCGCCGTGACGTCAGGGGGAGTTGCGGCACCGTTCGGATCTCGTCGAATCCGGGATCGCATGCCCTGGAGGGCGGCGCCGGGGCGCCGCGCGTGCGAGGCTGTCGCGTGAGGCATACGACGTGAGGGCTTCGCGTTCCGGCCCGGCGGCGCGCTCGCCGGCCGGCCGGGGAGGGGGGAAGGGTGGGCCGTCGAAACGGTGGAGGCCCCGGCGCCGTGTGGCGCCGGGGCCTGTCCTCCCCTGTGCTGACCCGGAGCCCCGAGCTCTCAGGGTCATTCCCCGCGGACCGTTTTCCCCGAGCGGTCCGCCTCCCGATGAAGATCTCCCCCCGGTGGCGCCGGTCAATCCCCGAGGGATGTCACTCGAATGAGGGGTGTTGTCCACCGGGACAGGTTTTTCGAATATCAATTCGATAAGCTGCGCCCGCCGCGGCCACCGGCCACGGGCCGCGCGGTGGCGGCCCGTGGCGGGCCTGGCAGGCATAGGCGGCACGGCGGCGGCACGGCAGGCAGACACGGTGCACAGGACCGTCCGGCCCGGCGGCAGCGGGCGGACCGAGCGGAGCTTGGGGGTGCCAGGACTATGGCGCGGCGCATCGACGTGACCGGGGCGGGCGGTGTACGCCTCGCGGCCTGGGAGTTCGCAGACCCGCCCAAGACCGACCCGGCCGGGGGCGGCACGGGAGGCCAGGGGGAGGACGGTTTACCGGGGGTGCTGTTACTCCACGGCCTGATGGGCCGCGCCTCGCACTGGGCGGCCACGGCCCGCTGGCTGTCCGGGCGCCACCGCGCCATCGCCCTCGACCAGCGCGGCCACGGCCGCAGCGACAAGCCCCCGGAGGGGGCGTACACCCGGGACGCCTATGTCGAGGACGCCGAGGCCGCCCTGGAACAGCTCGGCCTCGCCCCGGCCGTCGTCATCGGCCACGCCATGGGCGCGCTGACCGCCTGGCAGCTCGCCGCCAAACGCCCCGACCTCGTGCGCGGCCTGATCATCTGCGACATGCGGGCCTCCGCGCTCGGCGCCGCCTCGCAGCGCGAGTGGGCCGAGTGGTTCCGCGCCTGGCCGGTCCCCTTCGCCACGCTCGCCGACGTACGCAAGTGGTTCGGCGAGGACGACCCCTGGGCGGAGCGGCCCAATCCGGCCCGCGGCGAGTTCTACGCCGAGGTGATGGCCGAGTCCCCGGACGGCTGGCGGCCCGTGTTCGACCCGGAGCAGATGCTCCGCTCCCGTGAGACCTGGGTCTACGACGCCCACTGGGAGGAGCTCGCCCAGGTGCGGTGCCCGACCCTGGTCGTCCGCGGCCTCGACGGCCGGCTGGGCCGCGCCGAGGCGCAGGAGATGGTGCGGGTCCTGCCGCGCGGGCGGTACGCCGAGGTGGCCGACGCCGGCCACCTCGTCCACTACGACCAGCCGGAGGGCTGGCGCGCGGCGATCGAACCGTTCCTGGACGGCCTCCACGACGGCTGACACCGGCGCCCGCCGGGAGCCCGGCGCTCCCTCATCCCTTGCTGACCGCCGCGAGGATCTCCGGCAGCCGCCCGGCCGTCCGCGGCGCGGCCAGCCGGAGGCCCGCCGCCGTGAGCACGGCCCCGTACACCGCGCCCACCGGCAGCAGCAGCCAGCCCCACGACTCGGCGCCCGCGCTGACGTTCAGCCAGATCGTCAGCGCGATGACGGGCGCGCACAGCAGGGCGGCGGCGACCATCCCGCCGAAGATCGAGATCCAGGCGAGCCCGGTCTGCCCGGGGGCGACGTTCTTGTACCCCTCCTGCGGGATGGAGTACGGGAAGCGGGCGGAGGACCACGCGCCGGTCGCCAGCATCGCGCCGAGCAGCGCGAAGGACAGGCCGAGCGCCTCGGGCAGGGCCCGCCAGTCGCCGAGCATCGCCGTCGTCACCACGGTCACGACGGTGGCGTACGGCAGGGTGACCAGGAGCAGGGCGAAGGCGCGGGCGCGCAGCTCGACGTAGGCGTCGCGGGGCGAGGAGATCGTCATCGCGACCATCCAGAACGCGGAGGTGTCCTGCCCGAACTGGTTGTACATCTGGACGCCGAGCATCCCGGCGGCGAAGCAGGCGAAGTAGACCGAGCCGGTGCCCTGCCAGGCGTTGAAGACCGGCACGATCACTCCGATGGCCAGCGAGGTCACCCACGCCGCCTTGGTCTTCGGGTCGCGCCACACATACCGCAGGCTGCGCTCCATGACCGTGCCGGTGCGGCCGGTGGGCAGCAGCCGGGCGAGCCCCGAGGAACCGCGCTCGCGGGCGGGCCGCTCCCCGGTCTGGAGGGTGGACCCGTCGGGCGAGGTCATCAGCCGGGTCAGATGCCGCGCCCACACCCACAGCAGCGCCGCCAGGGCCGCGGCGCTCAGCGCCAGCTGGGCGGCGGCCGCGCCGTAGGCCCCGTCGCTCACCGAGTCGGCCGCGCCGATCGCCGACGCGGGCGGCACCCACCGCAGGACCCCGCCCAGCGGATCCAGCTCCCCCAGGCCGGAGGCGCCGATCCGCTGCGCGCCGAAGTTGACCACCTGCGCCCCGACCGCGACGACCAGACCGCTCAGCACCGCCAGGTCCCGCCCCTTGCGGCTGGTCAGCAGCCGTACGTTGGCGGCGGCGACGGCCCGCGCGAGGGCCACGCAGACCAGCAGGGCCAGGACGGCGCCGACGGCACCGACGGCGAAGGCCGCCCCGCCGCGCGCGATCGCGATCACCGAACCGGCGAACATACAGAGCGTGAACAGCGGCCCGATACCGACCAGGGAGGCGGTGAGCAGCGCCCGCACCAGGGGGCGGGGCCGCAGCGGCAGCATCACCAGCCGGGTCGGGTCGAGGGTCTCGTCACCGCTGGGGAAGAACAGCGGCATCACCGCCCAGCCCAGGGCGAGGACCGCCACCAGCAGCACGATCAGCGACTCGACGTGCGCGTGCCCGCGCAGCGCGATCAGCCCGATCAGCTGGAGGGCGGCGAACAGCAGCGTGACGACGACGGAGGCGAGGTAGGCCGCCCGCCGCCCGCTGGACTGGCGCAGCCCGTTGCGCAGCAGCGACAGCTTCAGCCGGACGACGACGGGCGTCAGCGAGGTCTCCGCGGCGCTCATCGGGTCCCGCCGCCCAGCCAGTCGAGGTCGGAGCCGGCGTCGCGGCCCCGCGCCCCGACGAGTTCCAGGAACGCCTGTTGCAGGGAGGCCGCGTCACCGCGCACCTCGGCGAGCGGGCCGGTGGCGCGGATGCGCCCGGCGGCCATCACGGCCACCCAGTCGCACAGCGACTCCACCAGCTCCATGACGTGGGAGGAGAAGACCACGGTGGCGCCGGAGGCGGTATAGCGCTCCAGGACGCCCCGGATGGTCTGCGCGGAGACCGGGTCGACGCCTTCGAACGGCTCGTCCAGGAAGAGGACTTCGGGATTGTGCAGCAGCGCCGCCGCGAGCCCGATCTTCTTGCGCATGCCGGTCGAGTAGTCGACGACCAGCTTGTGCTGGGACCCGGCCAGGTCCAGGACGTCGAGCAGCTGGGTGGCCCGCTTGTCGACCTCCGCGCCGGGCAGCCCGCGCAACCGGCCCGTGTAGGCGAGGAGTTCCCGGCCGGACAGCCGCTCGAACAGCCGCAGCCCCTCCGGCAGCACCCCGATCCGTGCCTTCACCTCCCCCGGGTCCCGCCACACGTCGTGGCCGACGACCTCGACGGCACCCTGGTCGGGGCGCAGCAGTCCGGTCACCATCGACAGCGTGGTGGTCTTCCCCGCCCCATTCGGTCCGACCAGTCCGATGAACTTGCCCGCGGGCAGCTCCAGATCGATCCCGGCCACCGCGATCTGCTGTCCGAACCGCTTCCAGAGCCCCTGTACACGTACGGCGCTACCGCTCACCGCGTTCTCCCTCCGTTGGGGAGAACCCTACGGGGAGGGACCACGCGCCCCTGGGGAGCGCCGGTCCGTGCCGGTGTGCGCCCCGGCCGTGCGTCGCCCGCGCCGGGCGGCCGGGCGGTAGGGGGCGACGGGGTGCCCGCTACCGGTCCCTGCCGCACGCGTAGGCGAGCGGCGAGATCAGCTCCTCCACGTCCGGCAGCCACCGGTTGGCCGGTGTCGGGCGGCAGGCCCACTGCACGGCCCCCCGGGTCCCCCACCGCGTCGGCGGGGCGGCCACCCAGGCGCCCTCGCCGAGCGCGCTCAGGTCCAGGGAGAGGGGCGACCAGCCCAGCTTGCGCACCAGATCCGGAACCTTCACCGCCGCGCCCGGCAGCACGAAGAACTGCATCCGCCGGTCCGGGGTCAGCGTCACCGGGCCGAGCGTCAGGTCCATCCGCTCCATGCGGGCGAGCGCGAGGAAGCCGGCGGTCTCGGGCACGTCGAGCGCGTCGAACGTACGCCCCGTGGGCAGCAGGATCGACGCCGTGGGCTGCTTCTGCCACAGGCGACGGGCCACGGTCGCGCTGCCCGTCGCCTGGGCCGCCCAGTCCGTGCGCGCCGGGTGCGCGCCGGGGGCGGCGCACGCCGGGTCACCGCAGGAGCAGCGCTGCGTCCCGTCGAGGGCTTCCAGCCAGGTGCCGGGGAACACCTCCCAGTGGCGTTCCTCGGCGTAGCGGACGGCGGCCTCCAGCAGCGACACACCGCGCTGCTGCGGAATCTGAGCGGCTTGGGTTCCCGGGATCGTCTCTTCCACGTGGGACTCAACTCCCGCGTCCACCCCGGGTTACGGGCGCCGGTCCTCTCCGGCCGCCGCGTCCGCGCGCGCCACCTCGCGGGCCTGTGCCTTTCTCCCCTGCGCGGGGGAGGAGCACCGATTCGCCGTCCGGGGCGCATGGTTGCACGTCCGGGGGCGCGCGAGAGGATCCGTGGCCGCGGTGGGGTAGCCACGTTTGGGGCGGCATCAGCCGTTACTCCGGCAATCCTCGCAAGCTTCGCATTTTCGCCACGTGGGCGGGGCATTGATCTTCACGGCTGGATCCTTTCGCCGGGACGCGAGGGGGCTCGGCCGCGGAAGACACGACAACTCGGTGCGCGGGCAGGCACCGCAGCCTCAGGGGGTACGCCATGGCCGCAAGGCCTCTCGTCGCGCGACAGCCGAACGAACGGTTGCAGGCGCTCATCCAGGAAGCGGGTTGCTCCAACGCGGGGCTCGCCCGCCGGGTCAACATGGTCGGCGCCGAACACGGCCTCGACCTGCGCTACGACAAGACGTCCGTCGCCCGCTGGCTGCGCGGACAGCAGCCGCGGGGCCGGGCGCCCGCGATCATCGCCGAGGCGCTCGGCCGCAAACTGGGCCGCACGGTCACGATCGACGAGATCGGCATGGCCAACGGCAAGAACCTCGCCTCGGGCGTCGGCCTCCAGTTCTCGCCGACGGTGGTCGGAGCCATCGAGCAGGTCTGCGAGCTGTGGCGCAGCGACGTCGGCCGCCGGGACTTCCTGTCCGGGTCGTCCGTCGCCGCCTCCGCGCTCGTCGAGCCGAGCCGCGACTGGCTGATCTCCGCGCCCGACTCCCAGGTGGCGCGGGCGGCCGGGCCGCGGGTCGGCCCGTCCGACGTGGCGGCCGTGCGGGCGATGACCCACGCCCTGGTGGAGCTGGACCACCAGTACGGCAGCGGGCATGTGCGCCCGGTCGTCGTGCACTACCTCAACAGCGTCGTCTCCGGGCTGCTGGCGGGCTCCTACCGGGAGACGGTGGGGCGCGAACTGTTCGCCGCGGTGGCCCGGTTGACCGAACTCGCCGGGTACATGGCGGTGGACACCGGGCAGCCCGGCCTCGCCCAGCGGTACTACATCCAGGCGCTGCGCCTGGCCCAGGCGGCGGGCGACCGCGGGTACGGCGGGTATGTGCTCGCCGCGTCCATGAGCCACCTGGCCGCCCAGCTCGGGAACCCGCGCGAGATCGCGCAGTTGGCGCGCGCGGCGCAGGAAGGCGCGCGCGGGCGCGTGACGCCGCGCGCGGAGTCGATGTTCCACGCGGCCGAGGCGCGCGGGCACGCGCTGATGGGCGACGCGCGGGCGGCCCAGGCGGCGGCCGGGCGCGCGGTCAGCGCGCTGGAGGCGGCCGACGCGGCCGACGGTGACGACCCGGCCTGGATCGCCCACTTCGACGAGGCGTATCTCGCCGACGAGCTGGCGCACTGCCACCGGGACCTCGGGCAGGCGGACGCGGCGGCGCGCAGCGCGCGGGAGGCCCTGGCCGGCCATCCCGAGTCGCGGGCGCGCAGGCGGGCGATCGGCTATGTGCTGCTGGCCACCGCGCAGGTGCAGCAGCGGGAGGTCGAACTGGCCTGCCACACCGGCCTGAAGGCGGTGGAGCTGCTGGAGACGCTGCGCTCCAACCGGGGCGCCGAGTACCTGGAGGACTTCCAGAAGCGCCTGGAGCCGTACCGGGAGGAGCCGGTGGTGAGGGAGTTCGGCGCCCGGCTCGATCTCCAGGTGGCCGCGTGAGCGCACCGGCGGCCGGGCGGTGAACATTCGGGGCGTCGGCGAGTGAACCCGTGGAAAACGTGCGCGTGCGGTGAGGGAGGCGGCATCAACAGCGTTCTCCGGCCCGGTTCCGTTACCCGGGCCGGAGGGGGCAAGATCACGCCCGGTGCTGCTTGGCACCGGGCTCCGGGGACCCGGTAGCGTGAGCCGACGATGTCGAAGGTCCCCCATTCGTAGGAGCCCCGGTGACGCAGAGTGGACAGGGCGAGCAGCCCTCGGCGGGCCCCGCGCGCGAGGGCGTCGTGCTGCCCTCCGACGGCGGCGGCCCCCTGCTGCCGGGGCAGACCGGCCCAGCCGGCCAGCCGGCCCGGGACCGCGCGTGGGCCCCGGACCGGCAGGCTCCGGCTCCCGGCGGCCCGGTCCACCCGCAGAGCGCGGCGCCCGCCCAGCCCTGGGGGCAGCCGGGCCCGGGCCCGCTGCCCCCGGAGGGCGCGCAGCCCCCGGCGTACGGCACCCAGGCGCCCCACCCCGCGAACGGCCCGGCGTACGGATACGGACCCGGCGGCCCGGCCTACGGCGCCCCCGGCCAGCCCCAGAGCCCGGCCGGCCCGGCGTACGGATACCCCGGGCCGTCCCACGCCGCGCCCGGACAGCCCTACGGTCCCCC
Source organism: Streptomyces sp. NPDC052020 (assembly GCF_040680575.1). Taxonomy (NCBI): domain Bacteria; kingdom Bacillati; phylum Actinomycetota; class Actinomycetes; order Kitasatosporales; family Streptomycetaceae; genus Streptomyces; species Streptomyces sp. NPDC052020. The sequence goes on from NZ_JBFAWY010000006.1 coordinate 180,168, forward strand.
GCCGGGGCAGCCGTACGGTCCGCCGGGGCAGCCGTACGGTCCGCCGCCCGGGCAGGCCCCCGGCCCGGCCGGGCAGTCCTACGGGCAGGCCGCCGCGGCGTACGGGGGGAGCGGCGCCCCGGCCCCCGCGCACGATGCCGCCACGCAGTACCTGCCGCCGGTCCCGGGCGGCCAGGCGGGCCCGGGCGCCGATGCCGCCACGCGGTACCTGCCGCCCGTCGCGCCGTCCGCGGACGACGGGGCGACCCAGTACATACCGCCCGTCTCCGCGGGGGCGCTGCCTCCCGAGAGACCGGCCGGTACGCCGTCGGAGGAGACCCGGTTCCTGGGCCGGGTGCCGCACGGCCCCCGGCCGGGCGCCCCGGCCGGTGCCGCGCCGCCCGCCGCCGGACCGGACGCCGAGGCCACGCAGTACATCGCGCCCGTTCCCGGGCAGCCCGCCGGCGCGCCCTACGGCGCCGGGCCCGGCGGGGACGCGGGCCGGCAGCCGCCCGCCGAGTTCGACAACCTCTTCCGGGACACGCCGGGCGGCGACGGCCCGGCCGCGTCCACCCAGCAGTTGCCGCTCGTCGACGGGCCGCAGCCCGCGTACGGCGCGGCTCCGGGCGCCGTGCAGGGCCCGGGCGGCTACGCCCCGCAGGGCCCGGGCGGCTACGACGGCGACCGGGGCGGGCGCGGCGGCCGGTCCGGTTCGCGGGTGCCGCTGCTGGCGGCCGTCGGCGTCGGCCTCGCCGTCGTGGGCGTCGGCGCCGGGGCGCTGCTGGCGGGCGGGGGCGGCGAGGAGGAGAAGGACACCGGCGGGCAGACCGTCTCCGCGACCGCCCCGGCGACCCCCGAGGCGTCCGCGTCGCCGACCGTCGACCCGGTGCGGCAGCAGGCCGTGGAGCTGGACAAGCTGCTCGCCGACAGCGGCAGCAGCCGGGCCGCCGTCATCGAGGCGGTGGCCGACGTGCGGTCCTGTGACAACCTCCCCCAGGCCGCCCGGAGCCTGCGCGAGGCGGCCGGGCAGCGCACCGGCCTGGTCACCCGGCTCCAGCGGCTGGCCGTTGACCGGCTGCCCGACCACGCCGCGCTGACCGCCGAGCTGACCAAGGCGTGGCAGGCGTCGGCCTCGGCCGACAACCACTACGCCGCCTGGGCCGACCAGGTCGCCGGCAAGGACGGCTGCAAGAAGGGCCAGGCCCGCGTCACCGGCCACACCCAGGCCGGCAACCAGGCGAGCCACACCGCCAACACCCACAAGAAGGAAGCCGCCCGCTTGTGGAACGCGATCGCGCGGCAGTACCAGCTGACCTCGCGCCAGGGGTCCCAGCTCTGACCGGGCCGGGCGTCCGGCTCTGACCGGGCCGGGCGCCGCGGGGGCGGTCCCCTCTCCTCGGGACGCCCCGGCTCAGGCCACGTCGGCGTCCCGCAGCGTCTTCGTCGTGTCGACGAAGCCCTTCCTGGCCGACACCAGGCGCCCGTCCCGGACGATCTGGACGGTGACGTCGGTGTTGACCAGGCGCGGGAAGCCGACCGAGGCCAGCTTGTCCTGGAACCGCCACTGGAGCTCCGGCGTGAGTCCGCCCGTGCCGACCTTCAGCCCGTCGTCGAGGGCGTGCGTCACGGTGTGGGCCGTCACCTCGCGGTCGCCGAGCGCCTCGACGACCCCCTTGAACACGGTGTACGCGATCCAGGTGGTCTGCACCCCGGCGTCCTCGGGGTCGACGCGGTTGTCGCCGAACGCCTCCTGCCGGATCACCTGCCGCATCCCGTCCCAGCGCGGGTCGCTCGCGACCGGGTACCACCCGGTGACGTACGACCCCTCGTACGGGCCGGCCGCCCCGCCGGTCGCGTTGACCGTCGTCTGGTCGACGCTGCCGAGCACCGTGCCGGTGCGGACCTCGGGGTACTCCTCGCGGACGCGGCGGAAGGAGTCCATGAAGGTGCCGGTGCGGTCCCCGAGGACGGGCACCACACAGCCCCGCTCCGGCGGGTCGGCCGTCGCCCGCTCCAGCGCGCGCTGCGCCTGGGCGCCGTACTCGGTGGCGTCCTCCGGCGCCCGCTGGTCGTCGGCCGCCTCGTGCCCGCCGGCCGTCAGGCCGGAGTCGAGCAGTGCGGGCAGCTGGTCCCCGGCGATGGTGTCGGGGCGCACCAGGGTGACGGTGCCGCAGCGCGGGGCGAGCGCGCTGCCGAGCCCGGCCAGCAGGGCGGGCTGGCCGCCGTTGACCGGGTAGGACAGCGGGCTGGTGAACTCGGCGTTCGTGATGCCGTAGCCGCCGATGTAGGGGATGCCGGCGCCTTCGAGCACCGGGAAGAAGGAGTCGCCGTGCTGGCTGTAGGAGCCGAGGACCGCGACCGCGCCCTCCTTGACCGCGCGCCGGGCGCACTTGGCGGCGGCGACGCTGTCGTTGTGCTCGTTGCAGGTCAGGACGTTGAGCGGGTGCCCGTTGATGCCGCCCTGGGCGTTGATCCAGCGGGCGTAGGCGCGGGCGAAGGCCGGCATGCCGGGCTTGTTGGTGGCGTTCGTGTCCTGCGGCGCCCAGGTCATGACGGTGATGGGATCGTCCCCGGAGCCCCCCGTGGCACCGGGGACGATCCCGCAGCCGGCGGCGAGCGAGACACCGGCCACCAGGGCGCCCGCGGTCAGGACGCCGCTTCTGGCGGGCCGGGTGAGGAGGCGGGGAAGGGTGATGCTGCGCTTGCGTCGCCTGCCGGTCATGGACGCACACGATTCCGCCACACGGCTAACCTGGAAGTGACCTCCGGTCAATGCGTGGTGACACGGAGGTGAATTGCGGGGGCCGGTGGGGCGCGCATGGAGGGGAACGTACGATCGATGACCGTGCAAGGTTCGGAGAACTCTTCCCGTCGCGGCCGCCGCTCCTCCACCATGGGCGGCATGCCACTGAACGACATGCCGTGGTGGCGCTGGCGCAGCCATGTGCGCTCCGCGCTGCACATGCTCTCCGACCCCGCCTTCCAGCGGGACGTCTGGCTGGCCGGGGCGGACGGCTACGGTGACGTCACCGACGCGGTGTACCGGCTGGTGGAGGACACCTGGCTCGACCACTGGTCCGCCGACAAGTACATCGGCACGATCTTCCGCGACTCGCAGGAGGCGGCGCTCGTCGACACCGCGGTCCTGCGCGTGCTGCGGATCATGCACGAGGTCGGGCCGGACGCCCCGGTCCAGACCTACCTCGCCCACCCGGCCTGGCCGGACGCGGTGCGCGCGGCCCGCGACGCGCATGTGCGGCTGGCCACCGGCGACGGCGACGACCCGGACGCGGCGCCGCGCAGCCTGGAGGCGCTGCGGCTCCTGACCCGGACCGCGTAGCGGGTCCGGTTGGCGGGACGGCCCCCGGCCGGGGCCCCGGATATGGGACCCTGTGCTGCATGAACGAGCAGTCCACCCGAGCCACCGCCCCGGCCGATCAGTACATCCTCACCCTCTCCTGCCCGGACAAGCAGGGCATCGTGCACGCCGTGTCGAGCTACCTGTTCATGACGGGCTGCAACATCGAGGACAGCCAGCAGTTCGGCGACCACGACACGGGACTGTTCTTCATGCGCGTCCACTTCTCGGCCGAGGCGCCGGTGACCGTGGACAAGCTGCGCGCCAGCTTCGCGGCGATCGGCGACTCCTTCCAGATGGACTGGCAGATCCACCGGGCCGACGAGAAGATGCGCGTCCTGCTGATGGTCAGCAAGTTCGGCCACTGCCTGAACGACCTGCTCTTCCGGGCCCGCATCGGCGCGCTGCCGGTGGAGATCGCCGGTGTGGTGTCCAACCACACCGACTTCGCCGAACTGGTGGCGTCGTATGACGTCCCCTTCCACCACATTCCCGTGACGAAGGACACCAAGGCCCAGGCCGAGGCGCGGCTGCTGGAGATCGTGCGCGAGGAGAGCGTCGAGCTGGTCGTCCTCGCCCGCTACATGCAGGTCCTCTCCGACGACCTGTGCAAGCAGCTGGCCGGGCGGATCATCAACATCCACCACTCCTTCCTGCCGAGCTTCAAGGGCGCCAAGCCCTACCACCAGGCGCACGCGCGCGGGGTGAAGCTGATCGGCGCCACCGCGCACTATGTGACGGCCGACCTCGACGAGGGGCCGATCATCGAGCAGGAGGTCGAGCGGGTCGGCCACGACGTCACCCCCGAGGGCCTGGTCGCCATCGGCCGGGACGTGGAGTGCCAGGCGCTGGCGCGGGCCGTGAAGTGGCACGCCGAGCGGCGGATCCTGCTCAACGGCCGGCGCACGGTCGTCTTCGCCTAGGGCCTCCGCCCCACGGCCTCCGGCGACCTCCGGCCCCTCCGGTCACATCCGGCTCAGGGACGCCGCCGCGAGCAGGACGTCCCGGATCGCCTGGGGGTCCCCGGACTGGCCGGCGGCGGCGTCCGCCGGCGGAAGGCGCCCCGCCGCCAGGCGGCAGAACTCCACGCCCTCCAGGGCCAGATGGGCCACCTCGTGGCCGGCGGAGCCCACCGCGGCGGGGGAGTCCAGCGGGACCAGCCACTCACCGCCGCCGGGCCCCTCGATCTCCAGCCGCAGGGTGCGGCCTGGTTCACCCGCGGCGACCAGATGCCGGCGCGGACCGGGCGCGGCCGGCCCGCGCCCGCCCCGGCGGCGCGCGGCCACTGCCGCCGGCAGCAGCCGCGCCGCCAGGTCGATCACGCGGTTCAGATGACGCGGGGCGGGCGGGTCGTAGGGGTAGTTCACCGCGTCGGCGATGTCCTCGGCGTGCATCCAGCACGCGAAGGCCCGGTCCAGCATCGCGTCGCGCAGGGGCAGCGCGAAGTCGCCGTATGAGACCGGTGTCCGGTCCCCGCCCTGGTCGGCGCCCCCGCCGGTGAACGACACCGTCCGGACGATGCCGTGGGCCTGCTCCCGCCACGGCTCCCGCACCGAGCGGGTGGGCGGGAAGCGCGTGGTCCGCCAGTACGCCTCCGTCCGGGCCGCCGGGGCCGCGGCCGGCGCCCGGATCTCGCCCAGCGGATCGGGCAGGCCGAGGGCGGTCGCGACCAGCCCGTCGACCGTCAGCAGATGGGCGATGACTCCGGCGACGGTCGTCCGGCGGGTCGCCGTGCCGCCGGACTCGAACCAGCGCAGCCGGACGGGAGCGTGCCACTCGGCGTCCCCGAAGTCCTGGAGCAGGGCGTCCAGCCGAGCGGTCTCGGCGTCGTACGGCTGCGCCCACGCGGGCACCGGGACGCGCGGCGGGCGCCGCTCCAGGCAACCGCCCAGGACCCGGGCGCGCAGCGCCGGGTCCAGGTCGAGGCTCTCCGGGCGCTGGAGCAGCCCCACCGCGTCGCGCAGCCGACCGGCCTCGTCGGCGCAGGCGCCGCAGCCGCGCAGGTGCGCCTCGACCGCGACCGCCTCCCGCGCCGGGCACGCGGCCAGCGCCCAGGCCCCGAGCAGCGACCGCAGCACCCGGTGCTCCAGCGCGGCGGGCGCGGTCGGGACCGGCGGTTCCCGCGGTTCCGGCGGCGGGCCGGCCGGCTCGCCGCCGCCCCGCCCCGGCAGGCGGACCAGGGGGCGGGTGCCGCCCTCCCCGGCCGGCCACCCGCCGGCACGGCCGCCGGGGCGCTGCGGCGCGTCGTCCTCGTACGCCTCGAAGCGTTCCGCCCCGCTCATGCCGCGCCCCCGTACCCGGGCGGTGTCCCGGGGGCGCCGGCCTCCCGGGCGGTGGCGAGCAGCTGGAGGCCCAGGCGCAGGCGGCGGCGGGCCTCGTCCTCGGTGACGCCGAGGTCGGCGGCCGTCCGGCGGTAGTCGCGGCGCTGGAAGTAGGCCAGCTCCAGCGCGGCGCGCAGCGGGACGGGCATCGCCTGGACGATGTAGTCGGCGCGGGCGGCGACCGAGGCGCGGCGCACCCTGCGCTCCAGCTCCTCCGCGCTTCCCGGGCGGCCGCGCGCCGGCGCCGCGGTCTCTGTGGCGCGCAGCCGCCGCACGGCCAGGCGGTGGGTCAGCTCGGCGACCCAGGACCGCAGGGGGCCCTGCCCGGGGTCGTAGGCGTCCGGGTGCTCCCAGACATGGGCGAAGACGTCGCGCGTGATGCCGTCCGCCGCGGCCTCGTCGCCGAGGACGCGGTGGGCCAGGCCGCGCACGAGCGTGGCGAACCGGTCGTAGAGCTCGCCGAGGGCGGCGGCCTCCCCGCGCGCGAGCCGCCGCTGTATCTCGCGGTCCCAGCGAAGCGGCGTGTCCGTGTCCGTCGTCATGCGGCCCCCTCAGCCCCTGCCCGTGTCCGGCGGCCGGACCGCGCGCTCCGCGGCGTTCGGCCCGCGGCCACCGACTCCTCGAATGTAATCCGGACCTCCGACGACGTGCGCCCCTTTGCGGCAATGCGCGCCCCCAGGCGCCCGGAAGGTGATAATGCGCGCCTCCCGAGGGCTCCTTGTGCTCCCCGCGCGTCCCCCAGACCTCCTCAGACCTCCCCAGACCCGGCCCGCATCCGTCCGTCACCCATCCCCTCCCTACGACCAGAATTGATCGAATAAGATCGAAAGAGACTGAAACAAGACTTTGTTGATCGGCGTTCGTTTCCGGCGATGTGTTTGCGGGAACGGCCGGTGGGCAGGCGCGCGCCCAAGAAGCGTAGGTAGTGCTTCCGTTTCGACCGAATCCAGGCCCGGTCGGACCCGGCCCGGACGCTGCCCGGGCGCGATCCGGACGTTCCGGCGAGCGAAAGGCATGGTGGTGACGTTCAATGTGAACGCGGTCGAGCAGGGCGGATGGGCCGTGCTCCAGGTGTCGGGCGAACTGGACCTGGTGACGTCGCCGGTGCTGCGCCAGCGGGTGCACGACGCGGTGGCCGAAGGCCGCCACAGTCTCGTCCTCGACCTCTCCGAGGTCCTGTTCTGCGACTCCAGCGGAGTCGGCGTGCTCGTCGCCGCCCGGCGCCTCATCCGCTCCTGCCAGGGCCGGCTGCGCCTGATCCTGCCGGCCCGGGGCGCGGCCGACGGGTCCCATGTCAACCGCGTCCTCGGCGCGCTGGGCGTGCGCCGGCTGTTCGACGTCCACCCCGACCTCGCCTCGGCGACCGGCGACGAACCGCGCACCCCGGCCGCCTAGTGCCGCGGCACTAGATCTCCGTGCCGTGCCGCACCCGTGTACCGGAATTCCCCCGGTTCCGGTACAACCCTCGCCTTCCGGCGCCGGGGTGGTCCCCGTCGTCGTACGCTCCGACGAGACCCACCCCTCCGACGTAAGGCGGCCTGAAAGAGATGGTCAGCAGCGAGTATGAGCGCAGGATCGCCGCCCGGTTCGCCACCTTCGACCAGGACGGCAACGGGTACATCGACCGTGCGGACTTCAACGGAGCGGCCAAGGCGCTGCTCGCGGAGTTCGGCATGGCGGCCCGGTCCGACAAGGGGCAGGCGCTGTACGGCGGCGCCGAGGCGTTCTGGCAGGGCATGGCGGGCATGGCGGACCGGGACGGCGACCAGCGCGTCACCCGCGAGGAGTTCGTGAGCGGCGCGGTCAAGCGCCTGCGCGACAACCCCGAGCGGTTCGCCGGGATCGCCCGCCCCTTCCTGCGCGCGGCGCTGGACGTCGCCGACGCCGACGGCGACGGCGCGGTCACCGTCGAGGACGCCGCGCGCGTGCTGACGGCACTGGGCGTGCCGCCCGAGACGGCCCGTCCGGTCGCCGCCGCCCTCGACGCGGACGGGGACGGGAAGGTGGGGGAGGCGGACGTGGTCCCGGCCTTCGCCCGCTACTTCACCGTGTCCGAGTAGTCCGGCGCGGGCCCCGCGGACCTCGTGGGGAGGGAGCCGGTCGCGCCCGACAGCGATTACGGAGCGTCATCATCGACTGGACTCTCGTGCGAGACCGGTTACGGCCCGCAGTCGGCGCCGGGCTCCGGTACCTTGGGTGAGATGCGAGTGGCCCCGAGCGCGAACCGTGCCGGTGCCGCCCCCGGGGCGGCACCGGATAGGGCGGCGCGTGCCGTTGTTCGCAGGGCTGGACGGCCTCACGCCGCCGTCTGTTCGACTGCTCGCGACGAGCGTCGCACAGTATGCCCTACGGGTACTCCTTCGCGCTGGAATATGCCCGAAGCGCTTGTTGAGGTGACTGTACGTCAACCATGCTGTCCCACAAGGGGTTCACGTTCCGTGACCCCTGTCGTCCCGGCCGTTGTTCTGGCCATGCAGAAGATGGCCACGATCGTGGCCCTCGTGCGGCGCGAGCCTAAGTGTCCGCCGGTTCGGATGGTGTGAGCGGTGCAGGTGCTTCAAGTGCAGCTGGAGATCCGGCCCGACCCCGCGGAAGTGGGGCGGGCCAGGAAGTGGGCCCGCTCGCGGCTCGCCGTTTCGGGGATACGGGACGACGGGCCACTCGCCGAGACGCTGGTCCTGCTCGTCTCCGAACTTGTCACCAACGCCGTGGTGCACACCGGCCGCCCCGCCGTGCTGCGGCTGTGCCTGCCGGGGGCGCCCACGGACGAGGCGACGGTGCGCCTGGAGGTGGCGGACTCCAGCGACCGGGCGCCCCTGCCGCGGTGTGCGGACGACGACGCGACGGGCGGGCGGGGCCTGGCCCTGGTCGTCGGCCTCGCCGACCGCTGGGGCTGGAGCCGCGAGGGGGGCGGCAAACGCATCTGGTGCGAACTCGACCGCCGCGGCCAGGATCCCGAGCCCGCGCCGGGCCGTGCGGGCGGCACGGCGTACGGCAGGACGGCCGGCGGTGGCGCCTCGCCACTGGACGGACTGGCCTTCGAGGCGGTGTGACGGCACGGAGGCCGTGCCTCCCGCCCACCCGTGCGAGTCCCGGCGGTGCGCCCGGCGCGTGCCCCCGTGCGCGTCCCCGCGCACCGGATGCCGGGGATGAACCGACATGCGGCGGTTGACGGTTGGTGCCCGTTTCCTCACGCTGGTGTGCAGCGATTCGCGGCGAGGGGACGACGAGGGTGTGGTGACGGAAACCCTCGGCGAGTGTGGATCGCGACGCGGCGCCGGTCCTCCCCAGGGCCCTTGCGGGGAGCGGGGAGAGCGCGCCGAAGCCGGATGGCGGCGCGCGATGCCGTGCTCGGGGCGGGCAAGCACCGCGCCGCCGCCGGCCGGGGAATGCGGCAGCCCGCTTCGTCCACAGCCTGTGGACAACGTTCCGTCCGCCCGGCCCGCAATCCGTGGGCTCCGAAAGGGATTCAGCGGCGGTCCCGGGCCGACCCAGGGGCGATCCAGAGACGACTCAGAGACGACTCAGCGGCGACTCAGGGGCGGTTCAGGGGCGACGCCGAGGGGACTCGCAGGGTGACGTCAGGCCCACCCCGTACGGAAATGAGCCGATGGCCCTCACACGTGAACGCTTCCGGTCGTCCCGCCCGGGCCCCGAACTTAACGGCCACGGACTGCGCTTGCGCGCCTGGAACCCCGAGTCCGGCGCCCAGGCCGAGGCGTGGCTGCGCGGCGTGCGGGACCCCGACTTCCGCCGCTGGAACACCCCGCTCCGGCCGGTCGCGGACGTCCACGGCGCACACGAGGCGCTGCGCGCGCGGGCGCTGGACGCGGCGGCCGGCCGCTCCGTCTCCTTCCGGGTCACGGAGGCGGACAGCGGCACGACGCTCGGCCACATCGGCGTCGACCAGATCGACCGGGCCCTCCGGCGCGCCCGCGTCGGCTACTGGGTGCTCCCCGAGGCCCGCGGCCGGGGCGTGGCCACCCGGTCGCTCCTGCTCGCCGCCCGCTGGGCGTTCGGCGTGCTGGGGGTGCACCGCCTGGAGCTGGACCACGCCCTCGGCCACGACGCCTCCTGCCGGATCGCCGAACGCTGCGGCTTCCGCTACGAGGGGACGCTGCGCGGCGCGCTCCCCCAGCCGGAGCGGCACGACGCCTTCCGCGACGCCCATCTGCACGCCCGCCTGGCCACGGACCCCGAACCGGCGGTGCCGTGACCGGTCAGGGCCACCGCAGCCCCCGGCTCCACCCCTCGTCCGCGCGCCGGTAGACGAGACGTACGTGCCGGCGGCGCGGCTCCCCCTGGAAGAACTCCACCTCCTCCGGGCGCAGGCGGTAGAGCGTCCAGGACGCGACCGGCGTGGCCGGTTCCCGCACGGCCCGGTCCCACGCCGCCTCGGACGCCCGCGCCAGCTCCTCCAGCGAGCCCAGCTCCCGGCTCTGCCGTCCGGTGAGGGCGGCGGCCAGGGCGCCGGCCGAGCGGGCGTGCAGATCGGCCTGCGCCTGGTCGGGCGGCGCGACGGCGACCGGGCCGCGCAGGCGCACCTGACGGCCGAGCACGGGCCAGTAGAAGGCGAGCGCGGCGTACGGGCGGGCGGCGAGGTGGCGGCCCTTGCGGCTGCCGGCGTGACCGGCGAAGGACCAGCCCTCCCCGTCCGCGCCGTGCAGCATCACGATCCGCACGTCCGGCAGGCCGTCCGCGTCCGCCGTCGCCAGCGACACGGTGTGCGGCTCGCGCTCCCCGGCCGCCACCGCGTCGGCGAACCACCGTTCGAACAGCGGCAGCGGAGCGGCGGGCGCGGCGGCCGGGTCGAACGGCGGCAGCGCGGTGACCTCGGGGTCCCACACCCGCAGTGACCTGAGCAGCTCGTGCAGATCCGTTCCCATGCCCCGATTCTCGCGCGGCCCCGGCCGGCTCACGCGCGGGGCCGGATCACACCGAGCCCAGGTCGGTCGAGACCCACCGCTCGGGCCGCATGTGCACCACGACCTGCTCGCCGTGGTTCTTCCAGGCGAAGTCGACGTACTCGTCGACCTTCCCGGCCGGCAGATAGCGGGACGAGATCTCCCGCAGCCGCTCCAGGGTGGCGGGGACGGTCCGGACCACGGGTCCCTCGACCGACACGTACCGGATGGTGGGCTCCACCCGGTCGACCATCAGGGAGAACCGGCCCGCCGCCTGGATCAGCTCGTTCTTGCGGGAGTCGAGCCCGGTCATGATCCACACATCGCCGCCGGGCTCGTACTGGTACCAGATCGGCACGGTCAGCGGGGCGCGGCCGGCTCCCGCGTCGACCGCGAGCGCGGCGATGTGCGGCTCGGCCAGGAACTGTTCACGCTCTTCGCGGGTCAGGGCCATCGCGGTCTCCTCCGGGGGGATCGGCGTCTGTCCGATGTCACCACAACACCGGCCGCACCGCGCGGTGTTCCCCTCCCGCCCCGCTCTTTCCCTCCCCTTCCCATCCCCTCCTTCCCATCCCCTCCCTCCCTTTCCTTCTCTCCCGCCCCCTTTCCCCGCCCCGCCGCTACAGCGTCATCAGCCGCTGCATCAGCAGGAACGCGCCGATGCCCAGCATCGCGGCGCCCGAGGTGCGGGTGACCGCGCGGGCCGCGGCCGGCCGGGTCCCCAGGACGGCACGGGCCGCGAGCCCGACCGTCAGATAGACGGCGGCGCAGCACGCCATGTGCAGCAGGCCCAGGACCGCGGTCTGCGCCGGCACCGCCAGACGGGCGCCGTCGGTGACGAGGAACTGCGGCAGGACGGAGAGGTAGAGCAGCAGGCCCTTGGGGTTCAGGCCGCTGATCGTGGCGCCCCGCAGGAAGACCCGCGCGCGGCTCGCCGGCCCGGCGGACTCCTGTGCCGCCGCCGGGGCCGCGGGCCTGCGCAGCACGCCCCACCCCAGCCACACCAGATAGGCCGCGCCCGCCACCGTCAGCGCCGTCAGCAGGGCCGGTTCCCCGGCCACCAGGACCGCGAGCCCGGCCGCCGCCAGCAGGGTGTGCAGGGCGTATCCGGTGACCAGGCCGCCCACGGCCCAGGTCACCGACCGCTCGCGCAGCCCGGCGGAGATGGCGTACGCCCAGTCCGCGCCCGGCACGCACACCAGCAGGAAGTCCAGGGTGAGGAAGGAGATCAGCGTTCCGGTGTCCATGGTGGGGAGATTAGGCCGGTATGACTCGAAAGTGTTCCCGAAGTTTGCTCGTGAAGGCCCGTTTCGGGGGAAGATCTGCCTCATGGACGATGTGGACCGGAAGATTCTTGCTGAGCTCCAGCAGGACGGGCGGCTGACCGTGACCGAGCTGGCCGCGCGGGTGCGGCTGAGTGTCTCGCCGTGCCACCGGCGGCTGCGTGAGCTGGAGCGGTCGGGGGCGATCAGCGGCTACCGGGCGGTGGTGGAGCCCGCCGCCGTCGGCCTGGGCTTCGAGGCGCTGGTCTTCGTGTCGATGCGGCAGGAGGACCGTGACACGGTCGACGGGTTCGAGCGGGCCGTCGGTGAGGTGGCGGAAGTGGTGGAGGCCCAGCGGCTGTTCGGGGAGCCGGACTACCTGCTGCGGGTCGTCGCCGCCGACCTCGCCGCCTACCAGCGGCTCTACGACGAGCGCCTGGCCACCTTGCCGGGGGTGCAGCGGCTGAATTCGACGCTGGTGATGAAGCACGTGGTGAAGGACCGCCCGCTCCCCGCGTGACGCGAACCCCCCGCGGGAGACGCGAGGGCGCGCGCAACGCGACAGGCGGCGGTCCACCGAGGTGGACCGCCGCCTGCCAGACAGGACTTGGGGTGCGGATGCGGGCGCCCGGGGTGCGGGCCCCGCGCTACTTCGCCGGCTTCCTCCCGGTCACGCCCAGGTGGACCAGCAGCGCCAGGTTGGGCTTCAGCTCGGCCTGCTTCACGCCCCAGGAGGAGACGCCCTTCTGGTGCGAGGCCACGGCGGCGAGCATCGCGACCAGCGCGCCCGCGATGGCCGCCGGGTTCACGTCCTTGTCGACCCGGCCCTTGGACTGCAACTCGGCGACGGCGCCGGCCAGCGAGCTGTTCACCGAGTTGAGGATCTTCATGCGGAGCTTGTTGAAGCGCTTGTCGCCCTCGGCGGCGCCGAGATCGACCACCCGCAGGATCGCGTCGTTCTTGCGCCAGAAGTCCAGGAACCCGTCGACCAGTTCCTGCGCGGTCTGCCAGCCCGACTTGCCGGCCCAGGAGCGGCCCTCCACCAGGCCCGCCAACCCGGCGCCCCGGGAGGCCATTTGCTCGGCGATCTCCAGGACCGCTCCCTCGACGTCGGGGAAGTACTGGTAGAAGGTCGCCGGCGACGTCCCCGCCTTGCGGGCGACGTCGATGACTTTGACATCGCGGTAGGGCGAGGAGCTGAGCATGTCGCTGAGGCAGTCGAGCAGCTTCTGCCGGGTCGCCTGCCCACGCCGGCCGGCCACGCGGCCGTCGACGGTACGCACTTGTCCTGTCATGCCGTCAGCTTACCGAGGGGGCTTGTGGGCGCTATTCGGCCGACTGCAAATGGGGTGCGGGCCCATGAAGGGGCTGCTGTGCCTGGTCTGCGCGGTGCGCGCGACGCGGTTACTTTGGCGGCATGGCCGAAAACAGGGCATCCCGTGACAGCGCCCCCCGGGCCGCGGAGGGCGCTGTCACGGAGGGCGTCCCGTGCTGGGTGGACGCGCAGCTCCCCGACGTCGAGGCGGGCAAACGGTTCTACGGCGAGCTCTTCGGGTGGACCTTCGGGGACCGCGCGGACCCGGACGGCGGCGGCCGGGCGCCCGGATCGCCGGTGTGGGCCCGGCTGGGCGGGGCACCCGTGGCCGGGCTCGCGCGGAAGCGGGACGGCCGGCTGCCCACCGTGTGGACGGTGTACTTCGCGACCCCCGACGCCGAGGCGCTGGCCGGGCGGATCGAGCGGGCCGGCGGGCAGGTCGTGAGCGCCCCCCTGCCGGTCGGCGACCTGGGCACCGCCGCCCTGGCCGCCGATCCGCAGGGCGCCGTCTTCGGCCTGTGGCAGCCCGCCGGGCACCCCGGCTTCGGACGGCGGCACGAGCCGGGCACCTTCACCTGGGCCGAGCTGTACACGACCGACACCGAGGCCGCCAACGCCTTCTACGGCGGCCTCTTCCACGACGCCCTCTTCGGCCCGGACGCCGAACCCGACTTCGGCCGCGCCCTCGTCTCCGCCGTCTTCCCCGCCGAGATGCCGCCCCACTTCCTCGTCCACTTCCGCGTGATGGACTGCGCGGCGGCCCTCGGCGCGGTCATCCGGCTCGGGGGCCGGGTGCGGGTACCGCCGTTCACGACGTCGTACGGGCGGGTGGCCGTGGTCGGCGACGATCAGGGGGCGTCGTTCGCGCTGCTGGAGCGCTGAACGGCCGGCGGCGGTGCCGGGCGGCCGCCGCAACGCGCCCTCCCCGTGTGGCATATATCCCTATAGGGTGCTGGACATCCCTTTCCTCACCGGGTTCGCCACCGGCGGCCCGGACAGGAAGAATCAGGGTGCGTGCCGCCACGGCGGTGCGGTGGTGAGACGCTGCACTTCGGCCGCGTTACATATGTGGTGGCGCGGCTCGTACGGGGAGGTGGCAGGCAAGTGGTGGATCAGCTGACGCAGCACGATCCGCGGCGGATCGGGCCGTTCGAGGTGCTGGGACGGCTGGGGGCCGGCGGCATGGGGCTGGTCTATCTGGCGCGTTCGGCGTCCGGCCGGCGGGTGGCGATCAAGACGGTCCGGACGGAGCTCGCCGAGGACCAGCTGTTCCGGGTCCGCTTCACCCGTGAGGTGGAGGCGGCCCGCGCGGTCTCCGGCTTCTACACGGCGGCCGTGGTCGACGCCGATCCCCGCGCGGCCGTGCCGTGGCTGGCCACCGCCTACGTGCCCGCGCCCTCCCTCGAGGAGATAGTGAACGAGTGCGGCCCGCTCCCGGCGCAGGCGGTGCGCTGGCTGGCGGCGGGCGTCGCCGAGGCGCTCCAGTCGATCCACGGCGCCGGGCTCGTCCACCGCGACCTGAAGCCGTCCAACGTCCTCGTCGTCGAGGACGGCCCCCGGGTGATCGACTTCGGTATCGCCTCCGGCGTGTCGAACACCCGTCTGACGATGACGAACGTCGCCGTCGGCACCCCCGCCTACATGTCGCCCGAGCAGGCGAAGGACTCCCGCAGCGTCACCGGCGCCAGCGATGTGTTCTCCCTCGGCTCCACCCTGGTCTTCGCCGCCACCGGGCACGCCCCCTTCCACGGCGCCAACCCGGTGGAGACGGTGTTCATGCTGCTGCGCGAGGGGCCCGACCTGGACGGGCTCCCCGACGAGCTGCGCCCGCTGATCGAGTCCTGTATGCAGATGGAGCCGGCGGCCCGCCCCACCCCCGCCGACCTCCAGGCCCAGCTCGCGCCGCACCTGTTCGGTTCCGGCACCGACGACAGCGGTACGGCGTCGGCGTGGCTGCCCGAGCGGGCCGTCAGCCTGATCGAGGCCCGCCGCAACGGCCGCCCGGCCACCCAGGGCGGCGCTCGCAACAACGCGGGAGCGGTCCCGCGCCCCTCCGTCCCGCCGCCGCCGTCCCACGACCCGGTGATCCCGGGGCCCGCCGCGCCCGCGCCGCCGCCGGTGCCGCAGCCCACCGGGTCCCCGGGCACCGGGCCGGTCCGGCTGGCCGGCGCGCCGGTGCCGATCGGCCCCGGCCCGCGCGTCGCCGACATGCGCGCCACCACCGTCAGGGCGCCCGCCCCGGAGTCCGCGCTGGCCGCGTCCTGGAGCAAGCCCCGCCCCGGCGTCAACGGCGCCGACCCCGCCGTCCCCGCCGCGCCGCCCGCCCCGGCGGCGCCCCCCGAGGCGGCCGCGGCGACCGGCTGGCGCCCCTGGCGCTTCCGCATGTCCAACGACGTCTGGGGCACGCCCTCCGTCGCCGGCGACCTGGTCTACGTCACCTCCTTCGAGGTGCACGCCCTGGACGTGGCGACCGGCCGCCGCCGCTTCAAGACGCGGGACGTGGCCTGGTCGATGGCGGTCGCGGACGGCCGTATCCACGCCTCCGACGGCCCGACCCTCTTCGCCCTGGACGCCCGTACGGGCACCGACCTGTGGCGCCTGTCCACGGACGCCTGGGTGTACTCCCTGAAGGCGGACCGGGGCGCGGTCGTCACCGGCACGCGCGGCGGCGGCGTGCAGGCGTGGGAGGCGTCGACCGGCCGCAAGCTGTGGGAGATCACCGGCTGCCAGAGCGACTTCGAGTCGCCGGAGGCCGGACCGGCCGTCCACGACGGCACGGTGTACGTGTGGCAGAACGGCCGCCTGCGCGCCCTGGACGCCCGCGGCGGCGAGGAGCGCTGGTCGTACCCGGTCGGCGACGCCGCCTCCTGCGGCGGCGTGCCGGTCCGTCTCACGGCGGCCCCGGACGGCCGCGTGTACGTCTCCGCGGGCACCCGCGTCCTCGCCCTGGACGTGGCCAGCGGGCGCCTGGCGTGGCACTTCGAGGCCCCGGCGGTCTTCCTCTCCCCGCCCGCCTTCGTCCCCGGGCCGGCCGTCACCGGCGGCGGCCTCTACCTGGCCGACTACCTGGGCACGGTCTACGCCCTGGACGCCGCCGACGGCCGCGACCGCTGGCGCATCGCCACCGAGGCCCGGGCGTCCGTCGAACCGGTGCTGGTCACCGCCGGCCACGTCCACGTCGGCAGCGGCAAGGGCCTGTACACCCTGGACGCGGTCACCGGCACGCCCAAGTGGCGCTTCCAGGCGGGCGGCGACATCGTGGGCGCCCCCGCGGTCGCCGAGGGCCGGATCCACTTCGGCTCCACCGACCACCTCCTCTACACCCTGAAGGCCGACGACGGCCGGCTGCGCTGGAAGCTGGCGACGGGCGGCGAGATCACCGGCTCCCCGGTGGTGCGGGACGGCATCGTGTACGCGTGCAGCAAGGACCGCTGCGTGTACGCGCTGGACGCGGAGAAGGGCACGGGGACGGCGCGCACGGCCTGACCCGGCCGTGGCCCTGCCATGACATGTCAGTGACAGAAGATCGCTACCGTGGCGGCATGAACAGGCGCGGGCGAGCACTCAGGTTCACGGCGGTGTCGGCCCTGGCGGCCCTGGCGCTGACCGGCTTCTCCACGGGGCGCGGGCACGGCGGCGGCCACGGGGGCGAGGGCGGGGGAGGCGGCGGTTGCAGCAGCTCAGGCCAGGACCACGACGGTTCGTCCTCCTCGTCGGGCGGCGGCGGCTCGTACCGGGACTACGACGATGACGGCCACGACTACGACTACGGCGGCGCGACCGGAGGCAGCGGGACCAGCGGCAGCGGCGGCTCCGGCCGGTCGCAGCTCCGTGACGCCGAGGCGGAACTGGTGACCTGCGCGACCGAGGCCAGGCCCCACGCCGTCGTGAAGGTCACCAACCCGAACACGCGCGGGGGCACCTTCCGCGTGCGCGTGGACTTCACGGACGACGAGACCCACAGCGCCCTCGACTCCGCCCACCAGGACGTCAGGCTGGGCGCCGCGGAGTCCCGGACGGTCGAGGTGCCCTTCCACGGCTCCGCGGCCGCGCTCGACCACTGCGAGGTCGTCCCCGGCGCCGCTCCCGCGCCCTGACGGGCCCCGGACACGCCACGGCCGCGGCGGCACCCCCTCCGCGCCGCCGCGGCCGATCCCCGCTGGGATGAGGTCTGGGTCTACCTGCCGTCCCGGGTCAGGTCCAGGGCGGGCGGGGCGGGCATGTTGTTGTCCATCGTCGTGATGGCGTCCACCTTGGCCGGCCCACTGGGCATGTTGTTGTCGAGCGGGGCCGCGATCTCGTCCGACGCCGCAGGGGTGGGCATGTTGTTGTCCAGCGGTGTGGCGGTCGCGTCCGTCTTCTGGTCGCTCATGGGCTAGCTCCTCTGTGTGGTACGAGTGAGGAACGCCCGCCCGGAAACTCCCCCGAGGGTTTCCGGACGGGCGTTGGGAGCCGCACATTAACCCGTCGGGCTCCTGGTCACTCCGTCTGCCCCCCGACGCGACGGTGTGACTGCTATGAGAGTGCCGGGTCCCGATAAACGAATGCTGAACGTCCGTGCCCGCGCCGTTCAGGCCGCGGTGGCGGGAGACAGCAGCCGGCGCACCGTGTCGGCCTCCGCCGCGCCGTTCTCCTCGTAGAGGCCGAGCGCCTCGCGCCAGCACGCCTTCGCCCGGTCCACCTGCCCCAGTGCGGACAGCGCCCGCCCGAGGAGCGTCAGGACGCTGCCGCGGGTGCGGTCCCCGCCGATGCATCCCAGCGCGAGGGCCTGCTCGGCGTGCTGGGCGGCCTGGGTGGGCCGGTGCGCGGAGATGTGCGCTTCGGCGATCCGGAAGTGGGTGGTCCCTTCCCACAGCCGCTGCCGGTGGTCCGCGAAGATGGTCAGGGCCTCGGAGAACTGGCTGAGGGCTTCCGGGTGCCGGCCGGCCGCGGTCAGCGCCACGCCCAGGGCGTAGTGCCCGTTGGCCAGCCGCATCGTGCTGCCGACCCGGACGTGGACGGCGAGGCCGTGCTGGGCGAACTCGACGGCCTTCGCGGTGTTGCCCATGCCCAGGTACGCCCGCGAGAGGTTGCACAGGGCCGTCGCCTCGCACAGCCCGTTGCGGGCCGCGCGGAACCCGGCGATGGCCTGGTCGAAGAAGACCTTGCCGTCCGCGTAGCGGTGCTGGTGCAGGGCGATCAGCCCGCGGTCCTGGGCCGCCCAGCTCGCGGCGGTGGCGTCCCCGGCGGAACCGGCGCACTCCATGGCCAGCCGCGCCTCCTCGCAGGCCCGCTGGATGCGGCCGGTCACCAGCAGGACCGCGGTGAGGGTGTTGCGCGCCCGGCCCTCCGCGCGCAGGTCGCCGGCCGCCCTCGTCGCCTGGCACATGGCCATGGCCGTGGCCTCGTAGGCGCGGAAGTTGGCCCCCGACTCGGCCAGGTCCCGGGCCGCCCACAGCAGATCGACGGCGCGCCGCAGCCGGGGCGTGCCCGCGGCCTGCCGCACGCAGGCGAGCAGCGCCGCCGACTCCGTGTAGAGCCAGTCGAGCGCCGCCGACCCGTCGTCGAAGCGCAGCCCGGGGTACCTGGTCGTCTCCAGGTCCTCCACCAGCCGGTCGCCGGGCCGTTCGATGGCGTAGACGCCCGCCGCCGTCGCCAGGTAGAAGTCGAGCAGCCGCGACAGGGCCGCCTCCCGCTCGCTGGGCGGATGCTCGTCCCGTTCGGCGCACGCACGCGCGTAGAGCCGGACCAGATCGTGGAGGCGGTAGCGGCCCGGGGCCGCCGATTCCAGCAGGGACGTGTCGACCAGGGCCTCCAGCAGGTCCTCGGTCTCCTCCGCCGGGAGGTCCAGTATCGCCGCCGCGGCGGCCAGCGAGATGTCGGGGCCGTCGGCCAGGCCCAGCAGCCGGAAGGCGCGGGCCTGGGCCGGTTCCAGCTGGCCGTAGCCGAGTTCGAAGGTCGCCTTGACCGCGAGGTCGCCGGCCTGGAGCTCGTCCAGGCGGCGGCGCTCGTCGGCGAGCTTGGCGGCCAGGACGGAGACCGTCCAGGTGCGGCGGGCCGCGAGGCGGGAGGCGGCGATGCGGATGGCCAGCGGCAGGAAGCCGCACGCCGCGACCACGTCCAGCGCGGCCTCCCGCTCGCTCGCCACCCGTTCCTCGCCGACGATCTTGGTGAAGAGGGAGAGCGCCTCGTCGGGGGACATCACGTCCAGGTCGACGAGATGGGCTCCGGCGAGGTCGACCATGCGCACCCGGGAGGTGACGAGCGCCGCGCAGCCGTCGGTGCCGGGCAGCAGGGGGCGGACCTGGGCCGCGTCGCGGGCGTTGTCCAGCAGGACCAGGACGCGGCGGCCGTCGAGGAGGGAGCGGTACAGGGCGGCGCGTTCCTCCAGGGAGTCGGGTATCGCCGAGTCCGGGGTGCCGAGCGCGCGCAGGAAGGAGCCGAGCACCGTCTCCGGTTCCGCCGGCCTCGGGCCCGCGCCCTGGAGGTCGACGTAGAGCTGCCCGTCGGGGAAGGAGGGCCGCGCCCGGTGGGCCACGTGCACGGCGAGCGTCGTCTTGCCGACACCGCCGATGCCGGCCAGCGCGGACACCGCCATCACCCGGCCGTCGGCGGAGCCGAGCACCTCGCTCAGCTCCCGGACGAAGGTCGCGCGCCCGGTGAAGTCCGGGACCGTCGCCGGAAGCTGCGCCGGGCGCACCGGCACGGCGGCCGGTTCGGCGGCCGGCGCGGGGGGCTCGGCCAGGCCGGGGTCCGCGCGGAGGATGCGCTGCTGGAGTTCCCGCAGCCCGGGGCGCGGGTCGACGCCGAGCTCGTCGGCGAGCAGCCGCCGGGTGTCGGCGTACACGGCGAGGGCCTCCGCCTGGCGACCGCCGCGGTACAGCGCCAGCATGAGCAGTTCCCGGAACCGTTCGCGCAGGGGGTGCGCCGCCGTCAGAGCGGTCAGTTCCGAGACGGCCTCCGCGTGGCAGCCCTGTTCCAGGTCCATGTCGAGGCGGGCTTCGAGGAGCTGGAGCCGCCACTCCTCCAGGCGGACCCGCTGGGCCTCGGCGTACGGCCCCGGCACCCCCGCCAGCGGCTCCCCGTCCCACAGGGCCAGGGCCCGGCCCAGTGCCTCCCGCGCGTGGCGCAGGTCGCCGGCGGTGCGCGCCTTCTCCGCCTCGGCGGCCAGCTCCTGGGCGGCGGCCAGGTCCAGGGCGCCGTCGCCCAGCCCGCGCACGGCGTAACCGCCGGACTCGCTCACCAGCACCCCGGGGCCGAGCACCTTGCGCAGGCGGGAGGCGTACGTCCGGACCGCCGCCAGCGCCTGCGACGGCGGGTCCTCGCCCCACAGCGCGTCGATCAGCTCCGCCGCGGTGGCCGTACGGCCCTCGCGCAGCAGCAGGGCGGCGAGCAGGGCGCGCTGCTGGGGGGACCCGGTGGCGACGGGTTCGCCGCCGCGCCAGGCGCGTACCGGGCCGAGCACGCCGAAGCGCAGGGCCGCCGGCGGCTCCTTCGGGGAGCCGGGGCGTCGCTGCTCCGGTACGCGCGGTACACCGTCCATGCCGTCCCCCTAGACATCCTGAGCAACGACGTCAGTTTGCCTTGTTCATGGTGACTCCGTCAGCCGTGCGAGTCCCCGGTCGCGGGGCGGGCCGGGAGGACCACAAGGTCTGCACATTCTCTCCGCACGGGGCCCGGGCGGAGCCGGGGGGGCGCGGCCGTCAGCGGTCCGCGTCCGGGTCCAGGTCCACGCGTACGGTGATCAGGCCGGTGCCGAACAGCCGGACCGCCGAGCCGTTGAACCGGGGCGGGGCGCGCGACCGGGCGACCGGGTCGTCGCCGGGGAGCGGGTGGGCGGTGCCCGTGTGCCAGCGGCCCCCGAGCCGCACCCGTATCCGCGGGTCGGCGCGGATGTCGCGGATGTACTGGGCGCGCTCGCCGAACTCCGACACCAGCCAGAGGGCGTCCCCGGCGCGGCGGCCGCCCACCGGGGTCCGGCGGGGCGGGCCGGAGACTCGGCCGGTGGTCTCTAGTGCCGCACCAGGCAACGTTCGGCCCCGTCGCGACGCCCGGCACGCTCCCCCAAGCTCTTCGAGCAGGGGGGACTCCCACTCGCCGCACCGGCCGAAGCCCGAGTGCGTCCAGTACGAGGACTTCCGGTCCCCCGGCCTTCGGCCGGGGGACCCCCAGAGCACGCACCGGACGCCGCTCCTTGACGGGCAGACGTCGCCTGCCGCGGCACTGGCAGCGTCTGGAGCGGGAGGCGGCGCAGCAGCGGATTGGCGACCCGGCGCTGGAAGGTGGTGGCGGCGCGGAACCGGAGGTCGTCGAGGTCGGGCATGGCCCCACGATCGCGGGCCGGGACCTGCCTCCGGAACGGCTCCCGGCGCTGTGTGGCGCAGCTCACACGGGAAAAATGGAATCGGGCATTCCGGGCGCTGCTGCGGTTCCCGCATGCGCCGCGGAGAACAAAGGGCCTTGCAAGCGTGAACCGCCAGAGAATTTTGCTCGTATGATCCATGGCAGTTCGCTGTCGAGGCTTGCGAATCGCAGGATTGTCGGGGGTCTTCGCGCCCCGCCTTCTCCCCCCTTCCATGGAAATCGCACACTTTACCGTCCTGTGCCATGACACAGGCGGTAACGCGGCCCCCGGTCGGCGACGAGGCCGACGGCGTACGGGGCAAAGGGCTCGGCGGGAACTCCGTCGGCCTCCTCGGCAGCGCGGTGATCGGCGTCTCCACGGTCGCCCCGGTGTACTGCCTCACCTCCACCCTCGGTTCCACCGCGGGCGAGGTCGGCGTCCAGCTCCCGGCGATCTTCCTGGTCGGCTTTCTGCCGATGCTGCTCGTCGCGTTCGCCTACCGCGAGCTGAACAAGGCGGTGCCGGACTGCGGCACCTCCTTCACCTGGACGGTGAAGGCGTTCGGGCCGAGCGTCGGCTGGATGTGCGGCTGGGGCCTGGTCATCGCCACGGTGATCGTGCTGTCCAACCTCGCCGGGGTCGCCACCTCCTACTTCTGGCTGCTGGCCGGTGAGCTCACCGGGAGCGAGGCGGTCGCGGACCTGGACGGCAACAAGGCCGTCCACATCCTCACCTGCCTGGCCCTGATCGCCGCCGCCACGGCGGTGAGCTACCGGGGCATGACGGCGACGAAGGGCGTGCAGTACGCGCTGGTGGCACTCCAGCTCGTGGTGCTCGCCCTTTTCGTCGTCTTCGCCTTCACCAAGGCCGGCTCCGGCTCCTTCGCGGGCCACCTGGACTTCTCCTGGTCCTGGCTGAACCCGTTCGAGGTCGGCTCGTTCGCCACCTTCAGCGCCGGGCTCTCCCTGTCGATCTTCATGTACTGGGGCTGGGACGCCTGCCTGACCGCCAACGAGGAGACCGTCGGCAGCGAGAAGACCCCCGGCCGCGCCGCCCTGATCTCCATGGTCGTCCTGGTCGGCTCCTACCTCGTCACCGCCGTCGCCGCCCAGATGGCCGTCGGCTCGGGCACCGAGGGCCTGGGCCTGGCCAACCCCGAGACCTCCGACAACGTCTTCGCCGCCCTCGCCGGTCCCGTGATGGGCGACGGCCTCGGCATCCTGCTCTTCATCGCCGTCCTCGCCTCGGCCGCCGCCAGCCTCCAGACCACGTTCATCCCGGTGGCCCGCACGGTCCTGGCCATGGCCACCTACGAGGCGCTGCCGGCCTCCTACGCCCGCGTCCACGAGAAGTTCCGCACGCCGGGCCGCGCGACCGTCACCGCCGGTGTCGCCACGGCCGTCTTCTACACGGTCATGACCCTGGTCAGCGAGCACGTCCTGGTGGACACGATCTACGCGCTCGGCCTCATGATCTGCTTCTACTACGCGCTGACGGCCTTCGCCTGCGCGTGGTTCTTCCGGGCCGAGCTGACCCGCTCGCCGCGCGAGGCGCTCTTCAAGGGCGTCCTGCCGGTACTCGGCGGGATCGCCCTGACCGCCGTGTTCTGCAAGACGCTGTACGACATGTGGGACCCCGCCTACGGCAGCGGCTCCTCCGTCTTCGGCGTCGGCTCCGTCTTCGTCATCGGCGTCGGGCTGCTGCTGCTCGGCCTGGTGATCATGCTGGTGATGCGGCGCCGCAGCCCGGCCTTCTTCCGCGGCGAGGTCCTCACGACCAGCACGCCCGCGCTGGTCGTCGAGGACTGAGCCGGGCTGACCGAGCCGCCGTCACCGGTCGCCGAGGAAGATCGGGTTGGTGAACGCCGCCAGCGCCCCCGGCACCGGGCCCGCCGCCGCCTCGTGCCGCAGCTCCGCCCGGACGTAGGACGCGTACGAGGCGGTGGTCCGCCACTCGGCGGTGCCGGAGCCGGACACCGGCAGCGGGGCGCCGGTGAACAGCACGCCCTGGTCAGTGACGAAACGGACCGTGCAGCGCGGCGCCCCGGTCACCTCCAGCCGGACGGTGACCGGGTCGTCGCGGTCCACCCGCAGCCGCTCGCCGATCCCGGCGTGCCCGCCCCGCCCGCCCGTGGCCGTGAAGGACAGCGACACCTTCGCCGACTCGGCGACGTAGGACCGCCCGGCGCGGATGCCCTCCAAGATCGCCCGCCGGGACAGGTCGTCGGCGAGGACGACGGTCTGCGGCGACCCCACCACGTCCGGGTCCCGGTGCGCGTCGCTGCTGCCCATCGCCGGGATCCAGGCGCGGCCCTCGCGCACCGACGCCACCAGCATGCCGTCCCAGTCGGCGAGCGCCACCTCGTCGTCGGGCGTGTACGGCCCGTTCCACACCTCCACCGCGTCCGCCTCGCCGAAGCCGAACTTCCAGTTGCAGCCGACGCAGGTGGCGTGCGGGTGGGCCGGGACCACCAGGCCCCCGGCCCGCCGGATGCGCCGCGCGAACCGGCCGAAGCGGTTGTCGCGGGCCCGGTAGCGCCAGTCGACGAAGGTGCCCGGATCGGTGCCGAGCGCCACCACGTGCCCGTTGCGGGTGGTCACCTCCTCGCCCAGCATCACCAGCAGGTCGTCCCCGGCCACGTCCGCCCAGTGGGCGTGCGCCGCGTGCGTGTTGTGCTCGGAGGAGTTGATGAAGTCCAGCCCCGCCGCCCGCGCGAGCGCCGCGATCTCGGCCGGGGTGCGGCGGCCGTCGGAGTACCAGGAGTGCAGATGGCAGTCGCCCCGGTACCAGGCCCGGCCCCGGCCCCGGGCCCGCTCCGGCGGGTACACCGGCGTCGGTGTGCGGCCCGGCTCGCCGTAGACCAGCGTGACGGCGATCTCGTACGACAGCCCCTGCGGCGCCACCGTGTACGGCCCCAGCGCGATGTGCCAGGTGCCCTCGCGCACCGGCCCGGGGAGGTAGCCCGGCGTCGCGTCGTCCGCGCGGACGAAGAACTCCGTGCGTGCCCCGCCCGACCAGCCCCTGAAGCCCCGGCCGCCGAGCTCGGTGCCGCGTTCGTCGAACAGGCCGATGTCCAGGGCGTTGCCCGGGGTCCCGGCCGGCACCGGCGGCCGGTCGTAGGTGTAGGAGACCCGGATCTCCCGGACCCCGGAGGGGACTTCCACGGGCACGTACACGAAGTCCGGCGACCCCGGCGGCAGGGTGCCGCGCACCGTCCTCGTCTCCCGCTCCCGGTCCCGGCCCTCGGCCGAAGCGAAGCTCACGGATCCCAACGTAAGCGCGGCGGCGGCGCCCGTCACGAACACGGCGCGTCTGCCGATCCCGGCCTCGGACGGCTGGTCCTCGCACATCTGCTGCTCCCGGGGGTGTTGGTGGTGACCTGGCGGGGTGGGTGGCGCGGGCGTCTCGCGTGCAACTGTCGTATTGAGCCGTGAACTGCCGTCCAAGGGAAGACGATCGGCGGCTTTCGGGACGGAGACCCGGCGAGGACCGGCCGCGCGCGGCCGGAGGCCGGGGGGAGCCCCGCGGCCGGAGTCCGGGGGGAGCCTCCCGGGGGACACGGGGCGGGCCCCGGGCAAGGGGAGCGGCCGCCTCCGCCCGCCGTTGATCACCACGCTCGTATGCTCGAAGGATGACGATTTCCGCGACCTCCGGAACCGGCCCCACCGAGAACTCCATGCGTCGCGCCCTCAAACGCGCCCGGGACGGCGTCGCCCTCGACGTCTCCGAGGCGGCGGTGCTGCTCCAGGCCCGCGGCGAGCACCTCGACGACCTCGCCGCCTCCGCCGCCCGTGTGCGCGACGCGGGCCTGGAAGCGGCGGGCCGCCCCGGCGTCATCACCTACTCCAAGAGCGTCTTCATCCCCCTGACCCGGCTGTGCCGGGACAAGTGCCACTACTGCACCTTCGCCACCGTCCCCGGCAAGCTGCGCCGCGCCGGGCACGGGATGTTCATGTCCCCCGACGAGGTCCTCGACATCGCCCGCAAGGGCGCGGCCCTCGGCTGCAAGGAAGCCCTGATCACCCTCGGCGACAAGCCGGAGGACCGCTGGCCCGAGGCGCGCGAGTGGCTCGACGCGCACGGCTACGACGACACCATCGCCTACGTCCGCGCCGTCTCCATCCGCGTCCTGGAGGAGACGGGCCTGCTGCCCCACCTCAACCCGGGCGTCATGACCTGGACGGACTTCCAGCGCCTGAAGCCGGTCGCCCCGTCGATGGGGATGATGCTGGAGACGACGGCGACCCGCCTGTGGTCCGAGCCCGGCGGCCCCCACCACGGCTCCCCGGACAAGGAACCCGCCGTACGCCTGCGCGTCCTGGAGGACGCGGGCCGCTCCTCGGTCCCCTTCACCTCCGGGCTCCTCATCGGCATCGGCGAGACCTACGAGGAGCGCGCCGAGTCCCTCTTCGCCCTCCGGCGGATCTCCCGCGCCTACCACGGCATCCAGGAACTGATCATCCAGAACTTCCGCGCCAAGCCGGACACCGCGATGCGCGGCATGCCGGACGCCGAGCTGGACGAACTGGTCGCCACGGTCGCCGTCGCCCGCCACATCATGGGCCCCTCCGCCTGCCTCCAGGCCCCGCCCAACCTGGTCGACGCCGAGTACGAGCGGCTCATCGGCGCCGGCATCGACGACTGGGGCGGCGTCTCCCCGCTCACCATCGACCACGTCAACCCCGAGCGCCCCTGGCCGCAGATCGACGAACTCGCCGAGAAGTCCCGCGCGGCCGGTTTCGAACTGCGCGAACGCCTCTGCGTCTACCCGGAGTTCGTGCGGCGCGGAGAGCCCTGGCTGGACCCGCGGCTGCGCCCGCACGTGACGGCCCTGGCCGACCCGGAGACCGGGCTGGCCCGTAAGGACGCGATCGTCGAGGGCCGCCCGTGGCAGGAGCCCGACGAGGTGTTCACCGCCACCGGCCGCACCGACCTGCACGCCACCATCGACACCGAGGGCCGCACCGCCGACCGCCGCGACGACTTCGACGAGGTGTACGGCGACTGGGGCGCCCTGCGCGAGGCCGCCGCCCCCGGCATGGCCCCCGAGCGCATCGACACCGACGTACGCGCCGCCCTGGCGACGGCGGCCGACGATCCGACGAAGCTCACGGACGACGAGGCCCTCGCCCTGCTGCACGCCGACGGCCCGGCGCTGGACGCGCTGTGCGAGGTGGCGGACGACGTGCGCAGGTCGGCGGTGGGCGACGACGTGACCTACATCGTCACCCGCAACATCAACTTCACCAACGTCTGCTACACCGGCTGCCGCTTCTGCGCCTTCGCCCAGCGCCGCACCGACGCCGACGCCTACACCCTCTCCCTCTCCCAGGTCGCCGACCGTGCCCAGCAGGCCTGGGAGGTCGGCGCGGTGGAGGTCTGCATGCAGGGCGGCATCCACCCGGACCTGCCCGGCACCGCGTACTTCGACATCGCCCGCGCGGTCAAGGAACGCGTCCCCGGCATGCACGTGCACGCCTTCTCCCCGATGGAGGTCGTCAACGGCGCCACCCGCACCGGCCTGTCGGTCCGCGAGTGGCTGACGGCGGCCAAGGAGGCCGGCCTGGACTCGATCCCGGGCACGGCGGCGGAGATCCTCGACGACGAGGTGCGCTGGGTCCTCACCAAGGGCAAGCTGCCCACGGCCACCTGGATCGAGGTCATCGAGACCGCCCACGAGCTGGGCATCCGCTCCTCGTCGACGATGATGTACGGGCATGTCGACCAGCCCCGCCACTGGCTCGGCCATCTGCGCACCCTGGCCGGCATCCAGCAGCGGACCGGCGGCTTCACGGAGTTCGTCACCCTGCCCTTCATCCACACCAACGCGCCCGTGTACCTGGCCGGGATCGCCCGCCCCGGCCCGACCCTGCGGGACAACCGGGCGGTGACCGCGATGGCCCGCCTCCTCCTCCACCCGTACATCCCCAACATCCAGACGAGCTGGGTGAAGCTGGGCACCGAGGGCGCGGCCGAGATGCTCCGCTCCGGCGCCAACGACCTCGGCGGCACCCTCATGGAGGAGACCATCTCCCGCATGGCGGGCTCCTCCTACGGCTCGTACAAGTCGGTCCGGGACCTGGTCGCGGTGGCCGAGGCCGCCGGCCGCCCCGCCAAGCCCCGGACCACCCTCTACGGGGAGGTCCCGGAGGAACGGCGGCGGGCGGCGCGGGAGTCGGACGGGCACCTGCCGGAGCTGCTGCCGGTGCTGGACTGACCGCCGGCCGGGTAGAGCGCGGGCCCGTGCTACGACAGGCTCACAGTACGATGATCCGAACCATGGTGCTGTAGCTGAGGAGATGCGTGCCCGTGCCTGCCCGACTTCCCTCGTGGGCCTGGGTCAGCGGCCTGACGGTGGGGGCGATCGCGGCGGTGTCCGTGCTGGCCGTGCAGGCGGACCGGGGGCCGCGCCCCGCCGCCGCCCCGGTGGCCCGGCCGGGGGCCACGGCATCCGCGCATCCGTCGCCGAAGGAGTCCCCGACGCCCGCCGTGCCGGACAGGTCCGGCACCGGGCGGCGCATCGTGTACTCCCTCGGCGACGACCGGGTGTGGCTGGTCGACGCCAGCGACGCCACCCGGCGCAGCTTCACCGTGTGGCCGGGCACGGTCGATCCCGACCCCGGCAGCTATCTGGTGGGGGCCCGCCGGGACGCCACGACCGGCTCCGACGGCGTGCCGATCGAGCACATCGTGTACTTCGCCCTGAAGGACGGCGTCAGCGTCGCCTTCTCCAACGCCGTGGACGGCTCCTCGCCGCCCCCGCCCCCCTCGGGCACCAAGACGGGCGGCATCCGCGTGCACAAGGCGGACGGGACGGCGCTGTGGGCGTTCGCGACAAAGGGGACCGAGGTCACGGTCGTCGGGTAGCGCCGTCCCGCTCCTGCCCGGACGGCAGGTGGTTGACGAGCAGCACGACCCCGCTGAGCAGGAACACCCGCGTCGCCGCGTCCAGTCCGTTCCAGGTGTCCGACTGCCACATCGCGAACCACTCCCCGCCGATCGCGATGAACCCGGCGCCGAACAGCAGCATCAGCATGAGCAGCCCGTACGTGCTGAACCGGCGGGCGCGCGGATGGTCGTGCCGGAACCACAGCCAGGTCCCGTACAGCAGCACCAGCGCGGCGGCGCTCTCCCACACGATGATCAGGACGTAGGCGGCGTCCTGTAGCCACTCCGTGGTGATCGCCCGCCACATCAGGTCCTCGTCCTTGAACGTGGTGTCCATCGCCAGCACATGGCGGACGAACTGCTGGTTGGTCCCGAAGTCGGTGATGTTCCCCAGGGCGACGAGGGTGATGTAGAGGGCCGCGGTGCCGGTGAGCAGACCGGCGGCGAGCGGCAGGGTGCGTGAGGTGGGTGCCATGCCGGTTCTCTTCCCCGGTCAGCCGGTCAGCAACTCCGCCCGCAGCTCGCGCAGTTCACCGGCACCGAGGCCAAGGGCCCGCTTCTCGTACGCGGCGAAGGAGCCGTAGGCCCGCTCGACCTCGGCGAACCCGGAGTTCAGGTACGCGGCCCGGACGTCGAGCATCGGCTTGTAGACCGCTGCCTGCTCGGCGGGCAGGGCGGCCAGCGCGGCGGCGTTCGCCTCGGCGCGGTAGTCGTTGGAGGCCAGGTAGTCCGCCATCACCGTCTCACGCGGCACGCCGAGCGCGGTGAGCAGCGCGGCGCTCGCCCAGCCGGTGCGGTCCTTGCCGGCCGTGCAGTGGTAGAGGGTGCCGTCCGGGTCGCCGTCGGCCAGGTCGGCGAAGACGGAGGAGTAGGCGGCCTTCGCGGACGGCGCGCTGACCATCGTCTTCTCGGCGTCGATCATCAGTTGCTCGGCCTGCGCGGCCGTCTTCGGCAGGGAGAAGACCGGGGAGCCGTCGCCGAGCACGTTGGCCGCGACGTACCGCGTGCCCTCGGGTACGCGGTCGGGGGCGTCGGTCCGCTCGGCGGTGGTCCGCAGGTCGTAGTCCGCGGCGAGGCCCAGCCGCTTCAGCTTGGCCAGGTCGGCGTCGGTGAGCCTGTCGAGCGAGTCGGACCGGTAGACGACGCCCATCTTCACCCAGCGGCCGTCCCGGGTGCGGTAACCGCCGGCGTCCCGGAAGTTGACGGTCCCGTCGAGCCGGATCAGCCGGTCCGCGAGGCGCAGGGACCCCCCGCGCGCGGGCACGAGGTCGAACCACTGCCGGTCGGCGGCGGGCAGCCCCCTCACGGTGACCGTGCCCGAGGCGCCGCCGGAGGCGACGGTACGGCCGTTGGCCCGGACGGCGACGTGCCGCACCCCGGGCGCCTTCCAGGTGACCGTGTAGGAGCCGTCGTCCCGGGCGGTCACCTCGGCGGCGGTGAACGGGACGCGCTGGGCACCGTGCCCCGGCTGGTGGGCGGGGGACGCGGCGGCGGCCGGTGCCGCCAGGCCGACGAGCAGCGCGGCGGCGGGCAGGGCGCGGGCCGCCTTGACACGAGTGGTGTGGTCCATGGCCGAAATCGTTCGACGCCCGGGAAAGGGCCAGGGCAACGCCGTGTGAACCGGTGCCGACGGGCAGGCGGCATCCAGCGGGGGATGGGGTGGAGGGGGTCAACGACGCGAAGGGCGCGAAGCGGGCCCGGTGGGTGCCACCGGGCGGGCTGGAGGGCAGGACGTCCTCGTGTGGGGCACCAAAGCCCCTCGTCCACCGGACACATCCACCGCGTCGCCGCCTTCGACGCCCCCTTGCCGAGCGTGCACCTGTGCCCCGTTCGGGTTACCTCCAGCGCTATTACCCGCACACGGGCGTTGCCGGACGCGTGGCACCGACGACCTCGCACGTCAGACGCGTCCTGACTCACTCACGGGAAGCTGTCGTGAGTCCATCCCGTCGCGACGATGTGCAGAACGTCAAACTTCCACCCCCTCTCTTGTACACATACGGCTCATGACGGCCCGGAGGGCGGGAGCGATACGCTTTTCCCGCGGTCAGTGCGATAGGCCGAGGGGATGTCGAAGACCTCTGAGAGCGGCTCGGAACACGCCTTCCCCCACCGAAACTTGCTGGTCGCGGTGTCATGTGCTCGCCGAACACGATGCGTCGTGGCTGGTACCGGCCCGGACGTCTCTCATCACGGCATAGCGTCGAACAGGCCGGACGCCACCCCCACGTCACGTCGTGGCGTTGGGTCCTTTCTTCCATCTAGGTCACGCAACGGCGCGCGACAGGAGCCAGAGGACATGCAAGCCGCATGGCTGAGGCCCAGCGAGAGGACTGCGAACTATGACTACGACTCGCAACACGGGCTCAAAGACCACGAGCCGCCCCGCGTTCGAACTCCGCGCCGGCGGGCTGCATGTGATCATCCAGCGCATACCCGGATGGCTCGTCGCCCTGGTCACCACGGCCGGCGGCGCAGCGGGGACATGGTGGGCACAGCGTTAAGGAACCGGGTGCAGGCGCAACCCGTGTATCGAGCCGGCAAAGGACATACGGACGGCCATGAGTGCCGAGGACCCTGCCATGCGGGAGCACGACGTACGAGACGCGAGCCGAGCCGAACTGGCGCGACGCCTGGGAGCCGTCCTCACGTCGTTTTGACTGGGGATATAGGAGACTGCACGCACGTGATCAAGGCTCGGCGCAGGGCCCGGCCTGTGCTTCCTGAGAGGTGTCATGTGCCTAGTGTGGTAAAGATCAACGTATTGACCGTGCCGGCCGAGCAGCGCGAGACGCTGGAGAAGCGGTTCGCCTCCCGCGCCCACGCCGTGGAGAGCTCCGACGGCTTCGAGTGGTTCGAACTGCTCCGCCCGGTCGAGGGCACCGACCAGTACCTGGTCTACACCCGGTGGCGGGACGAGGCGTCGTTCCAGGCGTGGATGGAGGGCCCCATGAAGGCGGCCCACCAGGGCGGCGGGGAGGGCGGAGACCGCCCGAAGCCGGCCGCCAGCGGCTCCACCTTGTGGTCCTTCGAGGTGGTCCAGCAGGCCGCCCCGAAGAGCGAGTAGCACTCCGCTCCGCCCCTCCCCGTACCCTCCCGGGCGGCTCAGCGCTCCCCGGCGAACGCCAGGAACCGCGCCCAGGAGGCGCCGGTGAAGGCGAGACGGGCGCCGTTCACGTCCTTGGAGTCACGGACGTGGACGGCGGGGGTGGTGGGGGAGACGGCTACTTCGACGCACTCGGGGCCGTCGTTGCTGCTGTAGCTGCTCTTGGTCCACTTCAGCTCGGGGGTCATGTGTCTCCCGGGTGGTTGGCTGGGGTCAGTTCTCGGCGGTGAAGGCGAGGAACTGGTTCCAGGTGGTGTCGGTGAAGGTGAGGCGGGCGCCGTCCCGGTTCTTGGAGTCGCGGACGTGGACGGCGGGGGCGGTGGGGGCTATGGCTACCTCGACGCAGTCGGGGCCGTCGTTGCTGCTGTAGCTGCTCTTGATCCACTCCAGCGCGGAGTTCATGTTTCTTCTCCCAGCACTTTCTCGATAAAGGCCAGCGACTCCCGGGGCGTGAGAGCCTGCGCCCGGATCATTCCATAGCGCATCTCCAGGATCTGGACTTCCCGGTGGTCGCTGATCACGCGGCTGTGCAGCTGGCCCTCCGAATGCCCCAGCGTCTTGCCG
Organism: Streptomyces sp. NPDC052020; assembly: GCF_040680575.1. NCBI lineage: Bacteria > Bacillati > Actinomycetota > Actinomycetes > Kitasatosporales > Streptomycetaceae > Streptomyces > Streptomyces sp. NPDC052020. The sequence goes on from NZ_JBFAWY010000006.1 coordinate 212,188, forward strand.
TCCCGCAGCTTCAGCAGCCGCATCGGCCCGCCCATACCCGCGTGATCCTCCCGGTCGGTAGGCATCACCTGGATCGCAACATGCCGCAACGTGCTGACTTCCAGCAGACGTTCGAGCTGCTGCCGCAGAACCATTCTGCCGCCGATGGGCCGCCGTAGCGTCACCTCTTCCAGGACGAAGGTGAGCAGCGGCGCGGGTGTTCGCTCGAAGATACGCTGCCGAGCCATGCGGGCGGCGACCTGCCGGTTGATCTCGTCCTCCGGGTACGCGGGACTGCGCATGGCGAACAGTGCCCGCGCGTACGCCTCGGTCTGCAATAGGCCCTGCATGTTGTGGGTGGCGTACGCCCCCAACTCGACGGCCTCGTCCTCCAACGTGGCCAAGTCCCGTACCTGCTTCGGGTACCGAGCCTTCTCCAGGTCCTCCTTCATCGCGGACAGCTTGCCGCCCGCGCCGGTCACCTCGTCCGCGGCGTCCAGGAACTCCGGCTTGGGGATCCTCCGTCCGCGTTCGACGGACGAGACCATCTCCTCGCCGTACCCGATCGCGGCCCCGAACTCCGCCCGCCGCAGCCCGGCGGCCTCGCGCCACATCCTGATCTGCCGTCCGACCGCCCTGAGTACGGCCGCGGCCTCCTCGTCCTCCACCTCGTCTCCTCCCGCTGTACGAGCCGTACGACCACGACAGGCAGTCGGACAGTGACTGTCCGTACCGTGGGCGTGGCTGTTCAGAGTAGGGACGGTCGGCCACTCTGGGTGACATGACCCGGAATTCGGCCCCCGAAATGATGGACGCGAAGCGGAACTTCGCGATCCAGCTCTCCGCGACCCGCCGTGGCGCCCGACTCGCGCGGCTGCTGACCGAACGCCAGCTAGACGACTGGGGCGTGCCCTGCCGCGGCGCGGCGCAGGTCGTGGCGGAGCTGGCGTCGAACGCCGTACTGCACGGCCGGGTCCGGGGCCGGGACTTCCGGCTCCGGCTGAGGCTGCTGGCCGACGGCACGCTCCGGATCGAGGTCACCGACGCCCGGGGCGACCGGATTCCGCGCGTCCCGGACGCGGTGGCGGCGGACACGGAGTCGGGCCGGGGCCTGCGGATCGTGGCGGCGTTCGCGGAGCGCTGGGGCGTGGACGAGGCGCCCGCCCACGCCAAGACCGTGTGGGCCGAACTGGCGCCGGGCCGCAAGGACGCGTGACCGCCGTGCCGCCCTGGCGGCTACTGCGGGTCACGGTTGAACGTCGAGGCGGACCAGAAGTAGCCGAGTACCGCCAGTGCCAGGCACCAGCCGAGGGCGAGCCACCCGTGGTGGCCGATCGCGTCACCCAGGAGCAGGCCGCGCAGGGTCTCGATGGCCGGGGTGAAGGGCTGGTACTCGGCGATGGGCTGGAACCAGCCGGGCATGGAGTCGACCGGGGTGAAGGCGCTGGAGATGAGCGGCAGCAGGATCAGCGGCATCGCGTTGTTGCTGGCGGCCTCGGCGTTCGGGCTGACCAGGCCCATGCCGACGGCGATCCAGGTGAGCGCGGTGGCGAAGAGCACGAGCAGTCCGAGGGCCGCCAGCCATTCCAGGGCGGTGGCGTCGGTGGAGCGGAAGCCGATGGCCAGGGCGATCGCGCCGACCAGGACCACGCTGGCGACCGCCTGGAGGACGCTGCCGACGACGTGACCGATGATCACGGAGCCGCGGTGGATGGCCAGGGTGCGGAAGCGGGCGATGACGCCCTCGCTCATGTCGTTGGAGACGGAGACCGCGGTGCCGATCGTGGTGGAACCGATGGTCATCAGCAGCAGGCCAGGCACCAGATAGGCGATGTAGGCGGAGCGGCCCCCGGCGCCGCCGTCGATGCCCGCGCTCATGGCGTTGCCGAAGACGTAGACGAACAACAGCAGCAGCATGACGGGGGTGAGGAGCAGGTTCAGCGTGAGGGAGGGGTAGCGCCGGGCGTGCAGGAGGTTGCGGCGCAGCATGGTGGCCGAGTCGCGTACGGCCAGGGAGACGGAACTCATCGGACAGCCTCCTTGGGCTGGTCGGTGGCGGGGGCACCGCCGGTCAGGGCGAAGAACACGTCGTCGAGGTCGGGGGTGTGGACGGTCAGCTCGTCCGCCTCGATGCCGGCGGAGTCCAGCCGTTCGAGGAGGGAGCGCAGCTCGCGCTGGCTGCCGTCGCTGGGTATACGGAGGGTGAGGGAGGTGTCGTCGCCGGTGGCCCCGCCCAGCGCGGCGGCGGCGCTCTGGTAGGCGCCCGGGTCGGTGAAGCGCAGCCGGACGTGGCCGCCGGGTACGAGCCGCTTGAGCTCCTCGGCGCTGCCCTCGGCGGCGATCTTGCCGTCGTGGAGCACCGCGATGCGGTCGGCGAGCTCGTCGGCCTCCTCCAGGTACTGGGTGGTCAGGAACACGGTGGCGCCGCCGGTGACCAGCTCGCGGATGATCTGCCACATGGTGTGCCGGCTGCGCGGGTCCAGACCGGTGGTCGGCTCGTCCAGGAAGATGACCCGCGGCCCGCCGACCAGCGTCATGGCGATGTCCAGCCGCCGCCGCGTGCCGCCGGAGTAGGTCGAGGCGGGCTTGCGTGCCGCCGCCACCAGGTCGAAGCGCTCCAGCAGTTCGGCGGTCACCCGCCGCCCCTCGCTCCTGGGCAGGTGGTGCAGGTCCGCCATCAGGAGCATGTTCTCCTCGCCGGTGATCAGGTTGTCGACCGCGGAGAACTGCCCGGTCACCCCGATCGCGGCGCGCACCGCCCGCGCCTGGGCGGCGAGGTCGTGGCCCGCGATCCGGGCCTGTCCGCCGTCGGCGGTGACGAGGGTGGAGAGGATCTTGACGGCGGTGGTCTTGCCCGCGCCGTTCGGGCCGAGCAGGGAGAAGATCGTTCCTTCGGGGACGGCCAGGTCGACGCCGTCCAGTACGACCTTGTCGCCGTAGGACTTGCGCAGACCGTTCGCCGCGATGGCCAGGCTGCTGGTCATGTCGAGTGCTCCTCAGAGGCCGCGGGCGGTGATGTCGCCGTGGTCGGTGGTCGCGTGGATGGTCAGGCCGGGGGTCCCGTCGGCGTTCTTGAGCGCGTTGTGGATCCGGCCGTAGGCGGTGCCGGCGTCCAGGGCGGCGGAGACCCCGCGGGCGGCGCCGACCGAGATCGCGCCCGTCCGGGTGCGCAGCACGACCGTGCCGCGCACGGCCTCGGCGATGTGGATGTCGCCCTTCTGGGTGCTGATCTCCGCGGGTCCGCCCAGGCGGCCGATGGAGACGTCCCCGGCGGCGGTGGTGAGGCGGGCGCTCGCGGCCTCGTCGAGCTTGACCGGGCCCGCCGCGCCCTCGAAGGCGACGTCGCCGAGCCGTCCGACGCCCCGGAACCCGGCGCAGGACGCCTTCGCCTCGACGCGGGAACCGGCGGGGAGCTGGACCGTCACCTCGACCGCGCCGGAAGCGCCGAGCATCTGGTTCCTCACCGGGGTCGCGATCCGCAGGACGCCGTCGCCGTAGGCGACCGTGGTCTGCTCCGCCGCCTTCACGTCGCGGCCCTTGGAGGCGTCGGCGGGCAGGACCTCGACCGTGGTGTCGGCCCGGTCGGCGGCGATGAACCGGACGTGACCCGCGGGGACGTCGAGGACCACGGAGACCGGGGCGGGGGTGTCGAACCGCCGCGTCGTGCTCTGGGTCTGCTGCATCGTGCGCTCCTTCGGCTCGCTGTTTCCGACAACAGAAAAGCTACGTTGCATTCATAGGCGGGGCAACGAGTTCGTTGCACTTACTAGCTATCTGTGCAGGTAGATGGCGAGAAATCGTTGCAACGTTCCTGAACGTAACGCAACATCCAGTCCTCTGTTCGTTGCAATGACATGGGAGCGAACGCTATGCTGGAGGCGTCAAGGAAGCGCGAAGGGAGACCCCGGTGCCGGGAGGCAGACTCACCCAGCAGGAACGCCAGCAGATCGCGCTGGGACTGGCCGACGGGCTCGCCTACGCGGAGATCGCGCGGCGTCTGGACCGCCCCACCTCGACGATCACGCGCGAGGTGATGCGCAACGGCGGACCCACCGCCTACCGCGCCGACCTGGCCCACCGCGCCGCGGAGCGCCGCGCCCACCGGCGCGGGCGGGCCGCGCCCCGGGGGCCGGAGGCGTCACCGCAGCCCCACGGGCGCGACGCCGAGGCCGTACGCGAGTACGAGGAGACGCTCACCACCGTCTTCATGGCCTCGGGCATGCCCAAGATGATGGCCCGGGTGATGGCCTGCCTCACCCTCACCGACGCGGGCCGCCTCACCGCGTCCGAACTCGCCCGGCGCCTCCAGGTCAGCCCGGCGTCCGTCTCCAAGGCGATCGCGTTCCTCGACGGCCAGGGCCTCGTCCGCCGGGAACGCGACGCACGCCGCCGCGAGCGCTACGTCGTCGACGACGACGTCTGGTACCAGTCGATGATGGCCAGCGCCCGCTCCCTCGCCCACGTCGTCGAGACCGCGCGGCAGGGCGTCGGCATCCTCGTCCCCGGCACCCCGGCCGCCACCCGCCTGGAGAACATCGCCCGCTTCCTCGACTACGTCTCCGAGAGCACCGCCCGCGCCGCGGAGCAGGGCCGCGACATCCTCCACACCAAACCCGCGGCGGTTCCGGACGGCACGGCCGCGCCGGGTCCGGACCCGGGTCCGGACCGCGGCGAGACGGCCGGCGCACTCCCCGGGACAGGGTGAGCGGACCGGGCCTGCACCACCTCCCCGTTCGATTACAGTGCTCGCGTCGACAGGGACGCACGGTGCCCCGGGAGGTCTGGGTGGACGCGACAACCGGGGTCGTCTGGGGGCGGGCCGAGCAGCAGGACTTCCGCAGCCGGGTGCGCGGCACGCTGCTCGGGGCGGCCGTCGGCGACGCGCTGGGAGCGCCGGTCGACCGGTCGGACCTCGCCGCGATCCGCGAGGCGTACGGCGCGCAGGGGCTGGCGGACCTGGCCCCCGCCTACGGGCGGCGCGGCGCCGTCACCCATCTCACGCAGCTCACCCTGTTCTCCGTGGACGGACTGATCCGCGCCCAGGTGCGGCGGGACACCGGCGCCTGGCATCCGCCGACCGATGTGCACCGGGCGTATCTGCGCTGGGCCGCCACCCAGCGCGACTGGGGCCCCGACGAGCGCCGCGAGGAGGACGGCTGGCTGGCCCGCGAGGAGTGGCTGTACACCCGGCGGAATCCCACGCGGGCCCTGCTGCTGGGCCTGGGGGACACGGTGATGGGCACGCCCGAGGCGCCGAAGAACCCCGAGGAGCGGGGGCCGGAGGCGGCCGGGCGCTCCGCCCCGTTCGGGCTGCTCATCGGATGGGACCCGCAGCTCGTCGCCCAGCTCGCCGTGGAGTGCGCGGCCCAGACCCACGGGCACCCCGCCGCCCGCCTCGCGGCCGCCGCGTACGCCGTGACCGTGCAGGGGCTGGCGCGCGGGGCCGCCCTGGAGGCGGCGGTCCGGCACGCGCTCGCGCTGGTCGCCGCCCGGCCGGGGCACGAGCCGGTCTCCGAGGCCCTCCAGCGGGCGCTGGGCGCGGTACGGCAGGGGCTGCCGACGCCCGAACGGGTGGCCGGGCTGGTCGGCGACGGCACGGCGGAGGAGCTGGTGGCCACCGCCGTCTACTGCGCCTCGGTGAGCGAGGACGCCCGGCACGGGCTGACCCTCGCCGTCAACCACGGCGGGCCCTCCGCCGCGGCGGGCGCCCTGACGGGCGGGCTGCTCGGCGCCCTGCACGGCGAGACGGCCCTCCCGCCGGCCTGGGTGGCCGAGCTGGAGGGCCGCCCCACCCTGCTGGAACTGGCCGACGACTTCGCCATGGAGCTGACCCAGGGCCCGGCCCTGCACGGCCCGGCGGGGGCGGCCCCGGGGTGGCTGGCCCGGTATCCCCGCGCCTGAACCCGGCTGCCCGGGCGGGGAGGGGCGGGGCGGGAAAAAACGGGTGTCCGGGGGCGGCGCGCCGCCGCGAACACGGGTCGCTCAAGGGCCCGCCACCGCCAAGGAGTCACGCCATGCCCGTACCCGCCGACCCGACGGTCCTCCACCCGATGCCCGGGCAGCCGAGGGTGGTGCTCCCGAAGCCCTTGGTGAAGTCCCCGCTGATCGAGGTCGGGGAGTACTCCTACTACGACGACCCGGACGACCCGACCGCCTTCGAGACGCGCAACGTGCTGTTCCACTTCGGGCCCGAGCGGCTGGTCATCGGCAAGTTCTGCGCGCTGGCCACCGGGGTGCGCTTCCTCATGAACGGCGCCAACCACCGGATGGACGGCCCCTCGACCTTCCCCTTCCCCGCCATGGGCGGCTCGTGGGCCGAACACATGGACCTGGCCACGAATCTGCCCAACCGCGGGGACACCGTCGTCGGCAACGACGTCTGGCTCGGCCACGGCGCGACGGTGATGCCCGGTGTGCGGATCGGCCACGGCGCGATCATCGGCTCCGGGTCCGTGGTCACCTCCGACGTGCCCGACTACGGCATCGTCGGCGGCAACCCGGCCCGCCTGATCCGCACCCGGTACAGCGCGGACGAGATCGACCGGCTGCTGGCGGTGGCCTGGTGGGACTGGCCCGCCGAGCACATAACCGAGCACGTGCGGACCATCATGGCGGGCAGCATCGCCGACCTGGAGGCCGCGGCCCCCGGCGCCCCGCGGGCCTGACGCCCGCCGCCGGCCCCACCCGGGGCCACGCGGCGGCCCGGGAAGAACGGCCGGGGGCGGTGGACGGCGAAGGGCCGTCCACCGCCCCCGGCGGTCGTCCGTGGGGCGCCGGGCGCGGGCTAGTGCCGCGGCCGCGTGGTGCCCAGCGCGTCGTCCGCGCCGCCCGCCGGGGCCGGGACCGCCGCCGCGGCGCCGGTGGAGTCGCCCCCGTCCGTGTTCACCCGCTCGATGATCGCGAGCCGCTCCGGGGTGTCCTCCGGCTTGACGAAGCCGATCACGACGTACAGCACCAGCGAGACCGCCAGCGGGATCGAGACCTGGTACTGGAGCGGCACCCCGCCCTCGACGTTCCAGTGGATCGGGTAGTTCACCAGCCAGAAGGCGAACAGGCCGGCGGCCCAGCTGGTGAGCGCGGCCGTCGGGCCGGAGCGGCGGAACGGGCGGAGCAGACCGAGCATCATCGGGATCGCGATCGGGCCCATCAGACCCGCCACCCACTTGATCACGACGGTGATGATGTCCTTGAAGGCGGGCGAGTTGACCTGGGTCGCCACCGCCATCGACAGGGCGAGGAAGATCACCGTCGTCAGCCGCGCCGCGATCAGCCCGCTGCGCTCGCTCCACCCCCGCGCCTTCGCCGACAGCACCGGGGCCACGTCCCGGGTGAACACCGCCGCGATCGCGTTGGCGTCCGAGGAGCACATGGCCATCGTGTGGGAGAAGAAGCCGACGATGACCAGGCCCAGCAGGCCGTGCGGCAGGAGCTGCTCGGTCATCAGGGCGTAGGAGTCGGAGCCGTCCGCCGTCTTGGACTCCACCAGCAGCGGCGACATCCACATCGGGAAGAACAGCACCAGCGGCCACACCAGCCAGAGCACCGCCGAGAGCCGCGCCGACCGCTCGGCCTGGCGCGCGTCCGGCGTCGCCATGTAGCGCTGCGCCTGGTTGAGCATGCCGCCGTTGTACTCGAAGAGCTTGATGAAGAGGTACGCGAGCAGGAACACCATGCCGTACGGGCCCGCCAGCGGCTCCTCGTGGCCGTCCAGGGCGGGCTCGTCCCACACGCCGAAGAAGCCGCCGTGGTCGTCGAGTTCCGCCAGGACCGCCACGAACATGGCGACACCGGCCAGGAGCTGGATGACGAACTGGCCGAGCTCGGTCAGCGCGTCCGCCCACAGGCCGCCGATCGTGCAGTAGATGCCCGTGACCACGCCGGTGATGAGGATGCCCTGGTTGAGCGAGATGCCGGTGAACACCGACAGCAGCGTGGCGATCGCGGCCCACTTCGCGCCCACGTCCACGATCTTCAGCAGCATGCCGGACCAGGCCAGCGCCTGCTGGGTGCGCAGGTTGTAGCGGTTCTTCAGGTATTCCAGCGGGGAGGCCACGTGGAGCCGGGACCGCAGCCGGTTGATGCGCGGCGCGAACAGCTTCGAGCCGATGGCGATGCCGATGGCGATGGGGAAGGACCAGGTGACGAAGGACGTGACGCCGTAGGTGTAGGCGATGCCCGCGTACCCGGTGAACATCACCGCGCTGTAGCCCGACATGTGGTGCGAGATGCCGGAGAGCCACCAGGGCATCTTCCCGCCGGCCGTGAAGAAGTCGCTGACGTTGTCCACACGCTTGTGTGACCAGACGCCGATGAGGACCATCACGGCGAAATAGCCGATGAGCACGGCCCAGTCGAGACTGTTCATATGCCCCCCTTCCAGGGTCCGCCTTGTGAACTCCGCTCAGCTGGTTGGCACTTCGCCTGAACGGGGTAGGGGCGAGGCAGGCCGCGAAGTGCCCGCTCATCCTGGGGGCGGGTACGCGGACACGACAAGGAAGGGGTAGGTCAAGAGCAGGTAAAAATGTTCGGTACGGTGACCGTCGTTCACTCACATGAACGTCAGTAACGGTGTCGCCGCCAGCCGCGGGGTCAGCGCAGCTCCTCGGGGCACGGCGTCCCGCGCGGCAGCTGATAGGGCGCGGCCAGCCGGTACGTGCCCGGCTCGGGCGCGAGCAGCACCGTCCACCTGTCGCCCTCGGCGTCCTCCTCCGTCTCCATCAGACAGCCGTCGACGTTGTCGTACGTCTTCGGCGTCCCCTCGGGACGGTTCTTCGACGCCTCCGTCTCCTGCGGCGCCTGAAGGCTCTTGCCCTCGGCGTCGACGATGCTCAGCCACGGCGAGTACGGGATGCGGACCAGGACCCGGCCCGCCCGCTCCACCCGGATCGTCCACTCGCCCTGCTCGGCCCGCTCCACCACCGCGTGCGGCTCGGCCAGCGGCGCCGGATCGGTCACCCGGAACAGCTGCCAGTTGGCGTCGCCCCAGATCTGCTCCAGATACGGCAGCCCCCGCTGCACCAGCTCCCGCTCCCGCTCGCCGCCGTCGCCGTCCGGCTCGTCCTTCGGCAGGACGACGAAGTGCACGGCCCACCGCTTGAGCCACTCGTGGTAGTTGGCCGAGTTGAGCGTGTCGTCGTAGAAGAGCGGATTGCGCTCCATGTCGGCCTGGCGGTTCCAGCCGCGGGCCAGGTTCACGTACGGCGCGAGCGCCGACGCCTCCCGGTGCGAGCGGGCGGGCACGACCTCCACCCGGCCCTTCTCGGCACCGACCTCCTGGAGCTCGTTGACCAGCGGCGCCAGCTCACGCGCCCAGGACGCGGCCGGGGTGGTGTGGACCACGTCGTCGACCGACTTGAAGCCGATCCACGCCACGAACCCGGCGACGGCGACCACCAGGGCGTACCACTTGCGGGTGCGCGGCACCGCGAACGGCAGCGCGGCCACCAGCACCGCGCCCGCGAACAGCATCGCCAGTCGCGTGATGTTGGAGCCGATCTGCGAACTGATCACCCACACCAGCAGCACCGCCAGGGCGTACACCCCGGCCGTGATCCGCACCGTCACCCACCCGCGCGGCACGAGCAGGCACACGGCCACCGCGTACACCAGCGGCAGGAAGGCCGAGCCGAACGCCATCGGCTGGGTGCCGGAGAACGGGAACAGCCACGCCGACAGCGCCACGACCGCGCTCGGCGCCAGCCCCAGCGCCCAGGCGCCCGGACGCCGCTTCTGGAGGAACAGCGCCACCGCGACCAGGCCCACGAACAGGCCCGCGACCGGCGAGGACATGGTGGCGAGCGCCGCCAGCGGCGCCGCGCACAGCGCCTTCGCCCACCGCTTGTAGCGCCAGCGGTACGGCCAGCAGAACACCACGGCGACCGCGCCCAGCGCGAACAGCGTGCCCAGCCCGAACGTCACCCGCCCCGACACGGCGTTGCCCAGCAGCCCGAAGAGGCCCGCCAGCGCGGGCACCAGCGGCCGGGCCACCGCCCGGCCGCGGGCGAGTATCAGGGTGAGCAGACCGGCCGAGAGCGTCCCGGCGATCATCATCGTGGTGCGGACGCCCAGCAGCGACATCAGATACGGCGACACCACGCTGTACGACACCGGGTGCATGCCGCCGTACCAGGCGAGGTTGTACGCCGAGTCGGGATGCCGGCCGACGAACTCCGCCCACGCGTCCTGCGCCGCCAGATCACCACCGCTGTTCGCGAAGGTGAAGAACCAGGCTATGTGGAGGACCCCGGCCAGCGCGGTCACGGACAGCACCGGATACCGGCTCACGCGCTCCCACAGGGCCGAGGCGGCGGCCCGCGGACGGGACGGGGGCGGCGGGGGCGCCGGGGACGACGAGGGCCGCGGCCGGTGGCCGGACGGGCGCCCGGCGCCGTCACGGCCGGCGGGCGCGGCGTGCGGCCCCGGCGGGCCCGCGGGTATTCGGGGGCCCGCTCCCGGGCCCGGATCGGCGTCGTCGGCGCGTGTCGGCTCCGCAGTGGCCACCTGAAGGCACTCCCGTGTCCCGTGTGCTGTTCCCGGTCGCGTTCCCTTCCCATGGTGTCCGTGTCCCATGGCGTTCACGACCGCGTTTTCCGCGACCGGCGACCTTGCCCCGTTTCGTGACGCTAGCACGCACCCCGCCGGCGGTCGCCCGGGGTGGGCGCCGACGACGGGGTGCGTGAGGGGGGCTCGGGGAACGGCGTCAGCCGAGGCGGGTCAGCTTGTCCGAGAAGCCCGGCTCGACCAGATCCCTCTGGAGCGCGACCGGGACCTTCACCGCGCCGCTGACCCCGCCGTCGCCCACGGTGAGCGTGCCCACCTTGGTGCCGGCCTTCGCGGTGTGCGGGAGGTCGTCCGCGGCGAACGTCAGCTTCACCGTCAGGCCCGCCCAGCCGACCGCCTTCACGTCCTGGGCGGCGACGACCGGGGTCCGCCCGCCGAGCCCGTCGTCGACGTACCCGACGACATCGCCCTTCTTCAGGATCGTCCGCGACTCCAGCGCGCCCTGCGCGGCCCGGATCAGCTTGTCACCGGCCGTGAGGGCACCCGCGAGGATCGAGTTGTCCGCGCCGCCCGGGGGCTGGCGCACCACGGCGCCGACGATCGTCCGGGTCTCGCCCCCGACCTCCTTCTTCGCCGCGAAGACCAGGTTGCCGAGCGCGGAGCTGGTGGTGCCGGTCTTGATGCCGACCACGTCGTTGAAGCCGACGAGCTGGTTCCAGTTGGGGTGCGTGACGCCCTTGTAGTCGACGTACGACATCATCGCCGCGACCTCGCGGAACGCGGGCGACTTCATCGCCTCCTTGGCCAGCTTCACCTGGTCCACGGCCGTGCTGACCGTCGTGTTGTTCAGGCCCGACGGGTCGGTGTACGTGGTGTTGGTCATGCCGAGGTCCTCGGCGGCGTCGTTCATCTTCTGCACGAACGCCTTCTCCGACCCCGCGTCCCAGCGGGCGAGCAGCCGCGCCACGTTGTTGGCGGACGCGATGAGGACGCCCTCCAGCGCCTCCCGCTGGGAGATCTTGTCGCCCTTGTAGACCTTGACCTTCGATTCGTCGCTCTCCTGGACGCCCTGGTCCTCGGCCGCCTGGTCGATCTCGATCTTCGGGCCTTCCTCACCGCTGCCGAGCGGATGGTCGCGCAGGATGAGGTACGCGGTCATCACCTTGGCGACGCTCGCGATCGGCACCGGCTTCTGCTCGCCCGACGAGCCGAAGGTGCCGATGCCCTGGACGTCCAGCGCCGCCTGCCCGGAGGACGGCCACGGGATCTCGGCCTTGCCGCCGTCGAAGGTGTAGCTGTCCTTCGCCGTGAGATCCAGCTCGGGCGACGGCAGCGGGCGCATGCTCTGTACGACCGCAAAGACGATCACCAGCAGCAGGACCAGCGGCGTCCAGATCTTGACCCGGCGGGCCAGCGTCCGCAGCGGGGTCGGCGGGGGCGGCGGCGTGTTCGTCAGCTCCGCCAGCAGGTCCAGCGGCGGCTTCGGCGGCAGCGGCTGCTGCGTCGTCCGCTCCGGTCCGACCTGCGGGACGGGGGCGGTGGCGTCCGCCGGAACCCTGGGCAGCGCGGTGGTGGCCTCGGCGGCGGGCGCGGCGGCGGGCACCGCCGCACCGGTCTGCGGCGGCTTGCGGGTCGCCGGGTCGTCCAGCGGCTTGAGCGCGACGAACTTGCTGGTGCGCTCGGCATCGGACTCGGGAGCCGCCTTGGCGTCACCGGGGCTCTTGGCCGCGCCGGGAGCGGCCGCCTTGGCGCTCTTGGCGTCCGGGGTGCCCTTCGCCTGCCCGGCGCTCTCGGCCTGCCCGGAGCCCTCGGCCGTCTTCGGCTCCTCGGCCGTCTTCGGCTCGTCGGCCGTCTTCGGCTCGTCGGCCGTCTTCGGCTCATCGGCCTTCTCGGCGTCCGCGGCCTTCTTGGCCCACGTGGGGCCGGTGCCCGCGGCGCCCAGCTTCAGCATGGTCGTCGGCTGGTCGACGGCGGGCGCGGGGGGCCGTACGGCCTTGAAGACGGCCGTGGGCTGGTCGACGGGCTGCCGGGCGGGCCGCTCGCCGGATTCCCCACCGGCACCGGCCGTGCCGGCGCCCGGGTCCGCGTCCCCGTCCGCGTCCGTGCCGCCGTCGGAGTCCGCCTCCTCGGCGTCGCCGTCGGTGTCCGCCTCGTCGCCGGTGGCCTCACCCGTGGCCGTGGCGCTCGCGCCGGCCCGGTCGCTCTCGCCGCCCGGCGCGTCGGTGTCCGTGCCGGCGTCCTGAACGGCCTTCCCGGCCTTCTCAGGGGCCTTCTCCGGGGTCTCCTGGCCCGTCCGGGCCTTCCCGGCCCCCCCGGCCTCCACCACCGACCCCTCCGGCTCCGTCTTCGTCTCCGGCTCCGGCTCCGTCTTCCGGGGCTCCGTCTTCGTCTCCGCGGCCGGCAGCACCTTGGTCGCCGTGTCGACGGCCCCGCCGGACGCCGACGCGGACGCCGACGACGTGTCCCGCGCGACCGCTGCCCGCGGGTCACGCGCCTTCCGGGTGTCACCCGATCCGGTGCGGGCCTCGGGAACCGGACCCGCGCTCCCCGACGTCGGTCCTGCCGACGACTCGCGCTGCTTCGACTTGTCGGGGGACTCGCCCGCCACCGATGCCTCCTCCATGCGCCGCTCGTAACGCGTGCGCGTACCGAACCGTGAACCGCCGCCCGGGACGCCGCTTCTCAGCGCCGTCCGAACCATGTACCAGTGTCCTGTGTACGGGCCGCACCCCAGCGGTAGACGAGAACGACATACCTGCCGGTTCCCTTACGAACCGGTCACGCACCCTCGACAGACCAATGTGAGAGGGGTCACCCTGTCATTCATCCACGCGGGGAGGCATGGATGGGCAGGAGCCGCAGAACACTTCCGGAGGAGCTTCTGCTGCTGGCACTGGACCCGGCCACGGGTACCACTGCGCAGCCGCAGTCGCTCGACCTCGGCCTGGCCGGAGCACAGCTGGTGGAGCTGGCACTGGCCGGACGGATAGCCCCAGACGGGGATCGTATCGCCGTGGTGGTGCCACGGCCGACTGGAGATCCGACCCTGGACTGCGCGTTGGAGCTGCTGCGAAGGCGCGGCGCCCCGGTGCGGGCGGTCCACTGGATCGGCGGGCCCCGTCTCGGGCTCCGCCAGACCTACCTCTCGCATCTGGAACGGTGCGGCATGGTCCATGCCGTCGAGGGCCAGATGTGCGGGGTGCTGCCGACGACGCGCTACCAGGCGACGGACACGGCGATCAGCCGGGAGATCAAGGCCCGGCTGGATTCGGCGATCCGCACCGGTGTACCGCCGGACCCGCGGACCGCCGCGCTCGCCGCGCTGGCCCACGCGGTCGGTCTCGGCAAGCACCTCTATCCGGGCAACGAGGGCCGCTCGTCCCGTTCCCGGCTGCGGGACCTGATACGGCATGACCCCATGGGCGGCCTCGTGGCACACGCCGTGATGGACGTCCAGAACGGCGTGGCGGCCCAGCCGCGCCGCGGCGCCCCCCCGGCCGCCCGCCAGGCCGCCGGAACCAGGCCCGTGGCGGAGAACGCCCGCGGCGTCCCGGCACAACCGCGCCGCGGACCCATGGCACGCGTTCCGGCCCACTGAGCCCCGCGCCGCGGCACGGCCCCGTGCCCGGCGCCCCACCTCGGGGCCACCACCGCACGACCCGACGCAGCCGCACCGCTCGTCCCCACAGACCGGTACGGGAGCCGCTGGTCCGCGCGGGGCGGTGAGACCGTACGTCCGGACGACGACGCGGTCCCGCCGCCCCGCGCGGCTTTGTGCCCGGCGACCGCCGGAGGGCGCACGGGGCGCACGAGAGGTCGCCCGCGGTTTCCCGTACGCCCGTGCGGACTGGCGTGTACGCGGCGCATATCGCCGGTTTCCCAGCGGCAGTACGCCCCTTGGTGGCAGTCTGCTCAACAGCAGATACGCAAAGTGGCAAGTACGAGGCACGCAGCCGGAGGTGCACGTCCCGTGGCGTCCAATGTCAATCCCACCGTCAGGCGGCGCCGGCTGGGCCAGGAGCTGCGCCGGCTCCGCGAGCACAAGGGCATGACCGCCGAGGAGGTGGCGGAACGGCTGCTGGTGTCGCAGTCCAAGATCAGCCGTCTGGAGAACGGCCGCCGCAGCATCAGCCAGCGTGACGTCCGCGACCTGTGCGGGGTGTACGAGGTCGAGGACCAGCGGCTGGTCGATTCGCTGATGCAGATGGCCAAGGACTCCCGCCAGCAGGGCTGGTGGCACGCCTTCGGCGACATCCCGTACAGCGTCTACATCGGCCTGGAGACCGACGCGGAGTCGCTGCGGACCTACGAACCCCAGATCATCACCGGCCTGTTGCAGACCCGCTCGTACGCCGAGGCGCTCATCCAGGGCGCGCTGCCGGAGACGTCGGCCGCCGACATCGAGAAGCGGGTCCAGGTACGGATACGGCGGCAGGAGCGGGTGACCGCCGACACCAACCCGCTCAGACTGTGGGTCGTCCTCGACGAGGCGTCCCTGCACCGAGTCGTCGGCAGCCGTCAGATCATGCGGGAACAGCTGGAGCACGTCGCCGAGATGTCGCTCCTGCCGCACATCACCGTGCAGGTGCTGCCGTTCGACGTCGGGGCCCATCCCGGCATCAACGGCCAGTACTCGATCCTGGAGTTCTCCGACGCGGCCGACTCCAGCGTCGTCTACATCGAGGGCGTGACCAGCGACCTGTACCTGGAGAAGGCGCAGGACGTGCAGAAGTACACCGTGATGTACGAGCACCTGCGGGCCCAGGCCCTGAACGTCGAGCAGTCCCGCCGGCGCATCGAGGACGTGGCGAAGGAGTACGCCCGCTGACCCCGCGCCGGCCCTCCGTCGCGGCGGCGATGGCGGATGCTACACCCTGATCCCGGCGGACCGGGGAATGACCTGGAATATGGCATCCGGTCGAGTGAACGACCACGCCGAGCGGGCAGGGCAGCGAGTAGCGTCGATCACGCCACCGATCACATGACGTTGGCGCGATCCGTACCGTGCGGTCCGCAGTGGGCCCGCGGCGCGGCGACAGCATTCAGCAACTCGCCACCGGAGCAAACATGGCAATTCTTCAGGGCGCCACGGACACCTGGACCAAGTCCTCCTATTCCGGAGGAAACGGCGCGTGCGTCGAGGTCAAGTCCCCGTCCGCGGCGGCACTGGCCGTCCGCGACTCCAAGGTCCCCGAGGGCCCGACGCTGGCCTTCCCCGCCGACGCGTGGAACGCCTTCGTGACCTCGGTCAAGGCGTAACGGCACCGGCCCGTCCGGCGGGCCGCACCGGCATCACGACCAGAGCCCTCTCGACCAGTTCGCCGTCCTAGCCGAGAGGGCTCGGCTCGTTTCCGTGATCCCGGTCGCGGCCCTCACCGCCGGCCCCGCCCCAGGGGCGGGATCAGCCGGCCAGCGCCGCCTCGACCGCGGCCACCACCTCGGGCGCCTCCGGTTCGGTCTGCGGCGCGAACCGGGCGACGACCCGGCCGTCCCGCCCGACCAGGAACTTCTCGAAGTTCCAGCGGATGTCCCCGCTGTGCCCCTCGGCGTCCGCGAAGCCGGTGAGCCGCTCGTACAGCGGATGCCGGCCCGCCCCGTTCACCTCCACCTTCTCGGTCATCGGGAAGGTCACGCCGTACGTCGCCGAGCAGAACTCGGCGATCTCCCCCGCGCTTCCCGGCTCCTGGCCCAGGAACTGGTTGCACGGCACGCCGAGCACGGTGAAGCCGCGATCGGCGTACCGCTCGTGCAGCCGCTCCAGACCCGCGTACTGCGGGGTCAGCCCGCACTTCGAGGCCACGTTCACGATCAGCGCGACCTGCCCGGCGTACTGTCCGAGCTCCGCGGAACCGCCCTGGAGGGCGCCGATCTCGACGGTGAGGGGCGAGTCGCCCGTGATGTCTGTCGTCATGTGCGGATGCTAGCCCCGCCGGACGCGGCGCCCCCGGCGGCCCCGGCGTCACCTCCCGCTCCCGCCGCCCGTACCAGGACGTCCCCGGCCGCCGTCCGCGCGTACAGCACCGACCGGCCCGCCCGCCACCGCTCCACCAGGCCCGCGTCCAGCAGCACCCTGAGATGCCGTCCGACCGAGCCCAGCCCCTGCCCGGTCACGGCGACCAGCTGGCTGGTGCTCAGCGGCGAGCCGAGCAGGACCAGCACCCCGGCCCGCGCGGTCCCGAGCAGGGCGCCCAGCCCCGCCGGCACGGCCCGGCCGGACGCGTCGGCGAGGACACCGGCGCACGGGTAGACCACCGCGTACCGCTCCGTCTCCTCCCAGGCGACCCAGCCGTGCCGCTGCGGGGTGACCGGCACGAGGACCAGCTCCGCCCCGGAGATCTCGCGCGGCGGGTACTCGTGGCGGTTGACCTGGAACCGGTTGCCGCCGAGCCAGCGGGTGCCCGGCCGCAGGGCGTCCAGGACGGCCGCCCAGCCGCTCCGCCCCACCCGCGTGGTCCGCGCGACGACATCGGCCTCCAGGACGCGGCGGCGCCGGTCCCAGTACGGCCGTACCGCCTCGGCCCAGACGTACTCCAGCAGCGCGGCGGCGCGCTCGGTCAGGTCGTCGCGTTCCAGGGCGGCGGGCAGCGGTCCGGCGAGGGAGACGGAGAGATGGGCGCGGGCCTGGCCGGGGGAGAACGCCCGCACCCGCGCGACACCCTCCTCGAAGGTCTCCCCCTCCCGCGGGGCGGGCGTGAGGAAGTCGGCGATCCACTCCCGCCCCAGGCCCGAGCGGACCAGCAGCGCCGTCACCGGGTCCCCGGCCAGCCGCCGCCGGTAGCCGGGCAGATGCGCGTCCAGCCACGCCCGCTCGCCGGGGTGCGCGGCGTCACCGGCGTGCAGCAGCTTCAGGCAGGCGAAGGTCTCCGCGAGTGGTGAGATCACGAACCGGCTGCGCGCGAGCGTGTCGGCGTTGACCTGCCACCAGCCCATCGGCCCTTCCCTCCCTCGACGGCGACCGGCCCGATGGTGACCGAAGTCCGCGCGCGGCCGCCGTCGTTTCGCACCGGCGCGAAACGATAACCGGCCCGGTCCGGGCCGCCGGAGACTCCGCGTATGACCAGCCACACCTACCGGGCGCTGTTCCGCACCCCCGAGTTCACCCCGCTCTTCCTGTCCTCCTCGGCCCACACCGCCGCCCAGACGGTGGCGGGCCTGGCCCTCGGCACGCTGGTGTTCCGGGTGACGGACTCACCGCTGCTGTCCGCGGTCAGCATGTTCGGCCCGTCACTGGCCCAGGTGCTCGGCGCGACCTTCTTCCTCTCCGCCGCCGACCGCCTGCCCCCACGCGCCACGATGGCGGGCCTCTCCCTCGCCTTCGCCGCCGCGACGGCCCTGCTGGCCGTGCCCGGCCTGCCCGTGTGGGCGCTGTTCGCCGTCGTCCTCGCGCAGGGCGTGATCGCCTCCGTGGGCGGCGGCGTCCGCTGGGGTCTGCTGAACGAGATCCTCACCGGGGACGGCAAGGACGGCGGGAACGGCCAGGACGGCGCGAACGGCGGCTATCTGCTGGGCCGCTCGGTGTTCAACATGATGAGCGGCATCACGCAGATCACCGGGTACGCGGCGGGCGGCGTCCTGGTGGCCTTGCTCTCCCCGCGCCCGACCCTGCTGCTCGCGACGGCCCTCTATCTCGTGGCGGCGGCCGGTGCCGTACGCGGCCTGACCCCGCGCCCGCCGCGCGCCTCCGGCCGCCCGTCGGTCTCGGCGACCTGGCGCGCCAACGCCGAGCTGTGGTCCTCGCGCCCCCGCCGCCACGTCTACCTGGCCCTGTGGGTCCCCAACGGCCTGGTCGTCGGCTGCGAGTCGCTCTACGTCTCCTACACCCCGCACGCCGCGGGCACCCTGTTCGCCTGCGCCGCCCTCGGCATGCTGGCCGGTGACGTCACGGTCGGCCGGCTGCTGCCGCCCCGGCTCCGCCCCCGTCTGGGCGTACCGCTCCTCGCCCTGCTGGCCCTCCCGTACCTCGCCTTCGCCCTCCGCCCGCCACTGCCCGTGGCGGCCGTCCTGGTCGCCGTCGCCTCCGTCGGCTTCGGCGCGAGCCTGGTGCAGCAGCAGCGCCTGATGGCCCTGACACCGGGCGAACTGGCCGGGCACGCGCTCGGACTGCACTCCGCCGGGATGCTCACGACGCAGGGAGCCGCCGCCGCGCTGGCCGGAACGGTGGCCCAGCTGACCACCCCCGCCACGGCGATGACGGCCATGGCCGCTGCCTCCCTCGCCGCGACCCTCGCCCTGACCGCCGCGAGCCGGCGGGGCGCGCGGGACGGAGGACTGCTGCCGAGGAGCGCCCCGGCGCGGACGACGGCCGGATGAGCGCGGCCCCGCGCGTCAGCTCCCCAACGTGAAGAAGTGCAACGGGGAGTTGGGCACGAACCCGATCCGCGGGTACACCGGCGCCCCGGCGGCGGTCGCGTGCAGCGTGGCCCGGGACAGTCCGGTGGCCCGGGCCCCCTCGTGCAGGGCCTTGCGGGTCACCGCCTCCCCGTACCCCCGGCGCTGCCACCGCGGGTCCGTGGCCACCAGGACGACGAAGAGGCGGCCGTCCGCCTCCACCGTCGCGGCACACGTCACGGGGTCGCCGCCCCGCAGGCCCAGGTAGGCGTGCGCCTCCTTCTTCCACAGCGCGGAGCCCAGCAGACCGTCGCGGCCGTCCTCCAGAGGCATGCCGTAGGCGCGCGAGTTGAGGTCCGCGTAGGCCCGCAGCTGCTCGTCCGAGCCGACTCGTACGAAGGTCAGGTCCGGGTGTGCCGGTTCGGGCAGGGGCAGCAGGTCACCGGCCATCCCGGTGCCCGAGAAGGCGTGCGTCAGACCGGCCCGCCCGGCCGCCTCCATCAGACCGGCGCGCGCCCCGTCGCCGAGCAGGTCCTCGAAGAGCCACAGGAAGCCCGCGCGTCCCTTCGACCGCATGACGGCGGCCGCCTGGCCCAGCCGCTCCGCCAGCAGGCCCGGGTCCGCCCCGGTCTCGGTGAGCGTGACGCAGTTCCAGAAGGCGAACCGGCTGTCCGCCCAGCGCACCGCGACGCCCGGCAGGTCCCGTACGTCCGCGTCCGGGTCCCGGTCGAGCACCATGGCCCGCCAGACGGTGGTGAGCTGCTCCATCGATTCCACCGCGTCGGCGAGATTCCTCGTCACCCTCGGCTCCTTCGTTCGTCGGTCGGTCGGGGTATGCCTGCCCACCGGCGCCCGCGAAGCCCCCCCGCCGGGGCTCTTCGCCGAGATCCGTGGCGGGCCGGGCTCACGCGTCGTCCGGGGCTTCCGACTCCGCCAGCCGCTCCGCGATGTCGTCCGCCCACTCCTGCGCCCAGCGCCGCAGTTCGGCGACGCCCTGCTGATCGACGCCGTACGCGGCGAACTCGGCGTCGTCGACCCAGTCGGCGCCGGTCAGCCGGGACGCCAGATCGGCGAGGTCGAAGGCGTCGACGGCGTGCCGGCGGCCCAGCTCCTCCAGCTCGGGACGGCTGCGCAGCCGTGCGGCGGCGTGTACGTCGACGAGGTCGCGGGCGAGGCCCCGGTCGACGAGGGCGCGGACCCGGGTGCCGATGAGGTCGTCCAGGGACAGCGCGGGACCCGGCTCCGTTTGCACCGGCGGCCCCCAGAGCACCTCTTTCACCACGTCGACGGCGCACTGGGCGGCGGTGACCGGATCGGCGACGGCCAGCCGGGCGGCCAGCGGGTCCGTCTCCACCGACCGGACGTCCCAGCCGCGGTCCGCCAGCCCGTTCCGCACCCCGGCGGCGATCTCCGCCATGCCCGCCGGGCTGTCGGTGGCGACCGTCACCTCACCGGTCCGCCGGTCCGTCAGCCCGTGCGCCCGCATCGCGTGATGGCCGGCGAGGAGCAGGCCGTAGCGGGCACCCACGGCGAGGAGATCGGCCGGCAGGCGCTCGTGCGGGTCAGGCATGCGCGGGGGGAAAGGGCGGTGCGGCCATGGGCCGATTATGGGCTATGCCTTGCGGCCCACCCCGCCGTACGCGTCCACGGCCTCGGCGGATCTGTCCGCGGCGCCGTACTCCGGACGCCACTCGGTGACCCGTACGAGACCGGGTTCCAGCATCTCCAGCCCGTCGAAGAACCCGGCGATCTCCGCCACGCTGCGCACCTGGTACGGGATCGCGCCGCTGGCTCTGTACGCCTCCGCGGCGGCGACCATGCCCTCGCTGGTGGCGGTGCCGTCGCAGAGCAGGAGAAAGCTTCCGGAGGGCAGCCCCGCCATGAGCCGGCGCACCACCCCCCGCGCCTGCTCGTAGTCGGCGACGTGGCCGAGGGTGTTGAGGATTATCAGGGCCACGGGCCGCGACAGGTCCAGCGTGTCCGCGGCGTCCTCCAGGACGGTGTCGGGATCGTGCAGGTCGGCGTCCAGGTAGGCGGTCCTGCCCTCGGGGGTGCTGGTGAGCAGGGCGTGGGCGTGGGCCAGCACGATGGGGTCGTTGTCGACGTACACGATCCGCGCGTCCGGGGCGACGCGCTGTGCCACCTCGTGGGTGTTGTCGGCGGTCGGCAGCCCGGTGCCGATGTCCAGGAACTGCCGCACGCCCTCCACCGCGGCCAGGTGACGGACCGCGCGGCCGAGGAAGAGCCGGCTGGCGACCGCCACGTCGACGAGGCCGGGGCAGATCTTCTTGATCCGGTCCCCGAGCTCCCGGTCGATCTCGTAGTGGTCCTTGCCGCCGACGAAGTAGTTCCAGAAGCGTGCCGAGTGCGGCTTGGTCGTGTCGATCCGGGCGCGGGTCCCGGCGCCGGTGTCGGCCTGGGGAGTGGGGTCCGGCACGGCAGTTCCTCCGGGGGTGAGCGGTATGGGGGAATCAACCTAGAGGAAACGACCGGCCGGAAAGGTGCTTTGCGGGCGTTTGTCACCGTCCCCGGGGTCACCCCTGCGGGTGATTTCCGGGGACGGCCGGTGGACCGCGGGCCCCGGTGCCTCAGTGGTGCCAGGCCCGCCCGCCCGTGTTGTGGATGAACCGCTGGAGCACCTTGAGCGTGGTCAGGTACTCCTCGTCGGAGATGCCCGCGTGCCGCTCCGCCCACAGCTCGTCCTGGAGGGCCGCGGCCTTGTCGTAGAACGCCCTGCCCTCGGGAGTGAGGCCCAGGCGCCCCTCGGCGTCCTCGGTGATCCAGCCCTGGGTGATGGTCGCGTCGATCTCCGCCTCCATGGCCTGGGGGCCGGTGTCCAGGTAGTTCCGCAGCAGGCGCGAGACCTCCTCGCGGGTCTTGGCCGTCTCGGCGCGCGCGACCTGCGCGAGCACCCACCACTGCGGCTGGGTGGTGCCGATGTCGGCGAGGGCGGCGCGGGTGCGGGTGACCACGGCCTTGTAGGCCGCCCAGCTCCAGTAGCCGATGGGCTGCCGGATCAGTTCGGCGTCACTGTGGGAGTACTGCATGACGTCCCCTTCGCTTTCGGATGGCGGATCGTTGTCCGACGGCACCGACCGTAGAAACTCGACCTCGCTTGAGGTCAAGGACCGCCGGACGGACCCGCCCCGCCCCTCCCCCCGCCCCGCACCCGCCGCTCTCACGCCCCGCGCGCCCGCAGGATGCGGTCCATCCGGGCCTCCAGCTCCGCCCGCTCCCGTACCGCGCGCTCCGCCTGGGCCCGCTGGTACGCGTGCTCCAGACGGCCCATGCGGTCGGCCGTGTCCTGTTCCACCCGGTGGCGCCGCTCCTCGTGCTCCAGACGGGCGCAGGCGTGCTGCACCTGGAGCTCCTCGGCGTGCAGGCGGCGGCTGGCCGCGTAGCGGGCGCCGAGCAGGGTGTCGTAGGTCGTGGCGCCGCTGAGGAGCTTGGCCAGGACCGGCATGGCGTCCAGGCACAGCAGGAGCAGGTGCAGGACGACCGTCAGGAAGAGGGCGAAGCCGTCCGAGGCGGCGACCTCCTTCAGGCCGGCGGCGCGGGTGAGGATGCCGTCGGTGTCCAGGGCGGCGGCCCGCTGCCGCGTCTTGGTGTCGATGGCCCGCTGGAGCAGCGGCTGGTAGGCGTCGGCGGCCCGGTCCTTGCGGGCGGCCAGGTCCTGGCCCTGGGCGACCAGATCCTCCAGCCGCCTCTCGTACGTCTCGATCTCGCTGTTCGCGCGGTAGTCCGAGGTGGCCTCGCGGGCCCGCTCGCAGGTGATGGTGACGTCCCTGACCCCGCCCCGCCAGATCCAGTTCTCCCGACCGCACAGGCGCTGCTCGGTGGCCATCTTGGCATTGAGCGTCTTGTTGATCGAGTCGACCTGGGTCCTGAGGGCCGCGGCGCGGGAGGTGTTGTTCTCGATCTGCCGGGCCAGCTCGGCCGGTGATCCCGCCACCTTGAGCTGGTAGCGGGCGCACTCGGGGCGGTTGGCGGTGGACGCGCCGTCCGTGGGGTTGCAGGAGACGAGCATCCCCCGGAACCCGGCCACCGTCCGCTCGTTGCGCACGGCGATCTCCTGGCGGATCTCCTTGTCGAAGATCTGGAAGAGGATCGGTTCGGCGATGAACAGGCCGAGGAGGACGGACAGCAAGAAGCGGACCGCCAGTGTCCATTTCTTGACCGTGGTGCCGTGGGTGCTGGAGACCAGCCAGCTGTCCAGCGCGAGGACCACCCAGAACCAGACCACGGCCACGGCTATGACCGCCGCCAGGGGCAGGTCGGAGCGGAAACTGGCGAGCGCCAGGACCATGGAGAGCGCGCCCAGCAGCGCCGTGTTCACCACGAGCGCGCCGTACCAGGTGTAGCGGGTGCGCTCTTCCGGCACCCAGGCCAGCAGCGGCTCCTCGACACCGATCAGCCGGCGCAGCCGGGCGGCCGGCCCCGGGGACAGCGGCGCGGGGCGCCGCGAGCCCCGGCCGTCGTCGAAGGAGGCGTCGGCGGCGGGGCGGAGCGGGGTGTCAGTCGCCAAGGTGTGCCTCCTGGATGGCGGGGTCGAAACCGTCGTCGTCACCGTCGCCGTCACGCGTGTCCGCCTCGGCGTCCGGGCCCGGCCGGGCACCCCGGTCCAGTTCGCCCTTCACCTTCGCCGCGGGGACCTCCCGGCCCGGCTCGCCCGGGAGGCGGGCCGCGGGCGCTTCCCGGCCCGCCGCCGCCCGCTCGCCGGACGGCTGGTTGTACGGCACGTCGCCGACGCTGTTGATGAAGGCGCCCGCGTCGTACATCGTGCTGTCGAACAGCCCCCGGTCGATGGCCTGCTTGCCGAGGTTCGCGCGCACCGTCAGCTGCTCCTTGGCCCACTCGCGCTCGTCGCGCTGCAACCGCTCCGCGTCCGCGCGTTCCTCCTGGCGCCGCAGCAGCCGGTCCTGGTGCTCCAGGTCCCAGCGGCGGGCCCCCTCGTCGCGCCGGGCGGCGGCCTCCTCCCGCTCGTCCCGGCGGAGCAGCTCCTGGCGCCGGTCGTCGCGCTCGACCTCCCAGCGGTGGTCGTCGCGGTCCAGGGCGCGCCGCCTCAGCTCGTCCTCCCGGTCGAGCCGGAGACGGTCGTCCTGGCGCGTATGACGGTCCTTCTCGGCGGCGTGCAGCCGCTTGGACAGGTCGTCGGCGCTGATGTCGCCGTCGCGCCAGGCCAGGAAGTCGGCGGCGAGCGGGTCGGAGCCGATCAGCTGGAAGTCCTGCTCCAGTTCGGCGCGGGTGAAGCGGTTGCGCTGCGCCTGGAGCGTGAGGTCGTGCTCCTGCCGCTCGACGCCGGTGACCCGCTCGTACCGGGTGCGCAGCGTGTCCAGCTCCTGCCGGTTGCGCTCCTGGTCCAGATGCTCCTCCTGGCGGTTGCGCTCCACGCGCATCGCCCGCAGGTTGCGCAGATCCTCCCGCTTCAGCTCCAGCTCGGCCTCCAGCAGGGCCCGGTTCAGGGCCGCCTGCTGCTCCAGCTCCTCGCGCTGCCGGTCGCGCTCCCGCTCCCGGCGGGCCTTCGCCATCTCCTCGACGATCGCGGACATCTCCGCCGGTGTGAGCACCTCCAGCTGGCCGAGCCGGACCCGCAGGCCGGACACCACCGCCGGGCGCATTTCGTGGTACGCGGTCAGCCGGGCGTCGATCCGCGCGCGTACGGCGGCGGAGTCCACGAACCCCAGGTCGCCGCCGTCCTCGGTGAGCCCGGGCACCTCCCGCAGGTGGGCCAGCAGCAGCGCCTCCACGTCGGTGACACCGCCGCGCACCACGGCGCACGGATCGGTGACGGTGCAGTGGAACACCACCCGTACGGTGAAGTCGCCCGCCTCGGCCGACGGGATGCGCGTCTCCACGACGACGGGCACCTCCACCCGCCGGTCCACGACCGTGACCGAGCTGGCCCCGAGGACCACCGGGTCGTCGGCGCCCAGCTCCCCGTGGTCCTCGACGTACTCGTCACCGACCCGGAAGACGCGCACATGGTGCGCGGCGAGCCGCGGCAGCTCCTCGTCGATCCGTGTCACGCGCTTCCTCAGGATGCCGCCGTGCTTCCCGGGGCGCCCGTACTGCCGCTGCTCGACCAGCGGGTAGTTCTCAGCCATGCCTGTCAGCCCTCCGTGCTCAGTACGGCGGAAAGGAAGGTGTCGATCAAAGGGGCGGCGGTCTCGTCCGCGCGCGCGGCGACCCGCCGCAGGGCCGTCTCCAGCCGTGGCCGCTCACCGGCCGGCAGGGCCGCGCCCAGCGCCCGGCCGAAGCGGCCGGCGACCTGTTCGGGCCGTTCCGCCACGGCGGGCAGATGGGCGACGGTGGCGTACAGGCCGTGCACCGCGAGTTTCCGGCGCGGCAGGTTCTCCAGCACGCCCGCCCACAGCGCGCCGATCGTGTTCGTCTGCCGGGGCTCCCGCTCCAGGACCCCGGCGCACACCGGCAGCCGGGTGCGCGCGTCCTGGGCCCGCAGGACGGTCAGGGCGGCGTCGAGGATGCTCTCCTTGTGCCGGCCGGTCAGCTTCTCGCGCTGGGCCCGCAGCCGGTACGCCAGCGGCCGGAACACCGCGCCCGTGTCCTGCCCGCACTCCGCCAGGACCGCGACGAGACCCGCCAGCGCGAACGCCGCGTCCCCGGGCGGCCCGCCGCGCCGGACGACCAGGCGGAGCAGGAGGGCGACGGCGTCGGTGGGGAAGCGCACGCCGAGCGCGCCGCTGAACGCCGCCGCCGCCGTCTCGCACAGCACCGGGTGGCCCGAGCGGGCCCAGCCGCGGGCGACGCCCAGCGCCGTGGCGGCGAGGCCCTCGTCCAGGCACATCCACTGGAGCACGAGGATGGCCGTGGTCTGCCCGTCGGGGCCCGCTTCACCGCGCGCCCAGGGATGCAGGTAGTTGTCGGCGACCTCGTCGAAGGCGGGACGGCTCAGCAGGGCGAGCCCCTGGGCCACGGACAGTTGCAGCTCCAGGCTGAGCCCCTCGCCGAGGAGTTCGGTCAGCCAGTCCCGTACCCCGTTCCAGTACGGCGTGGAGCGCTTGTTCCACAGCTCCTCCAGCACCCACGGCCGGTACTGGGCGTGCGGGAAGACCAGCGTGGTGCGGGTGAGCCCGGCGTGCTTGTGCTCCGCCACGCGCACCAGGGCGTTGCGGGACAGCGACAGCCGGCGGTCGACCGTCCGCCGGGCGGCCTCGGCCTGCTCCTCCTCGGTGGGCGGCACCGGGAAGGCCGGGGCCACCCACCCCTCCAGCAGCTCCTGGCAGGTCTCGAAGGCCCGGTAGCCGGCCCCGGTGACGAACGCCAGCGTGGTGACCTCGGCCCACTCCTGCGGCGTACGGTCCCGGGCGAACCAGTCCCGCACGGGCTGCGCGACGGCGCTGCCGTACTCCCGCCAGACCTCCGCCGGTTCGGCGCCGCGCGCGATCCGGCCGGCGGCGGCGGCCACCTCGGCGATCCGGCAGCCGTCCGGCATCAGCGTGACGGCCCGCTCCACGGTGTCCCCGGCGCACCCGGCCCGCACCAGCCGCACCCGCAGCACGGCCGCCAGGTCGGGCAGCCGCCAGGGTATGTGCCGCACCGACTCCACCGGGCTGTCGTCCGCCGCGTGCACGGTGGTGACGACCAGATGCGCGCCGTGCTCGCGGACGGTGTCGCGCACCCGCCGCCAGTCGAAGTCGGCCGTCTGGGAGACGTCCTTGTCCATCCGGTCGAGCAGCACGTAGCCGACGCCCTTCTCGAACGCGACCCGGCCGCTCGCGAGATCGTCCAGGCTGCGGCCGGGGGACAGCACGACGTACTCCGTGCGCTCGGCGACCTCGGCGACGAGCGCCACCGCCCCGGACCGCTTGCCCGACCCCGGCGGCGCCACCAGCACCACGACCCCGTCCTCCGCCAGGGCGCGCGCCGCCTCCTCGAAGCACCGGGAGGGTTTGACGTACGGCGCGAGGATCGCGTCCGCCTCCCTGGTGTCGAGACGCCCGACGGCTCGCCGCCGGGCGTTGCCGGAGTCGGCGGTGCCGATGCCGAAAAGCGCCTGGGAGGCGTTGAGTTCGCCGTAGAAGAACTGGTTGACGTTGTTGTGGTGGACCTGCCCGTGCGGAGCGCCGGGGGCGGCGGCCGGGGCGGGCGCGGCCTGCTCGGGGCCGTGCTGGGACTCCGCGGTGGTGGGAGGCGCCGAGGGGGGAGGGCCGGGTGGCTCCGGTGGGGTGCGCGGGTCGGAGTCGGGCGGGCCGGGCGGGTCGTGCGTGACCGCTGGTTCGGGTGGGGGGTTGGGGGCGGGCTTCTGTGCGGACTTCCGTATGGGCTTCTGTATGGGCTTCTTCCGGTCCGGTGGTGTGGGTGCGTTCGGTACGTGGGGCGGGAGCTGTGTCTCCGCCTTCTCCGGGGTGCCCGGTGCGCCGTGGGCCTTCGGGTTCCCCTGGGCTGTCTGCTCGCTGCGTTCCTCGTTCATCCTCGGCCGTCGCTCAGGTCACTTGGAGATCCCGAAGACGGCACCTTGGGCGTGTACGGTTCCGCTGATTACCTGAACTACCGTGTCACCTGCGGAAGTTGGGGCATCGGCGGGGCGTGCGGCGGGTGTTGTACCACCCTCACCGCTCTCCGCGCTCCCCGCGCGCCCTGAGGTGTCCGGGTGGCCCGGCGTGCCCGGGTACTCCGCGGTGTTCGGGTGCCGCGCCGCCTCCTCGCCGCCCTCTCCGCCGAGATCGAGGGCCCTCGCGTCGTACCCCGGCACCCAGATCCAGGCGCGCCCCGCGTACTCCTTCTCCGCGACGCGCACCTCCCGGAACTCCCGCGCCCTGATGGTCGTGTACGCCTCGCTGATCACGTCGTTGAAGACGGTCGCGGAGACGGCTACCGCCAGGCACGCGTCCGGCGCCGCGGCCAGGGCCGCCTTCAGCACCCTGCTGTCCAGCATCCGGCCGATCTCGACCGGCGCCCGGCCCGCGAAGCCGTTGGCGGCGGGCGAGGCCGTGCCGAAGTGCACGGCGGCCCGCAGGCGCAGCCACGCCCCCCGTACCCGATTGCGGTTGAACTCCCGCAGTCCGGCGTCCAGATGGCGCATGAACGGGTCGACGAGATCGGGCTCGGAGGCCCCCTCCGGCAGGACCGCGAACACCGAGTCCCCGCCGACCTGTGTCTCCCACCGCTCCCGCGCCATGCCGGACGCGGCGGCCGACTCCGCCAGTAGCCGCTGGATGGCCTCCTGCAACTGCCGTTGCGTCGCCACGTCGGCGCCGCCGTACCCCTTCGCGTCGACCGCCAGCAGCAGTCTGCGACCGAACGTTGCCATGCTCGAACTCCCCGCTCACAGAAGTGGAGCCGCACCCCGGGGCCTGGGGCCGGGGCGCGCTCCGGAACACGCCGGCGTCCGCTCCCCCGAGAGGCGGACGCCGGTAAGACAGTCGTACACGGCCGGTCCGCCGGGAACCCCGTGGAAATACGGGATACGGAAAGGTGCGGAAGCCTACAGCCGAGCAGGCCCGTTACGCACGGGTTCGGCGCACCGGACATCCCGGCTTTCGCAGCCGTGGGTCCCGAACCTTCCGGTCCCCGGCGGACCGGAGGCGCGAATCCCGCAGAAATCCCGGTTCCCGCGAGCGATTTCAGGGCCCACTGGAAGCGACGCACTTCCACCACCGGCGAAGGGAGCCCGCATGCCGACCGCCCCCCTTACCGACCCGGACAGCCGGCCCGCGCAGTTCATGTTCACCGCCCTGCACGCCACCCACCAGCACGCCGACGCGAAGGCCGGAATCCTGGCCGCCGCACAGGCGGCCCTGGTCGGCACGGCCGGTTCCTGGAACGCCCCCGCCCTGCACGCCGCCGCCGCGGGCGGTGTGACGGGCGTGCTCGCCGGGACGCTGCTCGTCCTCTTCCTGGGCGGCCTGCTCGGGGGCGCCGGCTTTCTCGCCGCCACCCTGCGCCCCCGGGTGCTGCGCCCCACCGGCGTCAACCGGTACAGCTTCGTCCACCTGGCCTCGGGCCCGGACATCCTGCCCGCCCGGCACCCGCACGCCGACCCACCGGGCTCGGGCCAGGAGCGGGAGCGGGAGCAGGAACAGGATCGGGTGCGGGAGCGGGAGCGGGAGCAGGAGCGGGATCCGGGCCAGGATCGGGAGCGGGATCCGGACCAGGAGCGGCGGGAACTGTCCCAGACCATCCGGTTCCTGTCCCAGGTGGCCGTGCGCAAGTACCGGTGCCTGACCGCCGCGGTCGCGTGTACGGCGGTGATGGGGATCAGCGCCGCGCTGCTGGTGGTGCTGCGGCCGGTGCTGAACTGAACGGCGGGCGGCGAGGCGGCGGTGCGAGAGGCCGGGGCGCGGCTCAGCCGTCCGGGGACAGATCCCCCAGCTTCCTGAGCCGGGGCAGATCCCGGATGACCGTCGAGCCGTACCCCGTCTCCAGCAACCCGTCGCGGCGCAGATCGCGCAGCCCTTTGTGGACGGTGGTCTCGGCGGCCCCGGTGAGCGCGGCCAGCTCGGGCTGGGTCAGCCGGCAGCCGAGCACCATGCCGTCCGCCACCGGATGGCCGTACGCGGTGGCGAGCTCCACCAGCAGCCGGGCCAGCCGTACCTTGGCCGGATAACCCCGGAAGTCCAGCCGTCTGCGGTTGGCCCAGCGCAGCCGGTCGGCGACGACGCCGGTCAGGACCAGATGCACCTCCGGCCGCCGGGCCAGCAGGGCGTGCAGGTCGCCCGGCTGCACCACCCGCGCGGCCAGCGGACCGCACGCCGTCACGGTGGCCGAGCGCGGCGCCCCGTCCATGGCGGCCATCTCACCGACGCTGTCCCCGCCGACGCGGACCGCCAGGAGCGACTCCTCCCCGTTCTCCACCCGCGCCGTCACCTTGGCGAATCCGGAGAGCAGCAACACCACGTGCCGGTCGCGGGCCCCCTCGCTCAGCAGTACTTCCCCGGCCCCGAACCGCACCGGCACGCCCAACCCGAGCAACTCCCGCCGGGCCTCCGGCGACACCGCGCCGAGGAGGCTGCGGGCGGGCCAGTCGTGGGGGCCGTGGGGGCTGGGCGGCATGGGGGCTCCCTGGAGGTCGGCGGACACCTCGGACCCGTGAACGCTCTGGGCCGGAGGAACCGGTCTCCTCGGGAACCTCTGGATCCAGACGTCCCCCGATTCTGCCCCCTGCGCCCACGGCCAGGTAGGGATATCGCCGGGGAACGCCTCCGGCGCCTTCAGGGACTCCGGCGCTCGCCGTGCCTCCGGCCGCCTCCGCGAAGATCTTCTTCAACTTTGTACAACCTCGCGGCATCTCCACGAGTCGTACACGCGCAAGCCATGGAAAGACCTCGGGGAGCCACTTTGAACCAGCAGTACCCGCAGCAGCCGCAGGAACCTCACCAGTTCCACCAGCCGGACCAGCCCCATCCGCCGCACCAGCAGTACCCGCCGCAGTCCGGATGGGGCGGCCCCCCGCAGCAGCCGGGATACGGTGCGCCCCCGCAGCAGCCCCCGTACGGCGCGCCGCCGCAGCACCCCTTCGGCGTGCCCCCGCAGCAGCCCGCTTACGGCGTGCCTCCGCAGCAGCCGCCGAAGAAGCGCGGCGTCGGCAAGATGGTCGGCCTGGGCGCCGCGGGTCTCGTCGTCCTCTTCATCCTCATCGGCGTGGTGGCCGGCGGTGGCGACTCCGGCGGCGACGGCGGCAAGGACAAGACCGCCGTGGCCGGAGACGAGCGGAAGAGCGACGACGGAGCGAAGGACGGGGCCGAGGGCGGGGCGGCCCAGGAGAAGGGCGACGCCGAGCCCGCCGACGAGGCCGGCGCCCAGGGGCCGGTCAAGGTCACGGCCAAGAAGACGGCGTTCGCCAAGACCATCCTCGCCGATGGCGACGACTACACCAGCGTCCTCGTCACGATCACGAACAACGGTGACGAGCAGGTCGACGTGAACCCGCTGTACTTCAGCATCACGGACACCAAGGGCACCAAGCACACGATCGAGCTGGCCGCCGACGAGAACCAGATCGACACCGTGAACCTGGCGCCCGGCGAGAACATCTCCGGCACCGTCACCGGCAAGGGGACGTTCACCGCCCAGTACGTGACCTTCACGGACGGTCTCCTCGGTGACCCGATCCGCGCCGACGTCTCCTGACCGCGACGCGAGAGCCGCGAGGCCCGCGAGAGCCGCGAGGCCCGCGAAGCACGACGGCCGGGACGCACGCCGGCCGGGAGGCCGACGGTCGGTAGGCGTGACGGCTGGAAGGACGCCGGCCTAAAGGCGCGGCAGCACAGGGCTGCCGCGCCGGGGAAGCGGTGTCCCCTCGTGGCTGCCGACGCCGGTCAGCTCGCGGTGCAGGAGACGGTCGGCCAGTTCCAGTTGCCGTTGGCCTGGATGGTGACGCCCCAGTTGTCGCCGCTGCCGTTGGGTTTGGCGGTGAGGACTTGGGCGCTGGGGTAGCTGGCGCTGACGTTCCAGGTGGAGAGGACCTTCGCGGGGGAGGGCACGTTCATCGTCACGGTCCAGTTGCTGGAGCCGGAGACGGCGACGTTGAGGTTGTAGCGGTCGCTCCACCGCTGTCCCGCGGACAGGGTCGCCGTGCAGGAGCCGGTGCCCCCACCGCCGCCGCCACCGCCGGAACCGTCGGGCGCCACGGCGCGGCCGGTCTGCGGAGAGATCATCCCGGCGCACAGGCCGCGAGCGGCCAGCCCCTGGGCGATCCTCGGGATGGCCGCGAGGGTGTTCGCGGACCAGTCGTGCATCAGCATGACCTGGCCGTTGGTGAGCCGTCCGGCGGCCTGCACGATCGCGTCGGCGCCGGCACCGTTCCAGTCCTGCGAGTCGACGTCCCAGATGATCTCGGTCAGGCCGTACTTGGCCGCGACCGCCTTCACCGTCGCGTTGGTCTCTCCGTACGGCGGACGGAACAGCTTCGGCGTACCGCCGCCCGCGTTGGCGATGGCCTGCTGGGTCCGGGAGATCTCCGAGTCGATCTGCGCCTGGCTCTGCTGGGTGAGGTGCGGGTGGGTGTAGCTGTGGTTGCCCACCCACATGCCGGCGTCCACCTGGGCCCGGACCAGGGCCGGGTTGGCGGCGGCGTTGTTGCCCTGGTTGAACATCGTCGCCCGCAGCCCGTTCTGCTTGAGCGCGTTGAGCAGGTTCGGGGTGCTGGCGGAGGGGCCGTCGTCGAAGGTGAGCGCGACGTACCCGGTGCAGGCGGCGGCCTGCGCCGGGGCGGCGTCGACGGTGAGGGTGCCCGCGGCGGCCGTCGCCACGACGGCCAGCCCCGTGGCCAGGGAGCGGAGGGAACGTATCGGGAGACGCGGTCCGGTTCTCATGGGGAGTGGTCCTCCAGCATCGGGTCGGGTGGTCAGCTCGCGGCGCAGGAGACGGTCGGCCAGTTCCAGTTGCCGTTGGGCTGGATGGTGACGCCCCAGTTGTCGCCGCTGCCGTTGGGTTTGGCGGTGAGGACTTGGGCGCTGGGGTAGCTGGCGCTGACGTTCCAGGTGGAGAGGACCTTCGCGGGGGAGGGCACGTTCATCGTCACGGTCCAGTTGCTGGAGCCGGAGACGGCGACGTTGAGGTTGTAGCGGTCGCTCCACCGCTGTCCCGCGGACAGGGTCGCCGTGCAGGAGCCGGTGCCCCCACCGCCGCCGCCCCCGCCGGAACCGGCGTCACCCACGGTGATGCTGGAGCTCCCGCTGCTCTGGTAGCCCTCGGTTGCCATGATCATGTAGTAGTTGAAGGTGCCCAGCCTCATTCCGGCACGGGCCCAGGCGTCGAAGTGGTTGCCGGTGGTGATGGTCCCGCCGGTCCGCTTGGCCTGCCGGACGCTCCAGTACTGGTCGAAGGTGCGGGTGCCCTCGACGGACGGGGCGTTGTACCGCGTGGTCTTGTAGATGTCGTACGTACCGCCGTCGCTGGTGACCGTCCCCATGAACGTTCCCGTGGGCCGGTACGTGCCCCAGTTGTCGACGATGTAGTACTCGACGAGCGGGTTGGACGTCCAGCCGTAGAGGGTCAGGTAGGCGTTGCCGGACGGGTTGAAGGTGCCCGAGTAGGTGACGGTCCTGCGTCCGCCGGTGCTCCAGCCCTTGCCGGCCACGAAGTTGCCGGTGTTGCGCCATGAGGTGCTGTAGCTGCCGCCGGAGCTCAGGTTCATGGAGACGGTGCCCGGCGCGTCGGTCCAGAACGAGTAGTAGTACCCGTTGTCGGTGCCGGTCTGGTTCGTGGTGACGACCGTGTCGGCGTGGGCGGTGCCGGGCACCAGCAACGCCGCGACGGCGGCCATCACGGTCGTACAGACAGTGCTGATGAGCGGTCTGAAGCGGCTGAGCGGACCCGAGCGGCCGCCTCTGCGGCTCGTGGGGCGCGCGGGTGCGGTGTTCATGTGCGTGCGATTCCTCCTCGTCCTCGTGAGGCCGATGGGGGCCGGGCGGCGTGACACGACCCTGCGGGTGGTCGGCGACCCCACAGGTGACAGTGACCGCGCGAGCGTCGCGCGGCGCGGCCGGGCGTGAACCGGTCGCCGTGCGCCCTGCCAATGGCGAACAGTTTTGATATGCCCCCGTCAACTGTCAACGCTTTCGGCAATGATTTCGAAACATGCGGGCGGTGCCGGGCGTACCTCTGGGTCTTCCACTCCTGGTACACGGCTGCCGAGGCCGGTCGGTTCAAACCTGTTCGCTAGGACGTGTCGCCGAGGAGATCAAGAGAGGGCTCCCTGATATCCGAATGTTTCGAAGTTCTTTCCGATCACCGGGGAGGCGGCCTGCCGCGTGAGTGGGGCGAGGGTGAGGACGAGGGGGCGGGAGCGGGGGCGGGCGCACGAGGCGGCCCGCGACAGGCGGGGAGGGTCGACGCGGCGCGCATGAGCGGGAGAACGGCAAGCCGCAAGCGATGGTGATGCGCACGCCGCCGAGTCGGCGAACGGCAAGCGCGGGGGCCTCGGGCCGAATCCCCGGTGAGGGGAATTGGCCCGAGGCCCCCGAGGTATTCCGGACGGCATAGGGCAAGCTTTGCTGCCGAATATCCGATCGATTTTTACGGAGTGCACGCCTCGGAAATCGACAGGCTGTTCTCGTAGAGGTGATGGCGTGTGATCCGGCCGTCCTCGACGGTGAGGCGCACCGCGAACGGCCCCTCGAAGGACTTGCCCGTCGTGCGCACGGTCCCCGACAGGTGCCCGAACAAGGCGGCGTCGCTGCCGTCCACGAGGACGGTGTCGACGGAGGCGCGCATGTCCTCGGGCACGGTGTGCTCCATCAACTCCGTGAACTGCGCCGCGCATTCGGCGGGGGTCGAGCGCGGGCGGATCCACGGGACGGACGGGTTGTCGGCGAGCATCCAGTCGACTTTGTCGGCGAAGAGCTCGACGAGCCGCTCGGTGTCGCCGGCCACCCGGGCGGCAAGGAACTCCTGAACGACGGCCCGTGTGGCGTCGGCGGCGGCATGCGCGGTGCCGGCTGAACTCGCCACGGTTTCGGCGGACTGGTCGTGCATGGCGCTCTCCTCGCGGTTGCGGCCGGGTCCCGGGGGCCCGTTGATGCGCTCGATAATGCCAGGGGAGTGCGGAGCGGTCGATTACCCCGCGGGTAAGGCGCGGCCAATAGTGATAGGTAATATTTTTTGGCGGAGGCGGAATCGGTCCAAGGAGAGGAAGAAGGGCCGGAGGAACTCCGAACCGCCCTCACAACATATTTCCCGGCCGAAGGCGGCCGGGGATCAGCCGTGCCGCTCCCCGACCTCGTAGTAGGCGTGTTCCCCGTAGGACGGAAGAACGCCGTCCGGGCGTGTGGCCAGGATGAACGGCCGCCCGGCGTCGTCCAGGGTGTAGCGGGCGAACTCGCCCGAGCGGGTCTGGACGGTCACCTCGATGGTGAAGTGGTAGGTGAGGTGGCCGGACCCCATGGGGCTGACGCCGAAGAAGAGGATGTCCGTGGCCGCGTCGCCGGGCGTGTCCCGGTGGAACCGCAGGGGCTCCGCGGTGAGGACGGGAAGGACGGAGACGTCCGGGACGAGCTCGGCCGAGATGCGTTCCCTCCCATCGGGTACCCACCGGGACCAGCCGTCGGAGTAGCAGTCGTAACCCGTCGGCTCGGTCCGCGCCCGCTCCACCTTCTCGACACGCAGGGAGACGTCGGCGACGGCCTCTTCGTAGCCGGGCGGAGACCGGTCGGCCAGCACCAGTTCGTAGGTCGTGTGCCCCGCCCGGCGCGCGCCGGCGGCCATGAGGACCCGCTCCACTCGCTCGCAGACGACGCCCGGGACGTCCAGGTTGCCGACGACGCGTCCGAGGACCGGCACCTCCCGGTCGGCCGCCATCCACACCTCCGGGATGCCGGGGGAGCGCAGCTGCGCGGCATACGCCGAGGAGCCTCCCGAGGGGCCTCCGGAGGCGCGTACCAGGGCGACGGCCCCGCGAGCCAGGGCGATGTCCGAAATGCCGTGCCCCTGCGCCTCGTCCTGGGCGTCGGTCCCGATCCTGGCCACCGGGGAAGCGATGGTGAAGGGCCGTCCGTCGTCATCGATCCGTACGGTCCGCCGCTCGTCGCCCTCCAGCACCTCCACCTCGATCCACCACTCGCAGGAGCAGTCGACGGTCCTGGTCTCGACGATGCCTCCGACGGTGGCGCCGGGGCGCGCGTAGCGGCTCAGGCCGAGATCCCGTGGCGCGTCGAGGCTCAGCTTTCCCCACAGGCCGAGACCAGGGGCGACCGTGTGATCGTCGGCGCCCACGCACTCCACGTCCCGCCCCTTCGGTACGGGAATGGCGCGTCCCTTGACGACGCGCAGCGAACGCACCACCAGGCCGCGGTCCCCGGGCGCGGTCAGGGTGAAGGCGGCGGTCGCCGTACCCCGGGGAACGGCGGAGCGGTCGGTGGCCCACCGGTGAAGGGCGGCGCAGCGCCCGGTGCCCAGTACCCGCTCGGGGACGGCCTCGCCCCGGGGGACGGTGGCGGACCAGGTGCTCGACCACGAGACCCCCAGGATCGGTCTGCCCCGCCCCCCGCCCTGCCCGCCCGCCACCGTGCCCGGCTCCGCCGGCGGGACGGCGCCGGGTGAGGCGGCCGGGGAAGCCGGACCGCGCGGCCCCTGCGGAGCCAGAACGGTCACCAGTCCCGCCAGCAGGACGGTGGTGACGAAGAAGGCGAAAAGGAAGGCCCGACGGCCGCTCATCGCGCCGTCGCCCAATGGGTGGTGGTGTGGTCGCACCGGTACGCGGCGTCGACGTCACCCTCGGCCGGGGCCAGCCGGAAGGGCTTGCCGGCATCGTCCACGACGATCCGCCCCTTGTCCGTGCCCTGCGTGTAGGCGACGTCGATCACGTAGGAATAGGCGGTCTTGCCGTCCTCGACCCGGATATCGAAGATCGCCGGCTCGTCCTGCTTCGCCAGTTGCATCTCCTGCGCCGGGTACTGGCCGACGATCTCCTCCCCGTCGTACTCCTGGGCCGCCTTGTCCGCGCTGCCCAGATCGATGCGCACGCGCGTGATGCCGACACCGCCCTGAGGGCCCCCGCAGGACAGCAACGCCCCGTCGGGTACGGGTATCTCCTCGGTGACGCGGGCGCGGACCCCGGTGACGGTGACGGGCACCTTGGTGAAGTTCATCAGGGTGAGCCTGACGCGCATCATCCCCGCGTAGATCCCGCCGCCCTCGACCAGCCCGTCGAGGGCCACGTCGCCGTCCGGGTAGTCCCGCTCCAGCTTCCGGACGTCCACCGGACCGGCCACCCGCACCGCTTTGACGTCCCGCGTCAGGTCCCACCACACCTCGGACTCCGCGTGGAGCGCCCGGCTGGCGGGAACCGGCGAGCGGCTGCTGGACCACACGTCGAAGTACGTGGTCACGGCCGCCGCCAGCAAGGTACTCAGAACGACGCCGAGCGCGGCGATGACCACCGTCCTGACCCCGCCGGGCGAGGGGGCCGGTTCGGCGCCCGCCCCGGCGACCGCCGGAGCACCCCCGGCCGGGCCGGGGTCCGCGCCGCCCGCCGTCGCGCTCCTCTGTTCCCGCGCACCGGCGCCTCCGGCTCCCCCTGTGGCCGACGGGGCCTCGGGCGCGGGTGAGCCGTCCGGCCTCACAACGTCTCTGTCCGGGGTAGCGGGCACGCGGTACTCCGTTCGCTCACGGGGAGGCCGATGCGGGTATGCGACGCAATCCGCCATTTTGACACGTACACGGCGCAGAGAGCGAGGGCCGGAACCCGGACAACCGGGCCCGGCCCTGGGAGCCCACTGGTCAGTCGCAGGCGGCCTGGACCCGACGCAGCAGGAACGGCCACTGCCCGGGCCCGCCGCTGAACCCCGCGCTGCGGAGAGTGAGCTGCAAGGTCTTCCTGAGGGGGTGGGGGGACTGCATGATCGCCTCGTTGCGCTGGGCGAGGCGGCGGAGTTCGCCAGGGGTGGGGAGCCGGTCGCTCTTGGCGCCGTTGCATGTCTCGTGGGCGGGGGCGAGGTTCCAGATGACGTCCAGGTCGGGACCCCGCCAGCCGGAGACGGCACCGAAGCGCCGCATTAGCGAGTGAGGGAAGACGTGGTCGACGGCGGTCTGGTCATCGGCGGCGATGGGGGCGGTGCAGATCAGGCACCGGCCGTGCTGGAAGCCGATCAGAGCGTCGGCGACTCCGGTGACCGAGCGGCGGCGGAGCTTGTCCGTGAGCTTCAGCGTGGCCCAGTCCACCGCGACGCCCTCGGATATGAGGCTGCGACCGACGCCGGCGGCGAAGGAACTCTCCACGATGCTCCACCGCGCGCCCAACTCGGCGCGCAGCCCGGCGGCCTGCTCGGACCGGGCGACCCGGCGCAGGTCGGGAGTCAGGAGCACGATCCGCTTGCGCGGGGTGCCGCCCAGTGCGTAGAAGCGGTGGGCCACCTCGGTGCCGCCGCCGAGGTTGTGGAACTTCCGCATCACCATCGCGGGCATGGACCGCACCGCGGCACGCAGGAGCCGTTCGGTGGGATGGCCCAGCCTGGCGGACTCCTCGGCCTCCCGCCGGGCCACGGACAGGAAGTCCGACTCGCCCAGCGGTGGCCCGGAGGGTGCCTGGGGTGCTTCGGCCAGGTGCGTGACCAGGCCCATGGCGTAGGGGACGGCGAGCTCGTCCAGCGGGACCTCGGTACGGTCCTGGCCGGCGTACTCCAGCAGGGCGGAGCCGAGGGCGAACTTGTAGGTGCGGGTGTTGGCGCCCATCAGCACCGCCAGCCGCCACGAGGTCCGAGCGCTCGGCTCGACCCGGTAGAACTCCACCGTCATCATTTCCTCCCCACGGTGGTGTGGTGCCGCGCACGGAAGACCAGCGTGCTCCAGCGCACGTCCGCCCGGCCCAGCAGGTCCGGCCCCTCCCCGCGGTGGACCACGGCCAAGCCGCACCGCCCGGCCAGGGCCACGGTCTCGGCCGCGGACACCGCGAACATCCGCCGCCCCGCCGGGGGCGGCCCATGCCGAAGCGAGATGGCCACGCACCCTCCGGGCGCGGTCAGTTCGGCCACCCGCCGCATGCCCTCGACACGCTCCCGCTCGTCCAGGTGCATCCACACCGCGGACAGCAACACCAAGTCGAAGGGTCCCCGAACCCCGGCCAGCGCGGGCAGAGCGGCATCGACCCAGGTAACGGCCGCGTCGTCGTGCTGCCGCCGCCCGAACCGCCGCAGCTCGGGGGTGGGCTCCACCGCCACCACCTCATACCCGCGCGCGGCCAGCGCGGCGGCGTCCCGCCCACTGCCGGCACCGATGTCGGCCGCTCGCCCCGGCAGGGCGGGCAACCACGGCAGCAGCTCCCCGTGTACCTCCTCGAACGCCACCCCCTCGTACCGGCAGGCCAACTCCTCGGCGTCCTCCCCATAGCCCACGATCCCCCGGGGCCGAGCCATCCCCGCCGCACCTCCTCCCACCTCAACCAGCCGACTCCGCCCGCCGCCCGCCCCGGCGACCAGAACCACGCTGCCACACCCCTCTGACATCCACTCCAGGAGCGCGATGGGCTGCCCGGTCCGCAAGGAGCCGGCACCATGGCCGGCAGGGTCCCTGAGCGGGCGTGGCCCGGGCGGGCCGGGGCCCTGGGCGGGTACGCGGCAGGCCGCCTCCGTGCCCTCGCTCCCGAGGCTGCCAGGCTCCCGTTTGACGGCTTCGCCAGCCGCTGGTGGGGAGTCCGGGCGCGCTGCCAACGTCCCGGCCCCGACCGGCCAGACCGGCGACCGCCCCCGGTACGGCAACCGCGGGGCTGCTGCTTCTACCGCCCGAATCGTCACTGGTCACGGCCGGCCAGGAATGTCCAACGAGATGGTGTGACGAGCTCTGAGGGCGGCTCCGGCCGCGATCCGCCACGCGGCAGCTAACTCCGCCGGAGACGGGACAGCAGCCCTCGGCGTGCCCAGCCCGTCCGACGCAGCCCCAGCCACACGCAGCAGGCGGCCGCGGCGGCTGCCAGCCCGGCCGCACCGAGCGCGGACGGGGCGGCGTGCGTCACGGCGACGCCGATCGCCACCGCGACCACCCCGTCGAACTGCCAGGCCACGAGCAGCACTCCGGAGAGGTCTCCGAACGGCGTGATGACCGGAAGAAGCAGCCCGAGCGGCAGATGCAGCTTCATCTCGCGCAGGAACCTGGCACCCAGCACCAGCACGAGCACACCCGCGAAGAACAGGCCCGTGGCCGCCAGGCGACCGCCGGGAAGAGGCAGCAGGGCCAGGATCACGAGGCCGCCTCCCAGACACGCTCCGGCCGGGACGGCCACGAGAGGCCATGCCAGGGTGCGGGAGAGCATCCCGCCCCCGAACAGCGGGGGCAGGGTCAACTCGTCGCGCAGGCCGCGCCATGTCTCGCTCGCCCATCCGGATCCCAGGTACACGGAGACTGATCCGGCCAGGCACAGCGGCAGCGTCGGGCTGCCTTCCGCCCCGGCCGCGCCGAGCGCCAGCAGGCCGCCGCCGGCCGGCAGGAGCACCGCGGCCGCCACCGCGCGGCCGGGCGTGCGAAGTGCTCGGACGGCGCCCTGGGCGAGGTACCCGCGAAGGCGTCCGTCCGGACGGATCAGAGCCGAGGTCAGGCCGCGCGGCTCCGGCCGATAGAGGTCGAGCGCGTGGTGGAGGGTCCCCGTCAGCGCATAGGTCTGGGCCTGGGAGGCGCGCGCCGACTCACGCGCGAGCCTGGCCAGGTCGAGCGCCGGGATCGACCGGAAGGCCGCCCGCCCGAGGGCTGCGGCCGCGGTCACCAGCACACCGGCGACGAGCCACAGGCCGCCGCTGCCGCCCGGGGCCGTTCCGCTCGCCGCTGTCACGGCCGGCGCCAGGACGCCCGCGGCGCAAGCGACGGCGACATTGTCCGGCACCCCCCGGACCTGGCCCCACAGCCAGGCCACCGAGGCAAGGGCGCTGAGTCCCGCGGCAACCGCCAGCCCGGGCAGTCCGGTGCCGAGACGGTCGAAGAGGTCGGTCGTGAGGTACGCCGCCGTACACGCCGCCAGCAGCGTGGCGGCGCCCGCGTACACCAGCCGGCGCCGGGCGATCCTGCCGAGATAGCTCGCCGGGGACATGTCCGTGGAGATGAACACGTGGAGCAGGAAGGGCTGCAACACCAGCGGCCCCCAGAACCGTCCGGCAAGCTGCGCGCCCCAGCACGTCACCACGGCGATGCCGCAGCTCGCGGCCGCCGACACCTCGGGAAAGAGCCCCGGGGACGTGCTCGCGGCATGGAGGACGGGAACCAGGTAGAAGACGGCGAAGAGAGCGACGAGATAGACGGTGTACGCACGTCCCCGCACCGTGGCGCGGTCGCCGCGGCGGAGGTACCGCGACCACACCGCTTGCACCCGGTCCCTGGCATCGGAAGCGGGCGGCGCGATGCTCCGCGTCGTCATGCCAGCTCCACCCGGCCGTCGCAGGCCTCCACCAGAACGGCCTCGTGGGTGGCGACCAGGAACGCCGTGCCCTCCTTCGCCCGCTCGGCCAGGAGCGTGGCCACCAGCTCGACGCGGGAACCGTCCAGGTGCCGCTCCGGCTCGTCGAGCAGCACCACGTCGGCGGGACGGACCAACGTCAGCGCGAGGCTGAAGAGCTGCGACTGCCCGGACGAGACCTGATGGGGAAACCGCTCGCCCAGCAAGGACAGCCCGAGCCGCTCGATGACCTCCTCGGCGGCTGCGGCGGTCTCCGGGGAACTGCCGTACCAGGAGGCGGCGACCAGTCCCACCTGCTCGCGCAGCGTCATGTCACGCGCGACGGGGATCGGTTCGACGAGAGAGGCCACCTGCCGCCGGTACCGGGGACTGGACACGTCGACGGGTTCACCCATCACCGAGCACGTACCGGATGTCAGGCTCCGGCTGCCCAGGAAGGCACGCAGAAGTGTCGTCTTTCCCGAGCCGTTGCTCCCCGTCAGGCACCAGAACTCACCCGGCGCCATCGTGAACGTCGTAGGCGCGAGCAGCGTGGCGTCGCCCAGTGCGACGGTCGCGCCGTCCGCGGCGAGTGCGGAAACCTCAGTCACTCTCGCTCCAGTACCACGAGCATCTCGCGTGAGCGTGCTCCGTAGTCCTCGCCCGTGTAGGACCCGTTGACGTCCGCCACCCTCAGGCCGGCGATCCGCGCCAGCAGCCGGATCTCCGGCAGCGTCGCCCAGGTGGCCGTCTCGTGGAACGAGGTGAGGGTGGTCGCGCTCTGAACCATCATGATGCTCATGACCACCTGTGCGGCGCGGTCCGCTGTCTGAGTGACCGTCAGCATCCGGTCCCTGCCCAAAGGGTACGTCACCGATGTGGCGTCTCCGCCCGAGCGAAGGAACTCCGCGGGGTCGGTGCAGTCGAGGAAGGCCACGCCCTGCGGCTTCAAGTGCCGTTCGATGACGCGAAGAAGACCGATCTTGTCGTCGTGGCTCTGGGCGAGGAAGAACGTATTCCTCGACAGGGTGATGATGTCGAACTTCTCATCGAGCTGGACATTCCGGAAGTCTGCTTGCACCACCTCGATGGCGCGGTCACCGCGCTTGCTTTCCAGCAGGTCCAACGACGGCCGTGACGCGTCGACCGCCACCACCCGCGCGCCCGCGTCGGCGAGCGCGAACGACGACACGCCCGTCCCCGCCCCCAGGTCCAGGACGGCCTGCCCCTTCGGCGCCCGGTGCGAGGACACCCACGCCACCAGCCCGGTCCCCGGGGAGAGCCTCGACGACACCAGGTCGTACGCCTCTGTCGCCGCCGCGTCGTACACACTCGGTTCACTCACGAAGACGTCCTTCCTTCACCAACTCGTTGGCCACGGTGAGGGCACCCGGCAGGTTGAATCCCACCTCGGCTTTCGCGCGACTGCCGGCGCGTACACCAGTCACCCGAGGTGCGAAACCGACATTGGGGCGGAGTCGGAGGGTGCGCACATTGCTCTCGATTATCTCGTTCGACCCGGGAAGCGTATCCGCGATCACGATCGGCCGTTCCGTCACCTGAAGCATCAGCAAGGCAGGCGAGTCCGCCCGGCCCTGCGCCAGACGCATGAGGGTATCCAGGGTCGCGGGGAAAAGGATGAAGCACTCGGAGCTCCCGCTCTCCCCCGCATTGACCTCAGGTGGCAGTTCCGGCTCGTCCCAGGAGTCGATCCACACCTGTCCGTTTGCCAGATGGCGCAGGGACCGTACTGCCAGGAAGCGCGTCGCGGACTGCGTGACGGACACGTTCACGGTCAGGCCGGGATGCAGCTCTCGAAGCCAGTGAATCCACCAGGGAACTAGCGCGGCACTGATGGAACCTGTTACGTGAAGGTGCAACTCGGCGCCCTGAAATCGCTCCACGTTCACCTGACGGCGCCCCCTGCGCGGACCGGAGAGCGGAGAGGTATCCATTCGGAGGTGAGGATCGGCTTCATACGCTGATCCGGCGGTGCGCTGGGAAAGACGTTCATGAGAAGAAACTGGAGCGCCTTGGAGTCGTTCGCCACAGCGGCTCGGCTCGCGGAGAACACCAGCTGGTAGGGCAGACTCTGGGTGACCCATGCGAATTCGGCCTGATTCGCGCACATTACGGACAATTGCTGCATCGCGTCGAACAGTGCTTTCGGCCCTCGGCTCGCGGGATTCCAGAGGACCTGCTTCCACCCGTGTGGGACTTCCGGGGTCACGTCGCGCCACGGGGTCGGCGCGGCGCCCTCCGAGGCGACTTCACGCACCAGCAAGTGCACGTTCTGCACCCCCGGGTTGGGCGCGAAGAAACGCCAGCCGGGCACGGTCCAGCCACCCGTGAATATGCGTAGGTCCTGATTGTAGGAGTCGGGCGTGTTCTGTAGAACGGTCGAGACCAAGTGTGCCGCCAGCGCGCCGACAGCACAGGCGCCCGCTACGTTCTGGATGCGGTCACTCATCATGCGTGAACCTTCTGATGGCAGCTTCGACCTTCTCGGCGTGGTGCCGGTACCCGATGATCGACCGGTGCGCCGAGCCCTCGACCACCTCGGCTTCGGCTCCGATCTTCTCGGCGAGCGCCACCTGCTGCTCGGCGTTCTCGCCCGATGCGATCACGAGGACCGACTTAACGGCACCGAGGTTGGCCAAGGCGTCGCCCGTCCGGATCTGAACGTACTCGCGGACCGAATTGATGATGTTCTTCGGTGAGAAAACGAACTGCACGTGGCTGTACTGGGTGTCAGGGGTGTATCCCGCCTGGCGTTCGACGGCGTTCGGTGCCCATTCGTAGATCCCGGTCAGGGCGGCGACGAGTGTGTGCACCTGTGTCTGAACGAACTTGCCGAATCTCCGGCGGTCGGAGCGCTCCGCCTCGAGCAGTTCGGGGTCGGTGCCGTCGACGACGACGACTTTGCG
The DNA here is from genome assembly GCF_040680575.1 of Streptomyces sp. NPDC052020. NCBI lineage: Bacteria > Bacillati > Actinomycetota > Actinomycetes > Kitasatosporales > Streptomycetaceae > Streptomyces > Streptomyces sp. NPDC052020. The sequence continues at coordinate 255,736 of NZ_JBFAWY010000006.1, forward strand.
CACGCGGTCGGCGAAACGGGGGTCGCCGACGTAGGAGGACGCCACCAGCGAGCCGATCGAGTGGGTCACCACCACGATCTCCTCTTCGGCCCCGACCTCCTCGAGGACGGCGGCGAGGATGTCGCCGGCCGCCGCGCGGGACTCGGTGAGGCCGTATCCGGACCGGTGGTAACGGATGACCGTGTGGTCCACGGCCAGACGCTCCGCGACCCACTCCCATGATTCGAGGGACTGCCCCAGACCGCACTCCAGCACGACCACGGGCCTGGACGGCTCCGGTGTGTCCGGGGGGCGGTTCACGGCGTACTCGATGACCCCGAGACCACTCTCCAGCCGCGAGGTGCCCTTGGGGCCGAGACGCCGCTGCTCCGCGACCTTGCGCTTCTCACGTGCTATCAGAGCGCTGGCGGCCACCACCCCGCCGGCGACGCCGAGGACGGCCCTCTCGAGCACGCGTCTTTCGCCCCGGGTGTCCAGCACGTATCCGACCGCGCCGTGAGAGCCGACGAACCCCCAGACGAACCGCGGCAACTCCATGGTCGCCGCCACCCCGACATGGAACGCCTTGACCGCCCAGAGCGCGCACTCCGCTTGCTTGCGCGGCAGCAGGTAGACGACGGGAAACGCCGCCTCCCACGCGATCGTCGCGATGGTCAGCGCCCTGCACAGCCTGGGATGCCCGCGCAGCACTGCCGCAGCCGGTCCCCGGCCGTAAGCCTCCGTGTGCAGGATCTCGGGCAGGGCGTCCCCCTGTACCCAGCTGCTCCCGAAAGCTTTGGAGACGCCCGAGACGGCATAGCTCAGACCGGCCTGGAAGTTGACCGCGCGCAAGAAGATGTCGTCGGAGACCTGCCGGTCGGCTATGAGACCGGTGATCGTGCGGTATTGCGTGATCACCGCCGTCATCTGGTCGGCGCCGTCCCGGCCGTACGGCGTGCGGAACTCGCTCACCCGGTTGCACGCACCAATGATCGCCGCCGCCGTGATCTGCACCTTGCGGTTACCGCGCGCCAAGACCAGCCCCGCCGAGGCCGCCAACGTGATCCCGGCCAGCACCTTGGGAGTGCGAGGATGGTCGATTACGCGACCGATCCGGTGCCGTAAACTACCCGGCGGAAATTGCTCGGCGGATACGCCTCGGAGATAGCCGTCGTCATCGAAAACCCTCTTGAGGCTCAGGGTCTCCGCAGCCGCGAGAATCTGCCCGACCGCGATAGGGAATAATACGCGATCAACCGCCTGCTGGGTGGCGGTGACACGGGAAGCATTCTTCCGCCACCGCTTCAATGTAACCAAGGTCTTCGTCTCTCCGTCTCGAACTCGGGCGCCATCACGAGCAAACAGAGATACGTGCCGGAGAAGCCTCCATTGGCCAGCTCCTCCGGCACGCAGGTCAGTCCTCGGTCAGCACACCAGGCAGATGGTGCTGCCCTGGATCACGTACTGGGCGACGGTCGGCGTAGCCGGCGTGACCATCGCAGGAACCTGGGAGTCCGAGTGGAACCCCGGGGCCGCTCCGCTGAGCACGCTGTTGGCGAACTCCTGCGCCGCGACCGCCTCCGGCCGTGCTGCACTGACGTCTTCCCGCGCTGCGATCGAGTCAAGTTTCACGTTGACTGCCTTTCCTCGTAGTTTACGTTGAGTGAAAGGTGCGGCGAGCTTTCAGAAGCTCCCGCTTCCATTCGCTCACTCGGAGTAAACGCGCATTTGCAACGTCGGTTCGATTACGCGCACACCGTAGCCAGGCCGTGCCAGAGCAGTCAACACCGGTCGAGCTTTGCGGGTTCGCCATTCCGGCCACGGGTGAGGTGTTTTGGTCAGCGGCAGGCTCTCTGGCTCGCGTTATCGGTGAGCTCATCAGGCGTTTCTACTCGCCGCCGCAACCAGTAGGGAGAATTCCGGCCACATATCAACGGGTAAATCCGCTCCCCGCTGGGGAGCATCCACTCTCGCCATGGCGAACCATGAAATGGGCGGTATTGGAAAGATCACTCTCCGTCCGCTTCGCGCACCGCTCGGGCATCGCTGGCGCACCGCTCGCGCGAACGGCCGGGACGAGGAGTCCGAGGCCGGATGAACGCCTCACTCCCCACGCAAGCAGGAGGCCACCGGGGTCCGGCCGGCCGGCCGGTCGCGGTCACCGTGGTCGCCGTACACCACTGCCGTACGGCGGCCGGCGCACGTCGTCGGGCGGCCGATCAGCCGGGTGGCTCACTTCCCCTGGTGGTGCCGAAGGCGCCCGGCCGTGGGTGTGGGGCCCCCGGTGCGGTCAGGGCCGGGCCGGGAGCCAGCCCTGCTGCACGGCGCGGACGCCGGCCTCGAAGCGGCTGCGTGCGCCGAGGCGGTCCATCAGTTCGGAGGCGATGCGCCGGGCCGTGCGGTGCGACACCCCGAGCCGCTTGGCGATCGTCTCGTCGGTGTGGCCCTCGGCCAGCAGCCGAAGGGCGGCCGCCTGCTGGCCGGTGAGCCCGTTCGGATCGGTGGGGACGACCTGGCCGAGCGGCTGGGCGGCCTCCCAGGTGGTCTCGAAGAGCGCGCACAGCGCGGTGAGCGTGCCCTGCCCGGTCAGGAGGACCGCGCCGGCGGCGGTGTCGTCGCTGCTGACCGAGATCATGGCGATCCGCCGGTCCATGAGGAGCATCCGTGTCGGCAGCGTCGGCACCGTGCGGACCTGGCCGCCCAGCCGGGTCAGCCAGTCGGCGTGTTCGACGGTGGGCCGATTGGTGCGGACGCTGTCGAGGTAGATCGTGCGCATGCGCACCCCGCGGCCGAGCAGGTCCTGGTTGAGCGGCCGTGACGCGGCCATGTTCTCCGCGGTCTGCGGCCCGCCCGGGGCGAAGGCCAGGAACTCCTCGCTCACCTCACGGGTGAGCACGGCCAGTCGGTCGCGTATCTGGTCGAGGCCGACCAGTTGCTCCACGCCGGGATGGCTGGCGGCCGGACGGAGCTCCGCGTACTCGGAGATGAGCTGGGCCGCGGCCGCCCGGGAGGCTTCCAGGCGCTGCTGGTGGGCCGCCAGCTGGGCCTGCTGCCGGGCCATCAGGATCTCCATGCCGATGTCCGGGGAGACGGCCCGGAGCCGGCCCGCGTCTCCGGCGGCGGGACGCACCAGCGCCAGCTCGCTGAGTGCGTCGAGGGCGTCCCGGACCTCTTCCTCGGACAGTCCCACGGAATCGGCGAGGGCCGCGACACCGGCGGCCGGCTGTCTCAGCATGGCGCGGTACACCATCTCGCCGACGGAGTCGAGTCCGAGTGCGGTCAGCATGTGGCCCCCCAGTATTCCTGCACGATACGTCCTCAGTTCGAACAAGATCTTCGCAGAGGGGCGTCCGGCCGTCATCGGAGAAGGACGGAACGGGCCCCGGCCGCAACCGGCCTGCCGCGGAACTGCCAAGCGGACGGCATGAGTTGCGACCCTGGAGCGCATGTACCTCGTCCACGCGCATCTGGCTCTGCCCTCGGGTGAACAAGTACCTCCGGACATCAGGGACGTGGTGCGCTCCGCGCTCACCGCCGGCGACCGCGTCGAGCATGTCGCCGTACACACCCGTTCCGCGCCCGGGCTCACGCTCGGCTTCTATGTGCTGGCCGATGTGCTCGAGGAGGCGGAGGAGAGGGCGGTCCGGGTCTGCGACCGGCTCCTGCGCGAGGTGCCGCAGTTGGCGACGGCACGGTTGACCGGGGTGGGGGTGCCGTTGATGCCGTTGGCCTTCACGTCGCGGCCGGTGGACTGAAGCGGCCCGGCTGGACACATGAGTCCAAGGCCCTTTCCGTCCATCCCCGAACTCTGTCCAGGGGCCTGAGCTGCGGCGAAGCTATTGATCACCGGCCGGCCGAAGCGTCACCGCGGGACGCGAGGCAGACCGGACACCGCAGCTCACCCTCTGGAAGGACCGAAACAGCCATGCTTCGCACCCGCATCGCCAAGGCCGCCGCGGTCGCCGCCCTTGCCATCGCGGCGTCTGTCGCCGCCCCGGCCACCGCGCTCCTGTCCCAGGACGACGCGGCTGCGGCCCCCTCCGTCGTCGCCGGTGACGCCGGCTGGCAGGTCGTCCTGGCGGACGCCGGCTGGCAGTAGTCCGCTCGCCGCCGCCACCCGCCTCGACGACCCGTCGTCCACCGGCACCCGCGACCGGCTGATCAGGCGTGCCTTCGCCGCCGTTCTCGGTCACGCCACCATCCACCGTCCGGCGCCTGCCCGGCCATCGCACCCCAGGGGATACGAGAAGTGAAGAACATCCGCAAGACCGGCCGTGGAATCGCGGGCCTGCTGGCCGCCGGCGCCCTCGGCACCGGGCTCGTCGCGGTGACCGCCCCCGTGGCCGAGGCGGCCACCACCTGCTCGGGCGGCGTCAACATCTACGGTGTGCTCGACGACGGCAGACTGACGTTCAGTCAGATCAACCCGGCCACCGGAGACCTCGCCAAGGTGCTCGTCGGGCCCGACCTCGGCTTCGAGCCGAAGGCCATGGCGACCCTCAACTTCAACACCGTCCTGGTGACGTCGGCCACCGGCGACCTCTACCGCGTCGACGTCAAGACCAACAACACCAGCCTCGCCCTGCTGAACGCACCGGTGAAGATAGCCGACAGCGGCTGGACCCACGACAAGCTCACTTACGATGGTCACGGCCATCTCTACGGCACCACGGCGGCCGGCCAGCTGCTGCGCTACAACGTGACCGAGGACAAGCCGGCCGGCTCCCAGCACATCGGCGCGCGCACCGAAATCGACACCGGATTCGTCCTGAAGACCCTCACCGCCACCGGCGACGACCGGCTCGGCGCCACCACCGAGGACGGACGGCTGCTCGACTACACGATCACGGGCGCCGGGGCCTGGAAGGACAACACCCTCAAGTCGTCCGGCTGGTCCGGCTTCAACCAGCTCGTCTCGCCCGGCGCGGGCCTCTACTACGGCCGCCTGTCCACCGGCGCCATGTACTGGTACAAGGACGCCAACCCGACCGACGGCTCCGGCGCCGACATCTCGTACCACCTCGACGACCCGGTCAACACCAGCGGCTGGACGCAGAAGCTGCTGTCCGCCCAGCCGGCCACCTACACCTGCACCACCTCCGTGGACACGGTCGACCGTGACAACATCACCGAGGTGAAGGCCGCCGGCCGGCAGATGATGAACGACAAGGACGCCACCTGGGCCACCTCCGCGCACTGGGCCTGCCTGGAGAAGCTCTGGGACCACGAGAGCGGCTGGCGCTGGAACGCGACGAACTCCTCGTCCGGTGCCTACGGCATTCCGCAGGCACTGCCCGCCACCAAGATGGACGTCGCGGGCGACGACTGGAGGGAGAACCCCCTCACCCAGATCAAGTGGGGGCTGAGCTACATCGACGGCCGCTACGGCTCCCCGTGCAACGCGTGGAACTTCTGGCAGGCGAACAACTGGTACTGACACCGGTCGACGCGAAAAGGGCGGCGCCCCCTCGGTTGGAGGGGGCGCCGCCCCTTTCGCGTGGCCGCGGGCGCACCGTGCCCCGTCCGCCGGAACACGGACGCAGTCGGTCTCCGGCGAGTTCATGGAGGTGAGCACACCGCTCATGCGAGCCGGACGGACCCGCCGTACGTCTGGGCACCGTCGCCGGTAGGCCGGCACCGCGCGCGCAGTCCGGGCCGTGCGCGGTCGTGCCCCAGCAGCCCCGGCGTCCCCCGGCCGCGAGACTGCACGCCGAGCGGCTCGCCTCCGCGGCGAACCCGGAGGCGACGGGCCCCAGACGGTGACGGGCGGCGAGGAGCCGCTCACGGCCCCCGGCACCGGCCTGGGCGCCGTCGTCGGCATGGCGCACGAGACGGCCTGGCAGCCGGCCCCGGTCTTCGAGGTGTGGACGCCGGGGGGGGGCACGGCTCCGGGCGGGACCGGTGGGCACCGTCCGCCCGTCAGGACGGCGCGGCTCCGGGCGGGGCCGGTGGGCACCGTCCGCCCGTCAGGACGGCGCGGCTCCGGCCGGCGCGGCCGCCAGGCGGACGCCGCGGCGAGCGCGGCCGCGGTGGTGAGGGCGTGGTGAGGATGCTGCCGCTGGTCTTCCGCGGAGAGGGCGACAGCGTTCCGCGGTGTCCCCTTCGGGGCAGCCGGCCGGAACGCGGGAAGGCCCCGCCGGAGTCGGCGGGGCCTTCGGTGCGTCGGGCGGTGTGTCAGGCGATCTTGTCGTAGCGCAGGGCGACGTACGACGAGGCCGGGTGGCTGTCGATGGTGCCGCTGTAGACGTTGGCGGTCGAGTAGTTCATGTCGGTGCTCGGGCTGCCCTCGGAGTAGTAGTAGAAGGTGCCCGCGTCCTGGTCCTTCCAGCCCGCGAAGAGGACCACGTGTTCCTCGCTGCTGGAGTTCAGCGCGTCACCGGGCCGGAGGCTGGCCTTGGAGATCTGCGTGCTCACGCTGGGGAGGGTCCACGTCGTCAGCGAGGAGGTGAGGTGCCAGGTCATGGAGATGAAGCCGGAGCAGTCGGTGCGGTAGGAGTGATCGCCGTCGACGTCGGTGGCGTAGGCGCTCTGGCTGTACTGGACGTTGCGGGTGTACCAGTCCTTGGCCCGGGCGATGACCTCGTTGCGGTAGATCGTGCCGCCCTGGACGGACTTCGGCGGGGCCGGCGCCACGTAGGCGCAATTGTCCGCGTAGGCCGACAGCAGGCTCTGGGTCCAGCCGGACGCGTCCACCGGGTCGTTGGGGTGGTAGGCGATGTCACCGCCGTCACCGTCGGTCGGGTCCGAGTCGTGGTACCAGTACATGCCGCCGTTGGTACGGCCGTAGTAGAGGCCGCCGCCCGGCGAGGAGAGCGAGTCCACCCCCGACCAGCCGCTCGCCTTCAGGACCGCGCGGTCCCAGTCGTTCACACCGTTGATCTTGTAGCTGAGCAGGCGGCCGTCCGCGGTCGAGGCGATGAGGCGGTCGTCCCCCGCGGCGGCCAGCGTCTTGAGGACGAAGCCCGTGTCGATCACCACGTGCTGGCCTATGTGGGCCGATCCCGCGGGCTTGTCCTGCGACACCAGGTACTGGTGGAGCTGCCCGTCGACCGTGCCGTAGAGGTGGCCGGCGCCGTCGTAGACCATCTTGTCGAAGGTCCAGCCGCCGTCCCAGATCTTGGTGACTCCGGCCACCGCGAGCGAGGTGTTGTTGGTCTGGACGTCGACGCGGTAGAGGTCCCCGGCGGTCGACGTGACCAGCACCGTATTGAAGTTGAGGGTCGCCATCGCCTTGGGCGTGAAGCCGAGGTCCGGGCCGATGAGCGTTTTGACCCGGTCCCCGGTGTTCGGCTCGACCTGCGAGTACGTCAGCCGGCCGTCCGGCAGGGTGCCGTAGATCGACACCTCGCCGGTGCACGAGGCGACGGCCTGCGCGGCCCCGCCGGTCACGGTGACCAGCCCCAGGGACATCGCGCCGACGGCGAGGGCGGCGGATGCGCGACGGACGGTGTCACTCAGCTTCATGGACTACTCCTGCGGCATGGAAGTCGAGCGGGCGAAGGCACGTCCCCGGCCCGGACAGCCGCCCCGCAGGTGCGGCTGTGAAGGATGTCGGGAGCGTGACGCCCGGTGGCGGGAACTACTTTCGCCGCAGGTCACGGGGGGTGGAAGAGAGATCGCTTGGACGCAACCGTCCTTGGACCGTTGCGGCCTGGCGACCTCGCGACCCTGACCCACCTGAGGCGCGCGGACCTGCCGCCAGGGGTGCGGATCGCGCCATCCGCCGTGCGCGAGCGGCGGACGCCGCTGCGCCGCCGGCCCGGTTGGTGCGGCTGCGGACGGTGCCGCGCAAGCGATCCGCGCGGTGTCGGCCCACCCCGGACCGTGGGCGGTCCGGGCCGTTGTCCCTGGCGCCCCCGGAAGGTGCCGAACCTGCGACACCCCCTTCCAGGAGTCCGATCCAAACCCGCTCCGGCGGTTGTCGCCGACTGGTGTGACGACCGGACGGGGGCGCTGGTGTACGACCCTGTCCGGCGTCATCGGTGACGGCCGTGGAGGTCAGCCGTGGATGTCGGAACCTTCTGATCCGTGGTTTTAGCCGCGGATCAGTCAGTGACGGCCATTCCAACCGCTGCCAGGCCAGGAGGGCCGCTATCAGGCCCCGGACGGGCGCCACCGGACACGGGCGGTTGCTGGGGGTTGCGGTACCTGGCTGCCGTACCGCAGGATCCCGGCGGGGGTGACCATGGAACGACATGTGCTGGAAAAGCTGGTGCCGGGTGGCGACGAGGCGTCCGCGCTTGCTCTGGCCGCCCTCCGCAGCGGCGCCACCTACAGCGTGGGAGACAGGGCGCATCCCGCAGAGCGGCATGCGGGAGTCTTCGCGCGCCGGCTTAAGCGCATGCGGAAGCACGGACTCGAACCACTTGGGCTGGAACGAGCGGTGCGGCTTATCAGGGAACATGGCCGGCCGGTGCGCGTAGCGTTGGTCGATTCCGCCGATCGGTCATGGACCTTCCTGCTCTTCCTCACCGAGGATGGCAGCGCACCGGTGGCCTGTGCCGGCTGGCAACGGGTTGCCAGGGAAACACCGCTTTAGGAGATGGCTAGGCAATCTGGCGGGCTGAGCTGCGGCGTCGTCGGCCGATGACGTCCGGCGGCTCAGCAAGCGGCTGCGCCGCGGAGCTTGGGCAGGGGGGGGCGCGGCTGGTGACGACGCCCCAGGGAGAGAAGCGGCCCGTCTGAATGAGGTGCCCGAGATGGTCGGGTGGGCTCTCCGGGAAGCGCACGCCTTCGTGGCACCGAAGGATGCGACTGCGTCTGGCTCGGCAGTTGCACGCACCTCACCCGATGACAGTCAGCCACGACGGCGGGTGCGCCGACCGGCCACGCACGCGTGTGCCTCGCGGTATCCCCGCCGGCCTCGCCCACGCTACTGGCTTGAGTCGTCGGCCGGAGCAGGTCACGACGACGGAACCGTGGCGGTGCGACATCGGGCAGTGACCGCTGCGGGACGCTGACTCAACCGTCGATGATTTCGGCGCCACCTCCGGTGCCCCTATCGGCGATTCCATTCTTGGCCAGAACTTTTCGCCACTCTTGGGGCAGACGGTGACCGTGTACGTGTCGGACACGGCGATCACCGTCGATCTGGACGGCCAGGTCCGGGTCATCCGGCGCACCACCGACGTCCCGGTCCGTAACGTGAAAGCCGACAAGCCCCACAAGGTTTCCGATGTCGTCGAGGCCCACCGTCAACATCACCCGAGGCCAAAACGTCAGGCATCACCTGGGACCCGACACGGCCTGGCGGGGCTTGAAGTCGTACGCACATGGTGGAAGCGCTGCCGCCTGACGGTGCGCGAGGGACAGGAAGAGCACCGGTCGGATCGTCCACGTGATGGGGGTCTGGATCAGCGACACCGCGCACGGTTCGGCACGAAGCAGGGCTCGTCGGGCCGCAGGGGAGACCGGGCCGCAGGGACCTCAGGGCTATCGGGGCCCGTCCGGGTCTGCTTGCCCGGACGGGTACAGTCCTCAGCCACCGGCTGATGCTTCTGGTGCTCTGGTGTGCCGCCGGGACGGCGCCCCACAGCCTGAGCCGACCACGACGACCAGCCCGCCCGCCATCCTGAGCGACCGCCGCCGCCTGTGAGCAACGCCCCCTGTACGCGCCCCCAGTGGGCCGTGCAGGGGGCGCCTTCATCGTGCCTGGGCTTAGCCGGCGACCTGCACCGGGCGGGCTCCGCTCCACAGCGCTTCGACGTGCTCGGCAAACCGGTCGAACAGGCCGCCGCTGCCCCGGCGCCGCAGGTGCAGCAGAGGCGAGTCGTGCCCGAGGAGGTTCGCCAGGTGCGGCGTCACCAGCATCTCGTCATCGAACCGGAACACCGAGAGTGCGATGTGCCGGTCACTCAGCCGCGCCTCGACGCCGTCGCCCTCGATTCGACTCAGCGCGTCGAGCGTGATCCGGATCCGCGTCGACACCGTGAGCGGCACACCCTCGACCTCTTCCCGCCGTCGGGTCACCTCGGACTCGGGATCACCGACCAGGAACCGCACCGCGCACCCGGCCGAAGCTTTCGCCGCGAGCCGCTCGGGCATCCTCGGCTGCTCCTGCCAGATGAAGTAGTTCGTGTACCCGGCGTACGTGACCTGCTGCTCCGCGTCATCGAGCAGTCGCCCCCACAACACGGTTGGGCACGCGTTCCGGTACGGGTACGTCGCAACGATTTCCCGATCACGGCCGGGCACCCCGCCCCGGATCTTGGGCCACAGCATGTGCGCGTCCACTCCTAACGCCCTCGCCACCTCATCCCGCGTCCGTGGATGCGGAACGCGACTGGGATCTGATACCCAGCGATCCACCGTTTTGACGCTCACCCCGACTCTACGGGCGAGTCGGGAACGGGTAATTCCGGCGGCATCGATAGCGCGTTGAAGCTCCGTGTTCAAGGCTTCCCCCAGGACACTTGGGCCGTTTAGGACGGTAGCGCGTGGCGTCCCGAATGGCCCCCATCCGTCAGTACAACCGTCCCAACTGGCGGTCCACGATGACGTCACCAGCAACCCCCTGACACGGGAGGCAGCAGTGGCAATCACCCTCACGCGCCCCGCACCCGAGACCATCGCGGCGCGGGCCCGCGAGATCCACGCCACGTGGATGGCGGACCCGGAGATGCCGGGCGTCCTCGACGGCTGCAAGAAGTACTCCTCGGACTGGACCGACGACTACGGCCAGGTCCTCATCCCTAACTACCGCGTCGAGCGAGACGCCCCGCCGCTCATCGACGACGCGCTGCGCGTCATGGCGCTGAAGAGCGCGGTATACGAGATGACCGACGGCGACGAGCTGGCGGCCGAGCTGCCGGTCCCGGTGCCGGTCGACACCGCGGTGCACGCCCTGTGCGCTCAATTCACTGCCCTGTCCCGGGTGCAGCAGCGCACCGGCCGACTCTTTGTGCACAGCACCGTCCGCGAGCACGAGGCCGGCCGCGCCTGGCGGCTCGGCGACTACACACACCAGGCATACCGCGCCGCGTTCGGTCCGGTGGATGAGCGGTACTGGATCGACGAGCCGGAGGCCGAGCGGCGCCGCCAGGTCCTCGACGAGAAGTACGCGTCCATCGGGATCACCGAGCGCGGGATGGCCTCCACCATCGACTACGCCGTGGCGTAGACGGCTGGTCGGCGGGCGGCTCCGTCTCCAGCGCCCTGGGAGGCGGGGCCTGCCTGTCCGGCGGGAGCCCGATCTTGTCGGGGTGGATGCAGGCCGGGATCCTGCCGTCGAGCGTGTACCGCCGCCCGTCTGCCGGGTCGAACGGCGCCTCCCAGGTCGGCCGGTCGTAGATCACGAATCCCTCGCGCGGGAAGCGCAGGCTCGGGCAGATCCCGCACACTGGCCGGTCGTCGTGGTCGGAGTCCGGATCGATGTACGGCTGCTGCATGGCGGCGTCGTCCATGCCGGGAGGCTACCGGTCGCGCCAGCCGCGAGGCGTCATGTCTGGGGCGGCTCGTCAACCACGTAAGAGCCCTTCCCCCGGACGGTAACGACGAGCCCCCGCTCGACGAGCACCTGCACCGCGGCCCGGGCAGTCGGCCGGGACACCCCGAACTCCTCGACGATCGCGGCCTCGGACGGAATGCGCCGGCGCGGCGGGTACGTCCCGTCAGAGATGCGGGCCGTGAGGATCGCAGCGATCTGCGCGTACAGAGGCTCGGGTCCGTCCAGGTCGAGGGTCATAAATCGACCGTAGGCGTGCTACGTCGTAGCTTCTCGTCGGGTGACATTACCTGACAACACCTGACAAGTGGCGTAAGTTTGACAGGAAGAACCCCCGCGACCGTGCGACCGGTCCGGGGGCGTGGCCGACTGCGAAGGAGTCGACATGAAGCACGGTACAGCTCGGCTGGTGCGAGCGGGAGGTAGCCGGTGAGCACTACCACCCACGAGATCGCCCCTGCGGTACTCGCCCTGCTCGCGTTGCCCGGCTTCAACACGCTGAACGCGGACCGGGCTCGCGGCGCCGTGTGTCTGTGGTGTCCGGAGCGACTGACTGCGGAGACGGCCGTCGACCTCGGCGAGCACACCGATCCGGAGGCTGGCCGTTGGTGGCCGCGCGCCTGCGGCCCCTGCACCGGCCGCCGCGCCCACGCCGCGCTCTACACCCACGTCGCCCAGTGCGAACCCTGCGTCGACGACGTCGGGCAGTGCGAGACCGGCCGCGCCCTGACCCGGCTCGTGAGGAGGTACCGCCGATGAGCCTCTCGGACACCATGAGCCCGGCCCCCATCCTCGGCCTGCTCCCTCCCGACCCGGACCCGGTGACGGGCTGCCGGACATGCCGGAGCCTCGCACGACAGCGGGAAGACGCCCGGGCCGCCCGGGACGGCTCACGCGTCTCGGACTGCAACGTCCTCATCCGCGCCCATCCCCACAACCCCCGGCCCCGCGGGCAACAGGGTTGAGACTCCCGCCGGCGTCGCCGAGGTGATTGCGGCGCCAGCGGGCCGGGCGGTCGTCAGCACTGGGGAGGTGAGACGGCCGCCCACACCAGACCGTCACGACTCGACGCCGGCCGAGCCGGTGACGCCCCTGCGGCCCGTCTCCGCCCCCCGTCGGAGGCGGGCCGCTCACCTCACGAGATCCTCCAGTGGTACGCCGATGACGCGCGCGATACGCAGCAGGGTCCGGAGGGTGGGGTTCGCGCGGCCGGCCTCGATGGCCTGGTAGTGGGCGCGGTTCATGGGCACCGCGAGGATGACGCGTTCCTGGGTGAGGTTGTGGTGCTCGCGGACTTCGCGGATGCGGCGGCCGATGCGTAGCGCTTCGCGGTCGATCCACTCGTCATCCGTTGGGTCTGCTGGCACTCGACAAACGCTCTGACCAGCGCGAACATATGTCAGCCTGGTGACATCAGGCTATTAATGATCTTGGAGACTAGCAGCCCAAGATGCCGCCCCGCCCATGTACGTGGGTGTCGTGCGGGAATAGAGCGGCCGAAGGGCGTACGCGTCTCCGCCCAATCCGGCCGTTAGACGCCAAGACTCGGTCAAGACGTCCCGCCCCAGAGGCTTCTGAGGGCCCCGCCGACAGCACCGACGGGGCCCTCCGCCTACTCGGGCCGGCCTCCCCGCCAGCACCATGCAGGACTGCGGGATGCGCGTCTTTGGCGCGCGTGGGGGAGACGTGCCAGCCCATCCTTGATGCGCACACTCCACGTGTCATATGCAGGGAGTCCAGTCACTCGAACGGGTGGCCCATCGAAAAGATCGCGTGGGGATGTGGACTCTGATCACGAAACAGGGCTGCCGTTCGATTTGAACGGCAGCCCTGCGACTCTCTGACCTGCTGTTTTGATCGTGCCCCCGGCAGGATTCGAACCTGCGACACCCGCTTTAGGAGAGCGGTGCTCTATCCCCTGAGCTACGAAGGCGTAGACCGTGATGGCCTGTGGTGCTGTGGTGGTACGGCAGGTAGGGCCGTGCCACCGCCGACAGTGTAGCGGGTAGTGGGGATCGGGTACGGGGGTCAGGGCGGCCGTACTGGGGCGCGGCCCGTGGCGAGCGGGTCCGTGTGGAAGCGGCGCCGCCTGTGGGCCGGTACCGGGGTTACGGGGCGCGTGCGGCGGGTCAGCTCGGCGGTACTCGTCTGAAGCGTCCTGCCACGCGCAGGTCTTCCTCGACGCGGGCCGCCGTTTTCCGGAGCTCGGGGAGGATGTCGTCGACGCATTCCCGCAGTGAGCGGCGGGCCGCGTGCATGGCGACGTTGACTCCCGCGACGACCCTGCCGGTGCCGTCGTGGACCGGGACCGCGATCGAGCGCAGGCCCTCCTCCAGTTCCTCGTCGGTGAGGGCGTAGCCCTCGGAACGGATGCGGGCCAGCAGGCGGGTCAGTTCGGCCGGGTCGGTGATCGTGCGGGGGGTGAGGGGGCGGAGGTCGCCGAGGGCGCGGTCCGGTTCCGGGAGGCCGGCCAGCAGGACGCGTCCCAGGGCGGTGGCGTACGCCGGCTGCCGGGTGCCGACCGCGATGTCGACGCTCATCACACGGCTCGGGGTCACCCGGGCCGTGTACTGGATCTCCGCGCCCGCGCCGGGGCCGGCCGCCGTGTCCGACAGGACGGCCAGCGCCGCCGACTCCCGCACGCGGTCGGCCAGGGCGGCCAGGTGGGGCTGGGCGATCTGGGGGAGGGTGGTGCGGGACAGGGGCGGGAAGCCGAGGGAGAGGACCCGGGGGGTGAGGGCGAACGCGCGGTCGGGTGTCGGCACCACCAGGCCCGCGTGCTCGTACGTGATCAGCGCGCGGCGGGCCGTCGCCCGGGCCAGGCCCGTGGCCTGCGCCACCTCGGTGAGGGTCAGCTCCGCCCGGCCCTCGCCGAAGGCGGTCAGGACGGTCAGCCCGCGGGCCAGCGATTCGATGAACTCCCGGCCCAGCCGCTGCTTCGACGCGCCCGTCCAGCCGGCCAGGCCCGTGGGGACCGCGCCGGGCAGCGGCGGCGGGGCGGTGCGCAGATCGTGCTCCATCCCGGCCACCGCCGACCGGAGGCGGGGCAGGAGGCTCTCGCGCAGTCCCTCGGCCGTGTGCCGGCTGGTGTGGCTCACCACGCTCGCCACGCACGCGATCCGGCCCGTACGGGGATCGCGTACCGGAACCGACACCGCGACCAGGCCCGGTTCGATCAGCTGGTCGTCCAGGGCCCAGCCCTCGGCCGCCGCCCGCTCCGTACGCCGTTCGAAATCGGTGCCGGGGGTGGGGTGGCCGGCGGGCGGTACGGCGGGAAAGGCGTGGTCGTGCGGGTCCGCCGCCCGGCGGGCGCGCCAGCGGCGCCAGTCGGCGTCCGTCCACTCGGCGGCGAACAGCGGACCGGGCGCGGTGCGTTCGGCCGGGAGCAGGTCGCCGATGCGGAAGCTGAGGGACATGGCGCGGCGGCGGGTGGCCTGGTGGATGAAGCGGATGCCGTCGCGGTCGCCGACCGCGAGGGAGACGGACTCGTCCAGCTCGTCGGCCAGGGCGTCCGCGCGGGCGTGCAGCAGGGCGGGCAGGCGGAGGGCGGCGAGGTAGGCGTTGCCCAGTTCCATCAGGCGGGGGGCCAGGGTCACGTCGCGGCCGTCCAGGCGCACGTACCCCATGCGGGCGAGCGTCGCCGTGATCCGGTCGACCGTGGAGCGGGCGAGGCCGGTGGCTCGCTCCAGGTCGCTGAGGCTGAGCGTGCCGTCCGCCTCGGTGAGCTGCCGCAGCACGGCGAGGCCGCGCAGCAGCGGGGCGACCGCCTCGGCGGGCGCGCCGGCCGCCTCGGGGGCGTCCATCGGGGTCATGGCGGGCATCGGGTCTTTCGGTACGGCGGTCGGTCGGGGACGAGGCGGGGCAGGTCGGGGGAGGGCAGGTCGGGGCAGGGCAGGGCTACGGTAATCCGCCGGGCGCTGTGCCCGCCCGCCGCGCCGGTCCCGGAACGCGGCCCGTGCTGCCGCCCGCCCCGCCCCGGGGTGCCGTGTGCGGTGCCGTATGCGGCCTGTCCGCACCCGGTCCCGTCCGCGGGCACCGTCAGGCGCCCGTCAGCGCCGTGTCAGCGGGCAGGGGCATGCTGGTGGATGTCGGAAAGGGAACGGCGACCGGGGAACCGGGGGCGGCCCTCGACGGCAGGGAGAGGTGCCCGGAGTGGCTTATCGGGGACCGGAGTTCGCTTCAGTCGGGTGCAAGCCCACGCAGGTTCGAATCCTGCCCTCTCCGCTCGTCCGACCATCTGACACAGGACCGGCCCCCGCAGCGGGGCCGGTCCTGTGTGCGCCCGGCGGTCCCTCTGCCAGCCCTCTGAGGGCCCGGGCGTCAGCTCCGTGTCACCCGTACCCGGTGGTTGCCCGACAGGTCCGCCGCCGCCACCGCGATCGTGATGCCCCGGTGCGCGTCCTCGAAGGTCTCGCCGGGGGAGAAGGCGGCGTCGGAGAGCTCGGCGTGCACGTTGGGGGCGCGGGTGCAGCCGCCGCTGTCGCGGCGGGAGTCGTACACCCGTACCGGGCCCATCCCGGTGTCCACGTCCGCGTCCACCTTGTAGATGAGGACGCCCGGGCGGCACACCGCCTCGTCGTTGCCGCCGCGGGTGCGCAGTTCGACGGCGTATCCGGAGCGGGCGTCCAGGGGGACGAAGACCAGTTTGGAGCCGCCCGCGCGGGCCAGCGGGGTCAGCGTGTACTCCACCGTGCCCGGCCGCGCCGCGCAGTGCACCTGCGCCGCTTCCAGCCAGCCCAGTTTCCACTTGTGCCAGCCCAGCAGGTCGTTGTTGGCACCCCAGTCCTCGCTCATGATGTCCCAGTGGCCGACCGCGCCCCCGCCCTCCTGGGTGTAGAGGTCGGGCAGGCCGAAGACGTGGCCGTTCTCGTGGGGCAGGACGCGGTAGCCGGTCTTGCCGTAGGAGCCGGAGCCGTCGTCCTGGCGGGAGTAGACGAAGGACGCGTTCGCCACCGGCACGCCGTCGGCTACGGGGGCGTCGGCGTTGGCGGCGAAGGTGACGGACAGGACCGTGTCCAGGGCGGAGGGGCCGGCGTTGGGGGTGATCAGCACGTTCAGCAGGTCGTACGCGCGGAAGTCGACCTTCGCGTCGGCCGCGGCCACGATGTCCTGGACCAGTTCCCGGTAGCCGGGGTCGAAGGGAGCGCCGCGCTCTATGCCGTACTCCGCGAACGGCTTGGGCATGCGCAGCCAGTCCCGGATCGGCGCCTCGGGGCGGTAGTCGAGGCGGCCGTAGGAGCTGGTGCGGAACCACCGCGCGGTCTGCGGGAAGAACTCCCCGTAGCGGTCGAGGGCGCTGCCCTGGCCGGGCGCGTCGGAGAAGTCGACCATCAGGGTCAGGGCGCGGACGGTGCCGGTGGAGCGGGTGTAACCGGCGCCGGTGGGGACGCCCTCCGACATCTGGACCCCGGGGCCGCCGCTGATCAGGCAGGGACCGTGGGCGGGGGAGCGGGAGAGGGAGACGGGGCCGGCGCCCGCCGGGGTGGAGCCGGGGGCGAGATGCCCGGTGTCGGCGGAGGTGCTGAGGGCGAGGGTGAGGGCGGTGACGGTCGCGAGGGCGGCCACGCGGCGGGGGTTCGCCGGGGTCGTCGCCCCGCGGGGGTTCGTGCCGCGGGGGTTCGCCGGGGCCGTCGCGCCGCCGGAGTCCGCCGGGGTGGTCGCGCGGCGCGGATCCGCCGGGGTGCCGGCGCGGTGAGGGTCCGCTGGAGTGGCGACGCGGCGGGGGCGTATCCGACGGCGCTGCGCCTGCATGCGGACCTCCCGGGCCACCACGGCAGCCGCCGGTCTCCGGCTGCACCCCTTGCGTTCACCCTGGTCCGAGGGGTGCGCGGGCGCGCGTTGGAGGAGACCGATCGTGGGTTTCCCACCGGTAGCCCCGACCGGGCGGGCAGGGTGTGATGCAGGTCACCCGAAAACGGTCGAGAGGTGGAAATAAGCGGGGATCGTTTCCCCGTTTAGTCGTGTGTCCGAGCGAAACGGGGAAACGCTCCCCGGATCGTGACCCGTTCCGCGCGGACGCCACGCACCGCCCGCGCACCGTCCGCGCGGTTCCGCGCAGTTCACGCACTTGCAGAGGAGTACGCCGTGCAGACCGCCTCCCCCGCGCAGCGCAAGGCGACCCGGCCGCGCGCCGACGCCCAGCGCAACCGGGAGCGGATCGTCGCCGCCGCCCGGGAGATGTTCGTCGAGCACGGTTCCGACGTGCCGTTCGACGACATCGCCCGCCGGGCCGGTGTCGGCAACGCCACGGTGTACCGCAACTTCCCGGACCGCGACGCCCTCGTCCGCGAGGTCGTCTGCTCGGTCATGGAGCGTACGGCGCGGGCGGCCGAGGACGCGCTCGCGGAGAACGGCGACGCCTTCGGGGCGCTGGAGCACTTCGTGCACACCGCCGCCGACGAGCGGATCAGTGCTCTGTGTCCGATGGTGTCCAGCACGTTCGACCAGCACCACCCCGACCTGGTCGCCGCCCGGGAACGGATCGAGCGACGCGTCGGCGTGATCATGGACCGGGCCAGGAAGGCCGGGCAGCTCCGCCCCGACGTGGGGGTCGGCGACCTGATGGTCGCCATGGGGCAGCTCAGCCGTCCGCCGGCCGGTACGCCGTGCCTGCGCGTCGACCGCTTCGTCCACCGCCATCTTCAGCTGTTCCTGGACGGGCTGCGGGCACCCGCCCGCTCGTCCCTGCCGGGTGCGGCCGTGACCCTGGAGGATCTGCGCCGGGCCTGACCGATCAGTTCAGTCACCACCGACCTTCGCTTCCCTCTCCGTCTTCCTCTCCTTCAGCTCCCTCGCCTCCTGCGTTTCTGCCTCCGTCTCCGCCTACGTACCTGTCGTACCTGCCGTACCTGTCGTATCTGTCTACGTCTACGTCCTTTACGTCTACGTCCGTTCGGTGACCGGCTGCCGCGGTGACGAGCCGTCCCCGGCCGTTCCGCCGCCCGGCGCCCCTTTTCCCGCCGGCCACCGACCTGTCCGTCATCGAAGTCCCGAAGTGGGTACACCCATGTCTGAAACAGCCGTGAAGGCTCCCCGTGTCGCCGACCCGGGCCGCTGGAAGGCGCTCGTCTTCATCGCGCTCGCCCAGCTGATGGTCGTCCTCGACGCCACCATCGTGAACATCGCGCTGCCCTCCGCCCAGCAGGACCTCGGCATCTCCGACGGCAACCGCCAGTGGGTCGTCACGGCCTACGCGCTCGCCTTCGGCGGTCTGCTGCTGTTCGGCGGCCGCATAGCCGACCTGTGGGGCCGCAAGCGCACCTTCGTCGTGGGCCTGGCCGGCTTCGCCGCCGCCTCCGCGCTGGGCGGCGCGGCCACCAACCAGGCGATGATGTTCGGCTCCCGCGCCCTCCAGGGCGTCTTCGGCGCCCTGCTCGCCCCCGCCGCGCTCTCCCTGCTCGCCGTGATGTTCACGGACGCCAGGGAGCGGGCCAAGGCGTTCGGCATCTACGGCGCCATCGCCGGCGGCGGCGGCGCCGTCGGCCTCATCCTCGGCGGCTTCCTCACCGAGTACCTGGACTGGCGCTGGACGTTCTTCGTGAACATCCCGTTCGCCGTGATCGCCGCGGCCGGCGCGTACTTCGTCATCCGTGAGCCGCAGGGCGGGCGCAACCGCTCCCCGCTCGACATCCCCGGCGTGGTCCTGTCCACCCTCGGTCTGGTCGCGCTCGTCTACGGCTTCACCCGCGCCGAGTCGGAGGGCTGGAGCGACTCCATGACGGTCGGCATGTTCGTCGCCTCGGCCGTGCTGCTCCTGGCGTTCGTCGTCGTCGAGGCCAAGGTCAAGTCCCCGCTGCTGCCGCTGCGCGTGGTCACCGAGCGCAACCGCGGCGGTGTCTACCTCTCGCTGGGCCTGGCGATCATCGCGATGTTCGGCCTGTTCCTCTTCCTGACCTACTACCTCCAGATCGTGAAGGGCTACTCGCCGGTCAAGACCGGCTTCGCCTTCCTGCCGATGATCGCGGGCATGATCACGGGCTCGACCCAGATCGGCACCCGCCTGATGACCCGGGTCGCGCCCCGGCTGCTGATGGGCCCCGGCTTCCTGGTGGCCGCGCTCGGCATGCTGCTGCTGACCCGCCTGGAGATCGACTCGTCCTACCCGGCCCTGCTGCTGCCGGCGATGCTGCTGCTCGGCCTCGGCATGGGTACGGCGTTCATGCCGGCGATGTCCCTGTCCACGCAGGGCGTCCAGGCGCGGGACGCCGGTGTCGCCTCCGCGATGGTCAACACCTCGCAGCAGGTGGGCGGCGCGATCGGCACGGCCCTGCTGAACACGGTCGCCGCCTCCGCCACCGCCTCCTACATCGAGGACCACATCGCCTCGGCCGCCTCCCGGTCCCAGCGGCAACTGGTCGAGCTGGAGGCCATGGTGCAGGGCTACACCAGCGCCATCTGGTTCGCCGTCGGCATCCTCGTGGTGGCCGCGGCCATCGCCCTGACCTTCGTCAACGCCGGCCGCCCGAACATGGCCGCGGTGACCGGGTCCGGTGAGGGCGCCGATGAGGAGGTGCGGATTCCGGTCGTCGCCCACTGACGGCGGCGTTCCCGACGTACCCCTCGGGCCGCCGCGTACGGACGGGGAGGGGACGCCCCGTCCGTACGCGGCCCCGCGGACCTGTCCCGGCACGCGCTCAGCGCAGCCAGGGCAGGTCCGCACCCGCTTCGCTGGGCTGGAGTCCCTCGGCGATGATCCGCATGATCTCGCCGAGGGACTTCTGCTGTGCGGGGGAGAGCCGCTCGAAGACCGCCTGCCGTACGGCGGCCACATGGCCCGGCGCGGTCCGGCGCAGCACCTCGTACCCCTCGTCGGTCAGCACGGCGAACTGGCCCCGCTTGTCGGAGGGGCAGTCCTCACGGCGCACCCAGCCGTTCTTCTCCAGGCGCGCGACGGCGTGGGACAGACGCGAACGGGTGATCTTCGCGTACCTGGCCAGCTCCGTCATCCGCAGCCGCCGACGCGGGGACTCGGCCAGCTTGACCAGCAGGCCGTAGTAGATGTGCGGCATTCCGGCGTCACGCTGGAGCTGGCGGTCCAGGTGGTCCTCCAGGAGGGTGGCGGCCTCGATGTACGAGCGCCAGACACGCTGCTCCTCGTCGGTGAGCCAGCGAGGCTCCTGCGCGGGTGCGGATGTGGGTGCCATGTTCATGTATCCCACTCTACGAGACCGCTACTTGAAGGTTAAACAAAAGTGGCGTAGGGTGCGGGTGAGGTTGAAATCTCAAGTACTGCCGGGCCATCAGTACCGGCACCGGCGGTCACCGGTGTCGCCGCGGCAGTCCGAGTTCGAGCCCGACCCCCGAGGGAGCCGCCGTCATGTCCGCCGCCGCCCCCGACCGCATGCCCGTCCTCTATCTCAGCCACGGCGCCCCGCCGCTCGCCGACGATCCGGTCTGGCCTGGTGAACTGGCCGCCTGGGCGGCCGGACTGCCCCGCCCCCGGGCGATCCTCGTCGTCTCCGCCCACTGGGAGGAGGCCCCGCTCGCCCTCGGTGCCACCCGGACCGTCCCGCTCGTCTACGACTTCTGGGGCTTCCCGGAGCACTACTACCGGGTGCGGTACGAGGCCCCCGGCGCACCGGAGCTCGCGGAGTCCGTACGAAAGCTGCTGCGCGCCCCCGGCCGGCCGGTGCGGGACGTCCCGGACCGCGGCCTCGACCACGGCGCGTACGTCCCGCTCGTGGAGATGTACCCCGACGCCGACATCCCGGTCCTCCAGGTCTCCCTGCCGACGCTGGACCCGGCCGGGCTGATGGACGCCGGCCGCAGGCTCGCCCCGCTGCGCGACGAGGGCGTCCTGATCGCCGGGTCCGGCTTCTTCACCCACAACCTGGCCGCGCTGCGGCAGCCCGGCGTCCCCGCGTGGTCCGCCGAGTTCGACGACTGGGGCCGGCGCGCGCTGGAGGCCGGTGACGTGGACGCGTTGCTCGACTTCACCCGTACCTCCCCGGCGGGTCCGCTCGCCCACCCGCGCACCGAGCACTTCGCCCCCCTGTTCGTGGCCATGGGGGCGGCCGACGCGGTCGGCGAGCTGGACACCCAGCGTTCCGTGATCGAAGGCTTCTGGATGGGGCTGGCGAAGCGGTCGGTGCAGTTCGGCTGAGCCCGGCGCTCGGGCCGGCCGTTCGGGCCGCCGGGCCGGGTGCGCGGAGGGGTGCCGCGTGCCGCGTGTGGCGTGTCGCCTGCCGGTGCGGCAGGTGCGGCAGGTGCGGCGTGCGCGGCACATCGCGCCGGGGCGTCGTACGGGCAACCCCGGTCCGGTGGGGGCCGTCTACGGGGGCAGGACGCACTGCCTGCGCGGGAAGGCGGGGAGGGGGCGGGGGAGGGGGCGCTGTCCGGGTGTGACCGGCGTCTCATACACGCGGGAACCAAGGGGTCCCCGGGGGCCCTGGCGTCTCCCTCGGCCCTCGGTCTGACCTGGACCTCTGCCGACCCGTCGGCGCCGCATCCCGACGTGTGGCCGGACAGGGTACTGCATGATCAGAAAAATTGAGGGGCGGGTTGGGAATTCTGTCCGGATTCCAGTCGTTGTTTCCCTCGGATGCAGGGCACCCGTGGAGAGTCCGGAGGCAGCTCCGGAGACAACCGCAACCGCAAGTCGGTGCCGAACATCCGAAGGACCACCCGCTGACCCATCATCGCAAGGGAGCACGCATGGCAACCCGTGCCGTCGCCCGTCGTCAGTCCGCCACCGGCGAGACGGCCGACGCGGCAAGCAGCGTTCGCGCCACCGGCGGCGAGCTCGCCGACCGCGATCTGGTCGGCATGTACCTCGACGAGATCGCGCGCACCCCGCTGCTCGACGCCGCGAAGGAGGTCGAGCTGTCCCAGATCATCGAAGCGGGTGTGTTCGCGCGACAGGTTCTCGACGGCTACGAGGAGACCGGGGCGGACGCCACCCGGGAGGAGCTGGAGGCGCTGGTCGCGGAGGGCGAGCGCGCCAAGGACATCTTCATCCGCTCCAACCTCCGGCTGGTCGTCGCGGTCGCCCGCCGCTACCCGCGCAGCGGCCTGCCGCTGCTCGACCTGATCCAGGAGGGCAACGCCGGCCTGGTGCGCGCGGTGGAGAAGTTCGACTACCGCAAGGGCTTCAAGTTCTCCACCTACGCCACCTGGTGGATCCGCCAGGCGATCACCCGCTCGATCGCGGACCAGTCGCGCACCATCCGGCTGCCCGTCCACCTGGTGGAGGAGCTGGGCCGCATCCGCCGCGTGCAGCGCGAGTTCAACCGCGAGCACGGCCGGGAGCCGGAGCCCACCGAGATCGCCGCCGAGCTCGGCTCCACGCCGGAGCGCGTCATCGACGTCCTCGACTGGGCCCGTGACCCGGTCTCGCTGAACATGTCGGTGGACGACGAGGGCGAGACCCAGTTCGGCGACCTGCTGGAGGACACCTCCGCGGTGTCGCCCGAGCAGTCGGTGATGACGCTGCTGCGCAGTGAGGAACTGGACAGCCTGATCGGCCGCCTCGACCCGCGTACGGCCTCCATCATCAAGATGCGCTACGGCATCGAGGACGGCCGGGAGCGCACGCTGACCGAGGTCGGCAAGGAGCACGGACTGACGCGCGAGCGCATCCGCCAGATCGAGAAGCACGCGCTGCTGGAGCTGAAGAAGCTGGCTCACGACACCGGCTTCGAAGCGGCGGCGTAAGCCCGGCGGGCCGGCCCGCGGGCGAGCCGCGGGGCGCGCCCGTAGGTGAGCCGCGGGGTGCGCCCGTAGGTGAGCCGCGGGGTGCGCCCGTACGCGGGTCCGCCGCATGTGAGACGACCGGCCGCCGACGTGACACGTCCCGCGCGTGTCGTGCGGCGGCCCGGCGGTGTCTGGGGCCCACGGCCGGCCCGGACCCCGGCGGGTACGGGGCGGTGCAGGCGGCCTCGGCGTACGCCGGGTGGCGAAAGACCGCGCAAACATGGCCGTGTAACGCTGCTTCAACCGTTCGAGGGCGGGAAAGAGAATGTCGGGCCCGCCGGACCGGCGAGTCCGACGGCCGAAGGTCCGGGAGCCGAGCTCCCGGCCCTCGACGACAACTGAGACCCCCCGTCCCGACGCTTCCCCCCCCCAGCGTTGGGACCTCCCCGAGCCGGGCTCGGCGCTCCTCCCCCCCCGGAGCGCCGGAGCCCGGCTCCCCCTTTTGCCCGGGGCCCCGCCCCGCTACCGGGGGTTCCCGTCCTGCTGCCGGGGGTTCCCGTCCTGCTGCCCGGGGGCTCCCGTCCCGCTGCCGGGGGTTCCCGTTCCGCTGCTTGGAGGGCGGGGCACCCCGGACCTGAACGCCGGGGTGGCCCGCCAGATGGCAGATTCTGCCACAGGGACATAGCCTGCCGAAGTGAGCAGCACCACCCCGTTTTCCCGCCCGGCCCGCACCGAACGCCGCGTTCCCGCTTCGGCACCCGCCCCCGCGTCGCTGACCGAGCGCCGCAAGGCCGAGACCCGGATGGAGATCGCCCGCGCGGCGGCCGGTCTCTTCGTACGCCGGGGGCTGCGCGCGACCCGCGCGGAGGACATCGCCCAGATCGCGGGGATCGCCCCGCGCACCTTCTACCGCTACTTCGCCACCAAGGAGGAGGCCGTCGCCCCCCTCTACGCGGCGGGTGCCCAGCGCTGGGCCGAGGCGGTCCGCGACGCCCCTGCCGGGCTGTCCCTTCCCGAGGCGCTGGAGCACGCGGCGCGTCACACCCTGACTCCGGGAGCCGGTGTGTCGGCCGCCTCCTGGGAGTGGGTCCGCACCCTGGTCCGCCTGGCCGACGACAGCCCGGCCCTGCGCAAGGTGTGGGCGGAGACGTGCCACGGCTCGGAACGGACCCTCACCGAGGTCCTCGCCGACCGGATGGCCCAGGGGGACGACAGGGCGGCGGCCGCGCTCGCGGACTCCCCGCGTTTGCGCTTCGCCGCCGCGGTCGCCGGGGCCGCGGTCAGGGTGGCCGTCGAGGGCTGGGCCCGGTGCACGGCGCACGAGAAGAGCGGGCGAGGGCCGGCCGCGCTGGCCCTGCGCAATCTGGAGGCGCTGCGGGACTTTCCCTGGACGAGCGTCACGGAGGCCGCACGGCCGCGGTGAGGCCCCGGGCGCGGCATCACACACGCGGCGCGGCAGCGGTGAGGCCCCGGGCGCGGCATCACACACGCGGCGCGGCAGCGGTGAGGCCCCGGGCGCGGCATCACAGACGCGGCGCGGCAGCGGTGAGGCCCCGGGTGCGGCGGACCGGGGCCCGCCGTCACCGCCCTCCGCCGTCACCCACCCCGACGCTGTCACCCGCCCCGCGCCGTCACCCGCCCCGCCGCCCGCACCATCCGCTCCCCCAATTCCCGCACGCACCGCACCAGTTCCTCCGGCTGCCGCACCCGGAAGTCCAGGTCCAGCATGGCCAGCCGGACGGCCATCCACTCCACCGAGCCGGACACCGTCGTCCGCAGCACACACGAACCGTCGTCCACCGCCTCCGGCGCGCCCAGCCACCCGGGCAGCCGTGCCGCGACGGTCCGCGCCGGCGCGGCGAAGGCGACGACCAGCTCGTAGGAGTCGTTCCGCCGCTGCACCGACCGGCGCAGGTACTCCGCCGCGCTCCCGGTCGGCAGCTCGCGGGGGGTGAACCGGGCCCCGGTCGCGAACGGTTCGCTGACCCGGTCGACCCGGAAGGTGCGCCAGTCGTCGCGGTCGAGGTCGTATGCCACGAGGTACCAGCGCCGCTCCGTCGACACCAGCCGGTACGGCTCGGTCAGCCGCCGGGTCTCGGTGCCGTCCCCGGCGCGGTAGGCGAACCGCAGCCGCTCCCGCCCGGCCACCGTCGAGGCCATCACGGTCAGCGTCTCGGGCGGGATGCCGGGCCCGTCCCCGTGGGTCAGCGGGGTCACCGCGGCCTGGAGCGTGGCCACCCGGTGCCGCAGCCGGGACGGCAGCACCTGTTCCAGTTTGGCCAGCGCCCGCACCGACGCCTCGTCCACGCCCTCCACCGCGTGTCCGGCCCCGGCGCGCAGCCCGACCGCGATGGCCACCGCCTCCTCGTCGTCGAGCACGAGCGGCGGCATCGCCTTGCCGGCGACCAGCCGGTAGCCGCCGTCGGCGCCCTTGGTGGCCTGCACGGGATAGCCGAGTTCCCGCAGCCGGTCGATGTCCCGCCGGACCGTGCGCCGGGACACCCCGAGCCGCGCGGCGAGTTCGCCGCCGGGCCATTCACGGGGCGTCTGGAGGAGGGAGAGCAACGTCAGCAGCCGGGCCGGGGTGTCCGTCGTCATGGTCCGAGCATGCCGCAGTAGTAGGACG
This sequence comes from Streptomyces sp. NPDC052020, assembly GCF_040680575.1. Classification (NCBI taxonomy): domain Bacteria; kingdom Bacillati; phylum Actinomycetota; class Actinomycetes; order Kitasatosporales; family Streptomycetaceae; genus Streptomyces; species Streptomyces sp. NPDC052020. The sequence goes on from NZ_JBFAWY010000006.1 coordinate 281,415, forward strand.
TGATCTGTCCTATTGGCTGCCTAGCTTCGGGGCATGTCCTTCAGCCAGAAGCAGAGCACCGCCACGGACCGGCCGGACCACGCCACCCGGCCCCCCGGTTCCATCCGGCCCCCCGGGGCCGCCGGGTCCGCCGACCGGTACGACCGCCACCCCGCCCCCGCCGGAGACCGGCGCCGCTGGTTGGCCCTCGCGATCGTCATGACCGCCGCCTTCATGGACCTGGTCGACGTCACGATCGTCAACATCGCCGTCCCGTCCATCCAGCGGGACGAGGGCGCCACGTTCGGCCAGATCCAGTGGATCACCGCCGGGTACGCGCTCGCCTTCGCCGCCGGTCTGATCACCGGCGGCCGGCTCGGCGACATCCACGGCCGCAAGCGGGTCTTCCTGCTCGGCATCGGCGGCTTCACGATCGCCTCGGCGCTGTGCGGCCTGGCCGTGAACCCGGAGATGCTGGTCGCCTCCCGCATCCTCCAGGGCGCCATGGCGTCGCTGATGGTGCCGCAGGTCCTGTCGATCGTGCACGCCACCTTCCCCGCGCACGAACGCGGCAAGGTCTTCGGGCTGTTCGGGGCCATCGTGGGCCTGGGCGCGGTATCCGGACCGCTGCTCGGCGCGCTGCTGACCGAGTGGAACCTGTTCGGGCTGGAATGGCGGCCCATCTTCCTCATCAATCTGCCGGTCGGCGTCGCGGGCCTGCTCCTCGGCAGCCGCTTCATCACCGAGTCGAAGGCGCCGCGCGCCCTGAGACTGGACCTGGTGGGCGTCGCCCTGGTCACCCTCGGCCTGCTGATGCTGCTCTATCCCCTCATCCGCGGCCGTGAGCTGGGCTGGCCGCTGTGGGGGTACGTCTCCATGGCGGGGGCGTTCGCCGTCTTCGCGGTGCTGGTGGCCTACGAGCGGCGCAAGTCGGCGCGGGACGGGTCCCCGCTGGTCGAACTGTCGCTGTTCAAGGTGAAGAGCTTCGCCGCGGGCATCGCCGTGCAGACGGTCTTCGGGGTCGGGCTCGGCATCTTCTTCCTGGTGTGGACGCTGTACATGCAGATGGGGCTGGGCTGGAGCCCGCTGAAGGCCGGCCTGACGGGGGTGCCGTTCTCGATCGCCGTGTCCGTGGCCGCGGGAATGTCGGTGCAGAAGCTGGTCCCGCGCTTCGGGCGCAAGGTGCTCCAGGCGGGCGCGCTGACGTTCGCGGCCGGTGTCCTGCTCTACGTCTGGGAGTCCGGACGGTACGGCCTCGGCATCACGCCCTGGCAGATGGCGCTGCCGCTGGTGGTGATGGGCGCGGGCATGGGCCTGATCGTGGCCCCGCTGACCGACGCGGTGCTGTCGGAGGTGCCGCGTGAGCACGCGGGTGCGGCGTCGGGGCTGATCAACACCGTGCAGCAGATGGGCAACGCGCTGGGCCTCGGCCTGGTGTCGGTGGTCTTCTTCGGTGTGATCGGCGACCACCTGGCACCGGCCCGGATCGGCCCCGCCTACGTCGACGGATTCCGGCACGCGCTGGGCTGGGTGGCCGCCGTGCTGGGCGCGATCTTCCTGCTGATGTTCGCGTTGCCGAAGCGGCCGGCGCGGCACCTGGAGGGGGCGGCCGGGGAGCGGCTCCGGACGGAACCCGAGAAGGAGCCGGCGCCGGCGCTCTGACCCCCCCGGATACGCCCGTTCATGCCCGGCTCGACCCTCTCCTGTGCCCGAATGTGTTTACTTCCTGGACATCGCGGCGTAGCCTCCCCAGGGAAACCACACGTTCGGGCACGGCCGGAGGTAAACGGACATGTACGCGCCGGAGCGGCAACAGGAGATCCTCCGGCTCGCCCGGGACGGCGGCCGGGTGGACGTCCTGTCGCTCGCCGAGACGTTCCAGGTGACGGCCGAGACCATCCGCCGTGATCTGAAGGCGCTCGACCGGGCCGGGCTCGTCCGCCGGGTGCACGGCGGCGCCATCCCGGCCGGGCGCCTCGACTTCGAACCGGACCTCGCCGAGCGCGAGTCGACCGCGGCCGGCGAGAAGGACCGGATCGCCCGGGCGGCCCTCGCGGAACTGCCCGCCGAGGGCACGCTGATCCTCGACGCCGGTACGACGGTGGCGCGGCTCGCCGCCGCCCTCCCGCTGGAAGCGTCGCTCACCGTCGTCACCCACAGCCTGCCCATCGCGGCCCGTCTCGCGGACCACCCCGGCATCCAGCTCCACCTCGTCGGAGGCCGCGTACGCCACCGCACCCGCGCGGCCGTGGACGCCTGGGCGCTGCGCGCGTACGGCGAGATCCGCGCCGACGTCCTCTTCGTCGCCGCCAACGGCTTCTCCGCCGCGCACGGGCTGACCACTCCCGACCTCGCCGAGGCCGCGGTCAAGCGCGCCGCCGTGGCCGCCGCCCGCCGCGTCGTGCTGCTCGCCGACTCCGCCAAGCACGGCCAGGAGCACTTCGCCCGCTTCGCCGGCCTGGACGACGTGGACCTCCTGATCACCGACAGCGGGCTGAGCCCCGACGACACCGCCGCCATCGAGCGCGGTGGCACGGAAGTGGTACGCGCGTGATCCTCACCGTCACCCCCAACCCGTCCCTGGACCGCACCTACGAGATTCCCTCCCTCGGCCGCGGCGAGGTCGTCCGCGCCACCGGAGAGCGGATGGACCCGGGAGGCAAGGGCGTGAACGTCTCCCGGGCCGTCGCCGCCGCCGGGCGGCGCACGGTCGCGGTGCTGCCCCTGGGCGGGGCGCCGGGCGCGCTCGTCGCCGACCTGCTCGACGCCCAGGGCATCGAGGTCGCCCCGGTTCCGGTCGCCGGGGCCACCCGCTCCAACATCGCCCTGGCGGAGGCGGACGGCGTCCTGACGAAGATCAACGCGCCGGGTCCGGAGCTGTCGGCGGCGGAGCGGGAACTCCTCCTGGAGACGGTCCGGCGGCAGTCGCGCGACGCCGACTGGATCGCCTGCTGCGGCAGCCTGCCCCGCGGCCTCGCGCCGTCCTGGTACGCCGATCTGGTCGCGCGGGCCCACACCGCCGGAGTCCGTATCGCGCTGGACACCTCCGGACCGGCCCTGCTCCGGGCGCTGCGCGAGCGGCCCGACGTGGTGAAGCCCAACGCCGAGGAGCTCGCGGAGGCCGTCGGGCGCCCCCTGGCCACCGTGGGCGACGCGCTGGAGGCGGCCGGGGAGCTGCGCGAACGGGGCGCCCGGGCCGTGCTCGCCAGCCTCGGCGCCGACGGCCAGCTGCTCGTGGACGACACGGGCGGCTGGTTCGGCCACGCCCGCGTCGACACGGTGCGCAGCAATGTCGGGGCCGGTGACTCCTCCCTCGCCGGGTTCCTCGTCGCGGGCGGCACCGGACCCGAGGCGCTCGCCTCCGCGGTCGCCCACGGCGCGGCGGCGGTCCGGCTGCCCGGCAGCGTGATGCCGGCGCCGGGCGACCTCGACCCGGCCGCGGTGACGGTCACGGCCGACGTACCGGCGGACCGGCCCCTGACGGAGCCGGTGTCATGACCACCCCCCACCACCTCGCCCCCGCGCCCGTCCCCGTCCCCCTCACCGCCCACTCGACGCCCCGGGCGATACGCGAGCGAAGGAGCCCGCGATGAGCGACATGATCACCGCGGACCTGGTCGACCTCGACCTGTCCGCCGACACCAAGGAAGCCGCGGCACGCGCCCTCGCCGAGCGGATGGCGGCCCTGGGCCGGGTGACCGACCTGGCGGGCTTCCTCTCCGACGTGGCCGCCCGCGAGGCGCAGATGCCCACCGGCCTGGACGGCGGCATCGGCATCCCGCACTGCCGCAGCGAGCACGTCACCGAGCCGACCCTCGCCTTCGGGCGCAGCGCCCGCGGCATCGACTTCGGCGCGGCGGACGGCCCCGCCGACCTGATCTTCCTGATCGCCGCCCCGGCGGGCGCCGACGACGCCCATCTGACCATCCTGTCCGCCCTCGCCCGGCAGCTGATGAACGCCGATTTCACCGGCGCGCTGCGCTCGGTGACGGACGCGGAGACCGCGGCGGCGCTGATCCGCGGGGAGGAGCCGGAAACGGCCCGGCCCGCCGAGACGGGCGCCGAAGACGCCGTGGCGGCGGCGGGAGCGGCCTCTCCCGCCGCCGCCACGGCCACCGACGACACCGGCACCGGGAGCGCCACCGCCGGTGACGGCGACCGCCCGTTCCGCATCGTCGCCGTCACCTCCTGCCCCACCGGCATCGCCCACACCTACATGGCCGCCGAGGCGCTGGAGAACGCGGGCCGCGAGGCAGGTGTCGAGGTCACCGTGGAGACGCAGGGCTCGGCCGGTTTCACCCGGCTGGACCCGGCCCTGATCGCGGCAGCGGACGGCGTGATCCTCGCCCACGACGTGCCCGTGCGCGACAAGGACCGCTTCGCCGGGAAGCCGACCGTCGACACCGGTGTGAAGGCGGCCGTCAACCGTCCCGGCGATCTGATCGCCGAGGTCCGCGACAAGGCCGCCCGAGGGGAGGCCGCCCCCGGGTCCCCGGCCGCGACGCCCGTCGAGCGCACCGGCGAGCCGGGCGAGGGATACGGCACCCGGTTGCGCACATGGCTGATGAGCGGCGTCAGTTACATGGTCCCGTTCGTCGCCGCGGGCGGTCTGCTCATCGCCCTCGGCTTCGCGATCGGCGGCTACGGCATCGACCAGGCCCCGTCGGTGACGGAGCACTTCGCCTGGACGCAGGCGGACAGCTGGGCCGCGCTGCTGTTCCAGATCGGCGGGGTGGCGTTCGGTTTCCTCGTCCCCGTGCTGGCCGGTTACATCGCCTACGGCATGGCCGACCGCCCCGGCCTGGTCCCCGGCTTCGTCGGCGGTTCCGTCTCGCTCACCGTCAACGCGGGCTTCCTCGGCGGCCTGGCCGCCGGTCTGATCGCCGGTGCCGTGGTGCTGGCGATCCAGCGGGTGCGCGTCCCGGCGGCGCTGCGCGGCATCATGCCGGTCGTGGTGATCCCGCTGATCTCCTCGGCGGTCGTCGGATTCCTGATGTACGTCGTGATCGGCGCGCCCATCGCCTCCGCGCAGAAGGCGATGACCGACTGGCTCGGCGGCCTGTCCGGCACCAACGCGGTCCTGCTCGGCGCGCTGCTCGGCCTGATGATGTGCTTCGACCTCGGCGGCCCGGTCAACAAGGTCGCCTACACCTTCGCCACCGCCGGCATCGCGGTCGCCGACCCCAGCGACTCCGCCATGAAGATCATGGCCGCGGCGATGGCGGCCGGCATGGTCCCGCCGCTGGCGATGGCCCTGGCGACGACCGTGCGCGGCAAGCTGTTCAACGCCGCCGAACGGGAGAACGGCAAGGCCGCCTGGGTGCTCGGCGCCTCCTTCATCTCCGAGGGCGCGATCCCGTTCGCCGCGGCCGACCCGCTGCGGGTCATCCCGGCGTCCATGGCGGGCGGCGCGCTCACCGGCGCCCTGTCGATGGCCTTCGGCGCCACCCTGCGCGCCCCGCACGGCGGCATCTTCGTGGTCCCGCTGATCGGCGACCCGCTGCTGTATCTGGTCGCCATCGCCGCGGGCGTCTGCGTCACGGCCGCCGGGGTCGTCCTCCTCAAGGGCCCGCGCGAGCCGGGGCCCGCAGCGGGGCGTCCGGGCCCGGGCACCGGCGAGGACGCGGACGCGGCGGCCGGGGCGCAGCGGACGCGGCAACCCGTGGCGACGTAGGGAAGACGAGCGGTCCGCCGCCACCGGGTCACCACCGGGTCAGGACAGCTGTGCCGCCCGCCGCTCCATCGCCTCCCGGGCGGCCTCCTCGCTGAGGTACACCTCGCACATGTGGCGTCCGTCGGGCGTCGCCGTGTGCTCGACCTCCCAGAGGGATATCTCCGTGCCGTCGCGCAGCAGGAACGCGTGCTCGTACAGGGAGAAGGACAGCCCGGCGCGGCCCGTCCGGCCGGGCCGGCCGAAAGCCTGGGTGATCTGGTGCGCGGACGCCTGCGCGAGCAGGGCGGCCGTGTCCGCGCCCGGCCGGTCGGGGTTCTCCGCGCGGCGCAGCAGCCGGCGCGCGTGGTCGGCCGAGTCGTCCGGCGTGTAGACGTGCCGCGGGGCGGGGACCGGCGACAACTGCACCAGCACCGGCAGCTCGAAGTCCGGGGTCTCCGGGGGCAGCCGCAGCCGGGCGGTGGCGGCGCGCAGCTCCTCCTCGTCGACGTACACCTCGGCCTGCGGCTCGCCGCCCGGGGCGGTGTTGTGGACGAGCTCCCAGAGCGTGAGCGCCGAACCGTCGGCCAGCAGCCACGTGTGCCGGTACGTCTCCCGGTGCAGACCCGCGCTGTGGTGCGCGGAGTGCAGCGAACCGTCGTACGCCAGCGCGCAGTCCAGCCGCCGTAACGTCTCGTCGGGCAGCTCGAACGAGTTCAGGGCACGGCCCAGAAGCCGCGCGAGATGCTCCTCCGGAGACTCGGGCGACTCGGATGGTTCGTACGCTGCGGTCTCGTACGGAACGCTCAAGGTCTCTCCCGGCGTTGCTGCATGTCACCTTGTGGGTGCATACCGTAGCCCCTCGGCGGGACGTCGTGTCCGCGAACCGAGAAAACGTACGCGCGGAAAACGCGCGGGCCGCGCGAAAAGTTCCCGCGCGACCGCACGTTCCGTCAAAGAGCCCTCGTCACACGGCACTTCCGGCGATCCACTCACTCCACGCCATGTTCCAGCCGTTGAGTCCGTTGTCCGGCGCGACCGTCTTGTCGGGGGAGTTCTCGACGATCACCACGTCCCCCAGGAGCGAGTGGTCGTAGAACCACTTGCCCGGCGTGTCACCCTGTGCCCCCTGTACGTCGCGCAGCCCGACACAGCCGTGGCTGGTGCCCTGGCGGCCGAAGGGCGGATTGCCGGGGCTGTACCAGTAGTTGCCGTGGATGAAGGTGCCAGACCGGGTCAGGCGCATCGCGTGCGGCACGTCCGGGATGTCGTACTCCCCGCCGAAGCCGACCGTCGAGCCGTCCATGTGCGTCCGCACGGACTTCTCCGAGATCACCATCTGCCCGTTGTAGGTGGGGTTCGCCGCGCTGCCCGCCGAGATCGGGATGGTCCGGACCGTCCTGCCGTCGCGCACCACCGTCATGGTCTGCGTCGCGGCGTCGACGGTGGAGACCTGCGCGCGGCCCACGGTGAAGGTGACCGTCTTCTTCTGCACCCCGTGGACGCCGTCGGCGCCTTCGACACCGTCCAGGTCGATCTTCATCGTGACCTTGGAACCGGCCTTCCAGTACTCCTCGGGCCGGAAGTCCAGCCGCTGCGACCCGAACCAGTGCCCGACCACCTTCTGCCCGCTGCTGGAGGTGACCGTGATGTGCGACTGGACGGCCTTCCGGTCGCTGATCGCCTTGTCGAAGGTGAACGACACCGGCATCCCCACGCCGACCGTCGTGCCGTCGTCCGGCGTGTAGGTGCCGATGAAGCTGTTGGCCTGCGTGACCGTGGTGAAGACCGAGTCGGCCGCGGCGGTCCGCCCGTCGGCGTCCTTCGCGACCGCGGCTATCTCGTACTTCGTCCCGCGCTCGAGCTGTTGCCTCGGCTTCCAGCTGCGGCCGTCCGCGGAGATCGCCCCCGGCACGGCGGCGCCCGTCCGCGCCACCGTCATCCTCACCTCGGTCAGCCTGCCGTCGCTGACCTCGACGCCGGTCGTGTTGATCGACGCGCCGGCCGACCCGTCTTTCGCCGAAATGGCGATCTTCGCGGCGGAGCCCCTGCCGCCCTTGCCGTCCTCGTCGTGGTTGTCGGCCTGGGCGTCGCCGCCGCAGCCGGTGAGGGTGAGGGCGCCGACCATCAGGGCGGCACAGGCCCCCAGTGCGCGCCGCGCCGCGGTGTCCGGCGTTTTCACGGGCTTCTCCCTGTTCGCGTACGTGTGTTCCGCTTCGTGTGTGGGAGAAGAGGGACCGGCGGGCGTCCCGGTTCCCGCCGGCCGCCCCGGCCGGCGTCACGTGACAGAACCGGGACAATCGACCGCCCGGCCAGGACACTTACCGCCCGGTCACCCGCCCGTGCCGTACAGCTCCCGGTACGACGGCCAGGTCCCGCCGGGGCCGTCCGCCGGCTCGGCGGCCCGCACCGCGCGCACGATCGCCCGGGTCACCACGTCCGCGCCCGCCGCCAGGATCTCGTTCAGCGCGAGCGGCTGCCCCGCCTCCAGCGGGCGTTCACCGGTCGCCAGGGCGAACACCGTGTCCCCGTCGTTGAGCAGGTGCACCGGCCGCACGGCGCGCGCGATGCCGTCGTGGGCCGTGCCGGCCAGCTTCTGCGCCTGCGCCTTGGACAGGTCCGCGTCGGTGGCGACCACGGCGAGCGTGGTGTTCAGCGGGGGCGGCGCGTTGCGCTGCGCCGCCTCGGCCAGACGCCGCCGCGCCGCCTCCCGGACCCCCGCCTCCGGCCGCCGCGGCCCCCGGCCTTCGAACAACTCCCCGTACAGCACCCCCGTCTCCGGATCCAGCACCGATCCCGCGGCGTTGGCCACCACCAGCGCCGCCACCGTGATGCCCGAGTCCAGCACCGTGCTCGCGGTGCCGACCCCGCCCTTCAGCGGCCCGACCGCGGCGCCCGTACCCGCGCCCACGCAGCCCTGTGCCACCGGCGCGCCCGGCGCGCTCGCCGCGGCCGCCTCCACCGCGGCACGGCCGGTCGCCGCGTCGGGCCTGGCCGTGAAGTCACCGCCGCGTCCCAGGTCGAAGACGCAGGCGGCGGGCACGACCGGGACCACGTGCGCCGGGCCCGGCCCGACGCGCACCCCGCGCCCCTGCTCCTCCAGCCAGGCCATCACCCCGGAGGCCGCGTCGAGCCCGTACGCGCTGCCGCCGGTCAGCACCACGGCGTCCACCGTCCGCACGACGTTGCGCGGGTCCAGGGCGTCGGTCTCCTTGGTGCCGGGCCCGCCGCCGCGCACGTCCACGGCGGCGACCGCCCCGCCCCGCGGCGCGAGCACCACCGTCGTGCCCGTCAGCCACCCGCCACCGGTACGCGTCGCGTGCCCCACCCGCACCCCGGCCACGTCGGTCAATGCGTCTGCTGTCATGCCGTCAGTGTGGCCCACCGCCGGCACCGGGAAGGCAGACCGCGGCCGTCCCGGTGCCCGTCCCCTCACCGGCCGCCGGTGACCGCCGGGGGAGAGCGCCCGGGGCCGTACCCTTGAGGCATGAGCACCGCCCCCGAGCCCGAGCCGCGTACCCCGAAGGCCCCGCTGGTCTTCGACGATCCGCTGGACCAGCAGTCCTCGGACGACACCGACCGCGGGTGGGGGGAGCGGACCGAGGGCGGCAGCGCGGCCGCCGATCTGAAGCGCTTCCTCGACGAGAAGCCGCCGCACCACCTGTGAGCCCCGCGGGCCGCCGGCGGCCACCGGGCCGGGCCCCCCGCCCTCCCCGCCGCCCGTTCCCCGGCCTCGGGGGCTACCGCTCCGGCCGGCCCCGGTCCTCGTTCCGCTGCGCGACCAGCGCGTCGCGGATCTCCTTGAGCACCTCCAGCTCGGTCACCTCCATGACCTCCGCCGTGCCCTCCTTGGCCTTCCTGCGGGCCTCCAGCCGGGCCAGGTACTTCGACATGGGCAGCACCATCAGGAAGTAGACGACGGCCGCGGTGATCAGGAAGGTGAGGGTGGCGCCGAGGACCGAGCCCCACAGGATCCGGACCCCCGTGGCGCTCTCGCCCGTGCCGGTGCACGGGCCCTTGAGACAGGAGCTGTAGCTGTCCAGGTTCTTGGTGCCGAACGCGCCGACGAGCGGGTTGATGATCCCCTTCACCACCGAGTTCACGATGTTGGTGAAGGCGGCACCGATGACCACCGCCACGGCCAGATCGACGACGTTCCCGCGCATCAGGAAGGCTTTGAAGCCCTGCCAGACGCCCGGCTCCTTCTTCTCGCTCACCTCGGGAAATCTCCTCGCACGCACAGGGTGTGGAACCAGACGCTCCGCAACCTACGTGAGGGTTCCGCCATCCTGCCCCACCCACACCCTCGATCGTGGGACTGGACAGAGGCGGACGGCGGCGGAAGGCCATGGCGCGGCTCATCAGACTCACCAGAGGGTCACCGCCAGCCGTGCCGTGGCGCCGGCCCCGGCGAGGCGGGCCGCGGTGGCGCGCGGCACCGCCAGCACGACCAGCGCCCCGGTACCCTCCGGGCCGCCGGCCGCCTCCGGCACCTTCGCCACCCGCGCTCCCCGCGCGACGACGCGCGCCTGACCACCGGCCGCGGTCTCCCCGGCGGCGATGACGTCGACCCGGTCGCCCGGCCGCAGCAGCCGGACCGTCGCCGCGTCGGCGATCCGCACCGGGGCCGCCACCGTCGCGGCGGCACGGTGCGGACGCACGGGACGCTCCCGCGCGGGCGCCGTGGCCGACCGCGCGTGGGCGGGGCGGGACGCCCGCTCCTCGGGATGCCCGCGGGACCGGTCGGTCTCCCGGGCCCCGGCCGCCACGAGGGCCGCCGCCGTCACGGCGAGGCCGGCGGCCACCGCCCGCCTGCGGTGCCGTACCAGCCGGTGCAGCGGATACCGCCCGCCGGGCACCCGCACGGGAGCGAACTGCGGCACCCCGCGGGTGGGCGGGGCGTCGGTGCCCGCCGGGAGCGGGGAAGGGGAGACGGACGGGGGAGGGGAGAAGCGGCCGGGGGACAGCGGCATGCGGGAGGGCGAGGAGGAGCGGGCGAAGGACACGGGAGTCACCACCTGCGACGAGGGACCGGGTTGCGCCCCCCACGATGAGGCCCCGCGCCGCATCCCGCCGGGGCCCGTGCGTCACCGGCCGGTTGTGGACAACTCCCTCACCCGAACGAGAAGTTCCGCGACGGCCCCCGCCCACGCACCCGCCCCGCCTGGGGCAGGCGCCGTACCGCGCCCGTCCTCCTCTGGGCAGGCGCCGCACCGCACCGCGCCAACCGACTCTCTGGCGCGGGCGATCCCCTACGGCAGCGCGATCCCCGGGTCCATCCCGCCCAGCGCCGTCGCGCACGGGCAGTCCCGCTCCCCCGCCGCGGGCAGCGCGGCCACCGCGTCGAACAGCACGCCCCGCAGCCGGCCGACGTTGGCGGCGAACACCCGCAGCACCTCGTCGTGCGAGACGCCCTCGCCGGTCTCGGCTCCCGCGTCGAGGTCGGTGACGAGCGTCAGGGACGTGTAGCACAGCTCCAGCTCCCGGGCGAGGGCCGCCTCGGGGTGACCGGTCATGCCCACCACCGACCAGCCCTGCGCCTGGTGCCAGAGCGATTCGGCGCGGGTGGAGAACCGCGGCCCCTCGACCACGACCAGCGTGCCGCCGTCCACCGGTTCCCAGTCCCGGCCCCGCGCCGCCTTGAGCGCGGCGGCCCGCCCGGCCGGGCAGTAGGGATCGGCCAGCGACACGTGCACCACGTTCGGCACCGTGCCGTCGGGCAGCGGCAGCCCGTCGAAGTACGTCGCCACCCGGGACTTCGTACGGTCGACGAACTGGTCGGGCACCAGCAGCGTGCCCGGCCCGTACTCGGGGCGCAGACCGCCGACCGCGCTCGGCCCGAGGACCTGGCGCACGCCCAGCGAGCGCAGCGCCCAGAGGTTGGCCCGGTAGTTGATCCGGTGCGGCGGCAGATGGTGGCCGCGGCCGTGCCGGGGCAGGAAGGCGACCCGCCGGCCGGCGACCTCGCCGAGGAAGAGGGAATCGCTGGGGGACCCGTACGGGGTGTCCACCCGCACCTCGGTCACGTCGTCGAGGAACGAGTAGAAACCAGAGCCGCCGATCACGCCTATCTCGGCGTTCGCCTTGTTCGCCATGCCCGCACCCTAGCCGCCGTCACCCACGCGCAGGACCCCTGCCGCCGAAAAGGAAACGCCCGGGACCCCGCCGCCGTCGGCGGCGGGGTCCCGGGAGAAGGCTGAGCGCCCCGTGCGAACCGGGCGGTTCTACGCGGCGGTGCTGCCGGCCGAGCTGCCGGCGCTGGAGGAGCCGGAGTCCGAGGAAGAGGAGGACGAGGACGTCGAAGACGACGAAGACGCCGAGGAGGACGACTTCGACGACGCCGGCGAGCTGCTCGACGAGGAGCCGCGGCTGTCGTTCCGGTAGAAGCCGGAGCCCTTGAAGACGATGCCGACCGCCGAGAACACCTTCTTCAGGCGGCCCTTGCAGCTCGGGCACTCGGTCAGGGCGTCGTCGGTGAACTTCTGCACCGCCTCGAGGCCCTCGCCGCACTCGGTGCACTGGTACTGGTAGGTCGGCACTGTCTTCCTCCTGGCACTCTCACTCAATGAGTGCTAACGACGATCCATAGTGACGTATTCCGGGGGATCAGTCCACTGCGGCGGGCGCGCGGTGACCGACACCACGTGTGACGGTGCGGCCGTGGGGCCGGGCGGACAGCCGGGACCGCAGCGCCAGCAGGGTCACCAGGGCCAGCACCGTGCCGCCCGCCGGGACCAGGAATCCGGCGCCGCCCCAGAAGCGGTCCTCCAGCTGCCCGGAGACCGTCACGGCGGCCGCCTGGCCGAGCGCCACCGCGCCCGTCAGCCAGGTGAACGCCTCGGTCCGGGCACCGGCCGGGACCAGGCCCTCGACCAGCGTGTAGCCGGTGATCAGGGCGGGCGCGATGCACATGCCGACCAGCAGGCCGAGGCCGGCGAGCAGCGGCACCGAGTGCACGGCCCACAAGCCGGACGCGGTCAGCGCGAGGGCGGTGTAGCCGACGAGCAGGCGGCGCTGCGGCGACGCCTTCCAGGCGATGGCGCCGCAGACGACGCCGGAGAGCATGTTGCCCGCGGCGAAGACCCCGTACAGGACGCCGTTCAGGCCGGGCTCGCCGATCGACTCGGTGAAGGCGGCGAGCGAGACCTGCATGCCGCCGAAGACGGAGCCGATGCCCAGGAAGGTCACGATCAGCACGCGCACCCCGGGGACGCGCAGCGCGGAGACGTGCTCCACGCGCGCGTGCCCGTCGCCGGCGCGGCCGACCGGGGGCTGGGTGCTCTTCTGCGCGGCGAACAGCAGACCGCCCAGCAGGGTCAGCGCGGCCTCGGTGACCAGGCCGGCGGCCGGGTCCACGGCCGTGCACAGGGCGGTGGCCAGCAGCGGCCCGACGACGAAGGTGAGCTCGTCCGTCACCGACTCGAAGGCCGCCGCGGTGGTCATCAGGGGGGAACCCTTGAGCCTCACACCCCAGCGGGCGCGCACCATGGGGCCGATCTGCGGCACCGAGGCGCCCGTGGGCACCGCCGCCGCGAACAGGGCCCACAGGGGGGCGCCGCCGAGCGCGAGGGCGGTCAGGGTCAGGCCCGACGCCGCGTGCACGAGCACCCCGGGCAGCAGGACGGCGCGCTGCCCGTAGCGGTCGGCGAGCCGGCCGCTGTAGGGGGCGAACAGCGCCATGGAGACGCCGGTGACGGCCGCGGCGGCGCCCGCCGCGCCGTAGGAGCCGGTCGTGTGCTGCACCAGCAGCACGATGGAGAGCGTCAGCATCGCGAACGGCTGGCGCGCCGCGAAGCCGGGGAGCAGGAACGTCCAGGCGCCGCGGGTGCGCAGCAGCTGCCCGTACCCCGGGCGGGAGGGGGCCGCCGAGTCGGTCGACTGCTCGGCGTTCATCGAGTCCATCGAGTTCTTCGACGTGGTGACCGTGGATCCCACGGCCGTGCCTTTCCGCCGCCTGGTAGCGCGGGCCCTGAGGGGGCTCGGGCGCCGAGAGCTGTCCTCTTGCGCGGACTGCGGTAGATACCGGCGCCCATTGCGGAAGGGGGCGTTCCGGCCGCCATACGGTCGCGCCAGCTCTGCTTCAGGCAGAGTTGGTTCGATCAGGGTGACGCCTTCATCTTACAGAGGACTCGCGAAGCGCACCTGTGAAAGCGAGCACTCCACCTGCGCTCACCTGCGATTACCGCACCTCGCGGGGCCGCGCCGCGAAGGTCCCCTCGCGGCGGCCACGGCCGCCCCCGGCGCCCGCCGGGAGCCCGGCTCCCCGCCGGTCCCCCCGAGCGGGAGCCGGCCGGCCCCGGCCGGTCACGGCCTCCCGGACGGACCGGACGGTCCCGGACGGCCCCGGCCGGTCACCGCCTCCCGCGGTCGGCGCCCCCGGTGCCCAGCCACCCGGCGAGCTTGCCGCCGCGCGCGATCGCGCTCAGCCGCCGCTCGGCGGCGTCCCGTACGGGGTCGGTGGCGACCACGAGCAGTTCGTCCCCGCGCCGCAGCACCGTCGTGGGCAGCGGCACGAACGAGGTGCCCTCGCGGACGACCAGGGTGACGGCCGCCCCGGCCGGCAGCCGCAGCTCGTTGATCTCGACGCCGTGCAGCCGCGACCCCTCGGGGATCGCCACGGACAGCAGATGCCCGCGCAGCCGCTCCAGCGGAGCCGACTCGATGCCGAGGTCGGCGGCCTCCGAGGCGTCGCCCAGGCGGAGCCTGCGGGCCAGCCACGGCAGGGTCGGGCCCTGGATCAGGGTGTAGACGACCACCAGCACGAAGACGATGTTGAAGATCCGGCGGCTGCCCGCGACGCCCTCCACCATGGGGATCGTCGCCAGGATGATGGGGACCGCGCCGCGCAGCCCGGCCCAGGACATCAGCGTCTGCTCCTGCCAGGGCAGCCGGAACGGCAGCAGGCACGCCACGACGCTCAGCGGACGGGCCACCATGGTCAGCACCAGCCCGATGACGAGGGCGGGCAGGATGTCGTCGCCCAGTTCGCTCGGGGTGACCAGCAGCCCGAGCAGGACGAACATGCCGATCTGCGCCAGCCAGCCGAGCCCTTCGGCGAACCCGCGCGTGGCGGGCCAGTGCGGCAGCCGCGCGTTGCCCATGACCATCGAGGCGAGGTAGACGGCGAGGAAGCCGCTGCCGTGGGCGAGGGCGCCCGCCGCGTACGCCGTGACCGCGATCGCCATGACCGCGATCGGATACAGGCCGGAGGCGGGCAGCGCCACGTGCCGCAGCCCCCAGGAGCCCAGCCAGCCGACCGCGAGACCGAGGGCCGCGCCGATGGCCAGCTCCATCGCTATGACGCCCAGCAGCACGTACCAGTGCTCCACCGGCCCGGCCGTGGAGAAGGAGACGACGAGGATGACCACGGGCGCGTCGTTGAAGCCGGACTCGGCTTCCAGCGTGCCCGTCACCCGCGCGGGCAGGGGGACGCGGCGCAGCACGGAGAAGACGGCCGCGGCGTCCGTGGAGGACACCACCGCTCCGATGATCAGCGCCTGCCGCCACTCCAGCCCGACCAGATAGTGGGCCGCCGCCGCCGTCACCCCGACGCTCACCGCGACCCCGGCCAGCGCCAGCGCGGAGGCCGCCGGCAGGGCCGGCCTGATCTCCTTCCACTTCGTGCCGAGACCGCCCTCGGCCAGGATCACGACCAGGGCCGCGTACCCGATGACCTGGGTCAGTTCGGCGTTGTCGAAGTGGATGTCGCCGATGCCGTCCTGGCCCATGGCGATACCGATCGCCAGGTAGACGAGCAGGCTGGGGAGCCCGCTGCGCGAGGAGAGCCGGACCGCCGCGACGGCGACGAGCAGGACGAGCGAGCAGACGAGCAGGAGCTGGTTGAGGTGGTGGACAGTCAGCGGCCGTTCCCTTCCCTGGTGTACGCCCCGGTGTACGCGCACCGCGCGCGTGCGCACGCCGGTCACGGGGAGCGGCAGGCGGTTCGCGCCCGGCACACGTACATGGTGCGAGTGAGTGGACGTGCGACGCGCGCACGGGCGCGCCCTCGCGCCCGCACCACGCCTCTACATGGCACACGGAGCCACCGCATCCGTGCGCCGACTACTTCGTTACCTTACCTAACTCTTGACGATTTCTTGACGCTAGCCTTGGCAAGATCGAACGTCCGTCCGCGCCCGGTTCCCGACTCCGCGTCAAGGGGGACCGGGCCCTGCGCCTATGGTTGCTCCAGCGCTCAGTCAGAATTTCAGCCCGACCTGCCGCTCGTGTTAGGACAGCAAGGACAGCGATGCCCCCCACCAACACCGCCTCTTCGGGTAAGCCGCCCGGCAAGTCCGGCAGGAAGAAGGGGCGCAAAGCCCGTCTGATGGTCCTCGTGCTGGTGCTGGCCATCATCGGCGGCCTCGCCTACGGCGCCTACTGGTCGATCAGCACCGTCCGCGCCTCCTTCCCGCAGACCAAGGGTTCGATCACGCTGGAGGGCCTGGCGGGCCCGGTCGACGTCAAGCGTGACGGCTACGGCATCCCGCAGATCTACGCCTCCTCCGACGAGGACCTGTTCATGGCGCAGGGCTACGTCCAGGCGCAGGACCGGTTCTACGAGATGGACGTGCGCCGCCACATGACGGCCGGGCGCCTGTCGGAGATGTTCGGCGAGAGCCAGGTCGACAACGACGAGTTCCTGCGCACCCTGGGCTGGCACCGGGTCGCGAAGGAGGAGTACGACTCCAAGCTGTCGGACTCCACCAAGAAGTACCTCCAGGCGTACGCCAAGGGCGTCAACGCCTACCTGGCGGGCAAGGACGGCCAGGACATCTCCCTGGAGTACGCCGCCCTGGGGTTCACCAACGACTACAAGCCCGAGAAGTGGACCCCGGTCGACTCGGTCGCCTGGCTGAAGGCGATGGCGTGGGACCTGCGCGGCAACATGCAGGACGAGATCGACCGCGCCCTGATGACCAGCCGCCTGGGCCCCAAGCAGATCGCCGACCTGTACCCGCGCTACCCCTACAGCCGCAACAAGGCGATCGTCCAGGAGGGCCAGTACGACGAGCTCACCCAGACGTTCCAGGGCGGCGACGGCGGCACCTCGTCCGGCGCCTCCACGGGCGGCACGGGCCTGTCCGGGGCGTCCGGCACCGGCACGGCGGGCACCGGCACGGCGGGCACCGGAACCATCGGCACCGGCACGGGCACGTCCGGCACGACCGGCACCGGCACCGGCACGGGCGCGGCGGGCACGTCCGGCGCCGGCGCCCTCCAGAGCCAGCTGGCCGGCCTCCAGGAGGTCCTGGACGACCTGCCCACCGCCGTCGGCGTGAACGGCGACGGCATCGGCTCCAACTCCTGGGTGATCGGCGGCGAGCACACCATCACCGGCAAGCCGCTGCTCGCCAACGACCCGCACCTTTCGCCGTCGCTGCCCTCGGTCTGGTACCAGATGGGCCTGCACTGCCGCAGTGTTTCGGCCAAGTGCCAGTACGACGTCGCCGGCTACACCTTCGCGGGCATGCCCGGCGTGGTCATCGGCCACAACCAGGACATCGCCTGGGGCCTGACCAACTCCGGCGTCGACGTCTCCGACCTGTACCTGGAGAAGATCACCGGCGACGGCTACCAGCTCGACGGCAAGGTGGTGCCGTTCACGACGCGCGAGGAGACCATCAAGGTCGCCGGCGGCGCGTCCAAGAAGATCGTCGTCCGCGAGACGGACAACGGGCCCCTGCTGTCCGACCGCGACGACGAACTGGTGAAGGTCGGCAAGAAGGCCACCGTCGACACCGCCGCCCCCGACCGCGGCGACGGCTACGGCGTCGCCCTGCGCTGGACCGCGCTGGAGCCGGGCCGGACCATGGACTCCGTCTTCGCCATGGACCGGGCCAGGAACTGGCAGGACTTCCGCGAGGCCGCCGCGCTGTTCGAGGTGCCCTCGCAGAACCTGATCTACGCCGACACCGACAACCACATCGGCTACACGCTGCCCGGGAAGATCCCCACGCGCGCCGAGGGGCACGACGGCTCCATCCCGGCGCCGGGCTGGGACTCGGACTACCGCTGGACCGGCTACATCGACCAGGACGAACTGCCCTACGAGTACGACCCGGAGCGCGGCTACATCGTCACCGCCAACCAGTCCGTCGTCGACCAGGACGAGTACCCCTACACGCTCACCACGGACTGGGGCTACGGCGCCCGCAGCCAGCGGATCACCGACCTGATCCAGCAGAAGATCGACGACGGCGGCAAGATCTCCACCGACGACATGCGGCAGATGCAGCTGGACAACAGCAGCGAGATCGCCAAGCTGCTCGTCCCGCAGCTGCTGAAGATCGACACCGGTGACAAGGACGTCCGCCAGGCGCAGAAGCTGCTGGAGGGCTGGGACTACACCCAGGACGCCGACTCGGCCGCCGCCGCCTACTTCAACGCGGTCTGGCGCAACATCCTCAAGCTGGCCTTCGGCAACAAGCTGCCCAAGGAGCTGCGGGTCAAGGGCCAGTGCCTGTGGGTCGACCCGGTGAACACCACCGGGCCCGCCGACGACACCACGAAGGTGCGCGAGTGCGGCCAGCGCGCGGCCTCGCAGGCGCAGCCGGACGGCGGCGACCGCTGGTTCGAGGTGGTCCGCAGCCTGATGGACGACCCCGACAGCGACTGGTGGACCACGCCGAAGTCGGGCACCCGCCCCCGCGCCGACAACCGCGACGAGCTGTTCAAGCGCGCCATGATCGACGCCCGCTGGGAGCTGACCGCCAAGCTCGGCAAGGACATCGACACCTGGAACTGGGGACGGCTGCACCGCCTGTTCCTGAAGAACCAGACCCTGGGCACCGAGGGCCCCGGCTTCCTCCAGTACGCCCTCAACCGCGGCCCGTGGAAGCTCAGCGGCGGTGAGGCGACGGTCAACGCCACCGGCTGGAACGCGGCCGGCGGCTACGGGGTGGTGTGGGTGCCGTCCATGCGGATGGTGGTCAACCTCGGCGACCTCGACAAGTCCCGCTGGATCAACCTCACCGGCGCCTCCGGCCACGCCTACAGCGCCCACTACACCGACCAGACCGACAAGTGGGCCGAGGGCGAGCTGCTGCCGTGGTCCTTCTCGGACAAGGCGGTCGACGACAGCACGAGCGACACGCTGGTGCTCAAGCCCTGACCCGGCGGCTGCCGGGTGCCGACCGCGATGTCGACGCTCATCACACGGCTCGGGGTCACCCGGGCCGTGTACTGGATCTCCGCGCCCGCGCCGGGGCCGG